>CAZCDM010000036.1:0-15258 GCA_964497475.1 uncultured Planctomycetaceae bacterium
GAATGGGTGAACGCATATTCGTCGCCGGCTTGTTGGTCCAATATGCAAAAAAATGTTGTGGGGCGAATGGGTGATCGCATATTCGTCGCCGGCTTGTTGGTCCAATATGCAAAAAAATGCTGTGGGGCGAATGGGTGAACGCATATTCGTCGCCGGCTTGTTGGTCCAATATGCAAAAAATGCGGCGAGAATGGTTGAATAGAATTGGAAAAAGGGTACTGCCATGAGCAAAGACAAGATTTCTGACCGGTATGACAGGAAGAAGCGTAAGGGGTTGCTCGGCGCGCTGAGCCGGAAGAACACCGACCCCGACCTGCTGGATGAGGAGGAGCAGATCCTGGCCAACACCAAGCCGGTCGAGCCACTCCATTCCGACGGTTCAACCCCCGGCCGCAATGACCCCTGCCCCTGCGGCAGCGGCAAAAAGTACAAAAAATGCTGCGCTCTAAAAGATTAACCGCAGTTCTGTAAAAGGGTGTTCTGCGGGCTGGGTAAATCTGCTACACTCGGTCGGGCCGGTGTGAGTTGGCCCGCGTTGAGCGCATAAAAAAGAGAACCCGGGATCGCCGCTTCCCGGATTCTCAAATGCAGGCTGCTCCCGTCATCTGACGGGATAAGACCCATACAGCCTCACAAAGGTTCTATCGGAGAGGTCCGACGGGGCCTTGAGTAAGCAGTGGCAAAGAATTTCAGATCGCCGAAAAAACCAAATCTGAGGAATCGAATCGTGACGCAGAACGCGAAACCATGCAAGCTGGCCCTGTCGGACGGGCTGGTCTTTACGGGCACAAGCTTTGGTACAGAAGGCGCTTGTGAAGGAGAGGCTGTTTTTAATACTGGCATGAGCGGGTATCAGGAAGTGCTGACCGACCCGAGCTACGCCGGGCAGATTGTCACGATGACCTACCCGGAAATCGGCAATTACGGCATCAATGACGAGGATATCGAGAGCTACAATCGCAAGGTGCAGGTGCGTGGGTTTGTGGTTCGCCAGCTCAGCCCCATCGCCAGCAACTTCCGCAGCGGCCGATCGCTGGAGGCCTACCTCGCCGAGAACAACATCTGTGGCCTGGCCGATATCGACACCCGCGCCCTGACGCGGCACCTCCGCCAGGCCGGTGCGATGAACGCGGTGATCTCCACGGAGATTCTCGACGATGCCGAACTCGTCGCCCGCGCCCAGGCCGTCGCGAGCATGAACGGGGCCGACTTCGTCCAGCACGTCACGCCCGCCGAAGCGTACGACTGGCCGGAAGGCTACAACAGCGCCTTCGCCCAGGGTCATCGCGACCATGGCTCTAAGACCTACCGCGTGGTGGCCATCGACTGCGGCGCGAAGATGAACATCCTGCGGAACCTCGTCGAGAGCGGCTGCGATGTGCGGGTCGTACCGGCCGGTGCATCGGCTGAGGAAATCCTCGCCGCCCAGCCCGACGGGCTGTTCGTGTCCAACGGCCCCGGCGACCCGGCCGCGGTCACCTACACCATCGAAACCCTCAAGGCCCTCGTCGGCAAGGTGCCGGTCTTCGGCATCTGCCTCGGCCATCAGTTGCTCACGTGGGCGTTGGGCGGCAAGACGTACAAGCTCAAGTTCGGCCATCGCGGGTGCAACCAGCCTGTCCGCAACGAGGCCACCGGCAAGGTCGAGATCACAAGCCAGAACCACGGCTTCGCGGCCGACGCGGCCTCGCTGGAATCCGGCGGGGCGAAGATCACCCACGTCAACCTCAACGACCAGACGGTCGAGGGTTTTACGCATCTCGACAAGGCGGTCTTCAACGTGCAGTACCACCCCGAGGCCAGCCCCGGCCCGCACGACGCGACGTACCTGTTTGACTGCTTCCGGGACATGATGGAATCGGGCCAGGCGCCCACCGCCGAGCAGATGCACGCCGCCCAGCAGCGACTGGCCGAAGCGGGCCAGGCCTCGGTATGACCGTGCCCCAGGCCAGCGAGAGGCTCTCCTTTCCGCTCGGGCCGATCCGCCTGCACGTCGGCAGTGAGCTGACCGTTCTGGCCGGGCCGACCGAGTCTGCCGCGCAGGACCATCGGCTGCGTTTCTTGCCTCCGGGCGAGGATGCTCCGGCCGATGAGCCGGGCCTGGGCAGGGGGCGAATCGAATCGGCAGCGGCCCAGCCGTGCTGCGGCCTGGCCGTGACACGCGAGTTGTTCACGCCGGCCGATGGTGCACCCTTCCGGGCCGTTCGGCTGCGCGTGCGGAACGATTCCAGCGAGACCGCCTGGGTGGATGAGCTTCGCCCGGTGGTGATCGAGGGCGATGGGCTGGACCTGGGCGGCCCGGCGGGGCGGTGGACCTTCCTGCGACAGCCTCGCTTTAAAAACGGCATGCCGGCGGCGGTCGTGCTCGGTGAGGACAGCCCGGCGATGATCGACGTGGTGGCCGGCCTGTCGGAAACCGGCCAGGCTGTCGAGACGCCTGCCGGCGGCTACCCATGCGAGTTCACAAGCGGCGAGGTGATGAGCCTGCTCGGCCCGGCCGGTGCGTTGACGATCGGCCAGCTGCCCGCCGACCGCCAGGCCGCTCGCAGCACCCTCACGATGAACGCCGCCCGCGACCGCCCGACGGTGTGGTGCAGTTGGTATTACTTCGACGAGGAGTTCACCCAGGCCCGGGCCGAGACGCAACTCGACTGGCTCGGGGAGAACCCGCTGCCCATCGACGTATTTCAGATCGACGATTGCTGGTCGGCCCGCTGGGGCGACTGGCAGCCGAACGTCGACTGGCCGGACCTGCCGGGCCTGGCCGAGCGGATCGGATCGATGGGCATGGCGGCCGGCATCTGGACGTGTCCGACGCTGGCCGAGCCTCGCAGCCGCCTGCGATTCGCCCATGACGACTGGCTGCTGCGCGACCGCGCCGGTGCGGCGATCCGCTTCTTCATGAGCGGCACGGATTGTTTCGTGCTCGACCCGACGAACCCGGCCGTGCTGGAATGGACCGAAGCACTCTACCGCCAATTGACCGAGCAGTGGGGCTTTGCCTACCACAAGATCGACTTCACACGCTCGGTCGTGCAGGGCCAGCCCCGCTACCACGACCCGACCCAAACCCCCGCCGAAGCGTACCGCATGCTGATTGAGGCGATCCGCCGCGGCATCGGTCAGAAGGGGTACCTGTGCCTCTGTGGCGGGCAGTACGGCCCGGCCGTCGGCGTGGCCGATGGCCAGCGCAGCGGCAGCGATGTCCGCAGCGAATGGCCCGCCCCGCCGCCCGGCGAGGAAGCCCACGGCTACGGACCGTTCACCATCAAGCAGAACACCCTGCTGTTCTGGATGAACCGCCTGTGGGACAACGACCCCGACGCGATGATGGTTCGCCGCCGGAGCGAACCGGCCGGCCTGCGACATCTTTCGCTGGGGCTGCTCAACGACGACGAAGCGATCACCATCGCCCTGAACCAATACCTCGGCGGGGGGCTGGCCTGCTTCAGCGAGAATCTCACCGAGGTCGATACCGACCGCCTGATGCTCCTGCGTCACTGTGCGCCGTCAATTGGGCGGTCCGCACGCCCGGCCGACCTGGCCGAGGGCAGACGCTACCCCGCCGTCTGCGTGACGGACGTCCAGCCCCGCGCCGCGGGGTTGCAGCCCTGGGTGACGGTGGCGGTCATCAACTGGTTCGACGAGCCACGAAGCTTCGAGCTTTGCCTCGATGAATCGCTGCTGGGCGACCGGGCAGAGCTGCTGGGCAGTGACGGCCTGATGCTCAGCGCGTTCCGCGCCGGGTGGGATCGGGCTGCAAGCCCCGGCGAGACGATTTCCGTCGGCCCGCTCGCGCCGCATGGCTGTGAGGTCGTCAAAGTCCAGCCCGCCCGGCCCGGCTGGATGCTGCTCGGCACGGATGGACATTTCTCCATGGGGGGCGTGGAAGTGACCCGCTTTGATCCCGCCGCCGACCGCCCGAGCATCGAGGTCGCCTGGCCCTGGCCGGTCGATCTGACACTGCGCGTCACGACGGCTGAGACTCTCGATTCACCCGAGGTCCTGACGGTTCGTCCCGGCCAGACTCACCTGGATTGCTCGTAGGCTCTACTTGCCCGCCGGATTGTCGGGCGGTATGCTGATAGTCCCCCGTCGGCCAATTGCGAGGTTCATGGCCAGCCGGGATGCAAGAGGACGGGAGTCTCAAATGAATCGTACAATGCAGATCGTGATCGTACTGGCAGGGTTGATGGGTGTGTGTGGGTGTGAGCCGGTCGAGGTTTCGCCCTCCGATGCGATCGCGCCGCCCAAGCCTCGGGCCCATTACGGTGCGCTGCTGGAGCACCCGACCAAAGTGTTCCACGGGGCGGGGCAGACCTATCGGCCGGGGACGCCACAGTTGCAGGCTTTCGATATGTATGCCGAATTCTTCGGCCCGGAGCTGTTCCCCGTGGTTTTCATGGAGTATTGCAGCGTCGGCTCGGCACCGGAAAAGCTCGCCGCCCTCCGCAAGCGGCTGGAAGGCTACGAGACGAAGTACGACCGCTACGTGATTCCGCAGATCGGGCTCTACACGCCCAGCGGCGACAAGCCGGTCAATCAGGAGGTCATCGACCGGATGATCGAGGCGTGCAAAGCGTTCGGCCGGCCGATGTTCATCCGCATCGGCTATGAGTTCAACGGCACGTGGTACAAGCCGATGTACCAGCCGGAGCATTACAAGGCCTGGTTCCGCGCCATCGCGCGGGGGATTCGCGAGGCGCATCTGCCCGTCGCTACCGTCTGGTGCCCGTACCCCGGGTGGGATGACGAGTACGGCAGCTGGGAGTTCATTCAGCAGTATTATCCCGGCGATGCGTATGTCGACTGGTGGGGCATGGACATGTTCAGCCCGGCCGACCTGGCCACGGCCAGCGGGCGATACCGCAACAACCCGCACACGCGGCAGTTCCTGCAAGAGGCGGCCAGGCACGGCAAGCCGGTGCTGCTCGGCGAGGCCACGCCCCGCTACGTCGGTGCGACCGACGAGGCCGACTGGTACGAGTGGTTCGTGCCCTTTTTCGAGATGATTAACACCTGGCCGCAGATCAAGGGCCATACCTACATCAACTGGGACTGGTCCGAGACCCGCTGGCCCGACTGGGACGACGCCCGGCTGGAAACGGCCCACCCGAACATCCAAAAAGCCTACCGCCAGCAGATCAGCAGCGATCTCTACCTCCACGCCCAGCCCGGCCGACTGCCCGAGGGCATGGACCTCACCGGACCGACGAACCAACCTCTCCCGCCGGCGGGCAAGGACGATCAATAACGCCTCGGGCCTTTGGCAGGTCAGGGGGTTTGGCCCGGCCGGGGTGCGAGTTTCTCCAGCGCCTCGCGGTCGTCGAAAAACAGGTGAACGTCCTGCTGTGGGAAGGCGATGGTGATGTTCTTCTCGCGGAAGGCGGCGTCGATGGCCATGTGAAGCCGGTGGCGGACCAGGAAAAGCTTGTCGGTATCGTCGATGAAGACCCGCAGCTGGAAGTCCAGCGAGCTGGCCCCGAAGCCCAGGAAAAACGCGGTCGGCTCGGGATCGTCGAGCACGTCGTCCTCGGCGGCGGCTACATCGAGCAGCGTCTGGCGGGCCAGTTCGGTGTCTGACCCGTAGGCCACGCCGACCGGGATGACCACACGGGTCTGGCGGTCGGAGAGCGACCAGTTGATCAGCTGGCCGGTGATGAACTCGCGGTTGGGGATGATGAGTTCCTTGAGGTCGAAGTCGACGATGGTCGTCGCGCGAATCTGGATGCGTGAGACCTTGCCCGTGACCTCGCCAACGGTCACCATGTCGCCCACACGGACCGGCCGCTCCAGCAGGAGGATCAGTCCGGAGACGAAGTTGGCGAAGATTTCCTGCAAGCCAAAGCCAAGCCCCACGCCCAGGGCCGCGACGATCCACTGCAGGTTGCTCCAGCGGATGCCCAGCAGCTCGCCCACGACCGCGACGCCCACGCCGATGAGGAGGTAGCCCGCCACGGTGGTGATGGCGTATCGCTTACCGCTCTCCATGCCGAAGCGTTGGAGGATCAGCGCGTCGAGCAGGCCGGGTACGGACCGCCCGAAGTAGTAGACCACCGTAGCCATCAGCACCCCGGCCAGCAGGTCTCGCAGCGAGACCGGGTCGCGGCCGGAGAAGTCCCACAGGACGATGCGGTCCAGTGCGCCCACGGCCGGCAGGACCGGCGCCAAAATCATCAGCGACCCGGCCAGTACGCCCACGCCCAGCAGCAGGCCGACCAGGCGTCGCAGGCGGGTGCTGGTGGCTGTGACGCGGTCGAGCGATTCCTGCAGGTCGCGGCGGGCCTGTTCCTGGGTTTTGTCCTGCTCGCCCTCGGTCTGTTTCAGCTCGGCCACCTGCCGTCGGGCCATGTCGCGCCGGGCCAGGTACAGCCCCCGCATGAGTACCTGGTAGAGGATCACCGCCGCGAGCACCAGCCAGACTTCCTGCCGAATGATTTGCCCGAGCTGCCGTGCGGTGTAGAGGTAGCCCACCGCCATCAGCAGGGCCAGCAAGGCCGAGGCAGCCAGGATCGACAGGAACGCCGCCCAGCGGTACCGCTTCCAGCGGTCGGGCGAATGGCTCGTGCCCAGCAGGGTTCCGCCGGGCCGGGCCAGCACGCCGGCCAGAGCGGTCAGCCCCAGCAGCAGCACGATCTGCACCAGCCGGGCCAGCGAGTCACGATAGGCTCCGCCTTCGATGCGGGCGCAGAGTTCGGTCAGGATCACCAGCGGGACGACAACGATTGCGAGCGTTCGTGCCAGCCGGCCGATGGCGGCGGTTCGGTTTTCATCCCAGGAGAGGTGAACGTGCAGCAGCCCTTCCGGCAGGGCGAGGTTTTTCAGCAGCATCAGCGGCAGCAGGGTGGCCGCGCCGGCCTGGATGGCCAGGCCCAGCTGACGCGCCTCGACGGCACTGGCCGATCCGGTATTCAGAATCCATCCCACCACCCACAGCGAGACCGGCACCGGCAGGGCCAGGACGATCGTCCAGCCCAGCGTCTCCAGGGCACCGAGGAACGAGCTGCCGGCCAGCTCCGGGTTTTCGCGACGCAGCGTGAAGCGTCGGTGGGCCCGGCGTGGCAGGGACCACAGCCCGGCCAGTACGATCCCCCAGCCGGCCAGCGCCAGCGGTGCCGCGACGACGCCGGCGACGAATCCCGAGGCGATCGCTTGCCACCGTCGCGGCGCGACCAGATCGGCTGCCCCCAAGCCCGCGCGGGAAAGCACCCGCCCGTTGAGTGGGTCGGTGCTGCGGATCCAGAGCACCCGCTCGTCGATGTAGGCGGCGATTTCCTCGCTGCGCTGCTGGAGATCGGTCAGGGTCTGGGTCAGTTCGCTGAGTTCCTGCGTCCAGGTTTCGTAGCTGCTGATGAGGCGGTCGAGGATTTTTTTACGCGTTGCGAGGATGGTCTCCACCTGGTAGCGGGCGGGCCGCTGGTCGTCGGGCAGGTCCGCGATCCGTTGTTCCGCCCGGACGGCCGGGTCGGACAGCTCGACCCGGCGGGATTGATAGTCCAGCGCATCGAGTTGCGATTCCGTCAGTCGGCTGCGTGCGGCATCGAGCCGGGCCTGGACCTGGGTCAGATCGGCCAGGCGGCTCCGCTGGCTGCGGAGCAGCGTGCCGACCTCCTCGTTGAGGCCGACGATTTCGATCTTGCGCGAGATATCGTTGAACTCGGTATTCAGTCGGGTGAGGGTCTGGCGGACGGTGGCCAGGTCGGTCCGGGTCCGGTCGATTTTCCGGGCCAGGCCGTCGCGGCCGCGGAAGGTATCGACCAGTTGCTGGTTCTCGGCGGTGAGGGCATCGAGCAGGGGGTGAAGCTTGGCGAGGCTTTCTCGCTGTCGGCGGACGGTCCGCAGCAGGACCTGCGACTCGGCCGATCGCGCCTGGCGGGCCTGCTCCTGCCAGTAGGCCAACTCCTTTTCGAGGTGGGGCACTTGCCGGGCGACGAGGTCAGCTTCGAGCTGGACCTGCTCGGCGGTGGCCTTGATGTGCTGGGTCTCGGTGCGGTAGAGCTCGGCTCGGGCCACGAGCAGCTGTTGCCGGGCCTGGGAGGCGAGGTAGCGGGCCTGGGCGAGCGGGTCGTCGCCGGGCTCGGCGGCGAGGGTCGGCTCGAGTTGCGTAAGGGCCTGGGAGGCTTGCTGGATTTCGCGCGGCAGTTCGAGGAGGCGTTCTTTGCGACGGGCCGGGGCGTTCTCCAGCCGTTGCTGCTTGGTGCGGGCCTCGGTGAGCGAGGCCTGGGTCTGATCCAGCCGGGCCTCGATGGCCTCGGCCGAGAGAGATTCCTCGCCCTGCGGCTCGGGCAGAGGCTCGGCCAGGGCGCGACGAAGCGATGTGATCTTCTCGGGCAGGGCGTCGAGCTCGGCCTGGAGCTGGCGTGTTTTGTCCTCGGCCGCCCGGGCTTTCTGGAGGTCGACCATCGCCTCGCGCAGCACCTTGAGAACTTCGGCGCGGGTTGGCTCGTCGAGCATCTCGGCCTGGTCGATTCGCGCCTGGATGACCTCAGCCGAGATCGGCTGGTCGGCAGGGGGCGGTTCGGTCGCCTCGGCCGGGGCGGCAGCAGTCGTCTGCCCGGAGGTGGGGCAAAACGTCCCGGCCAGCAGGGCCAGTATCGTCAGCGATGGCAGGAGCGTTCGTGGATTCATGCGATCATTATAGCTGGCCGCTGCGGTCGGGTCACGGCTCGATCGGCAGGCGAACGAGGGTGACGGCCGGCAGAATATAACAGCATCTTAATGACCGGTCGGGTGCCCATGGCCTTACAATCCAAGGCATGTGTGCAGACAAGGTCACAGAACAGACGCCGCGCCCGGCCTCGCGCGTGCAGGGCGATGAGCCTGGCAAACAGCCGTCCTGGCAGGGCAAGCGGTTCGGCCGATACAAGCTGCTTTCGCTGCTGGGAGTCGGTTCGATGGGGCGCGTCTTTCTCGGCGAGGATGTGAACCTCAAGCGGCGTGTGGCGCTGAAGGTGCTTCCACGCAAGGTCACCGATGGCCTCGACGCCAACCAGTCCAGAGAGCTGTTCATCCGTGAGGCGCGTTCGGCGGCCCGGCTGGAGCATGTCAATGTCGTCGGCATCTACGAGGTCGACCAGGTCCAGGGCATGTATTACATCGCCATGGAGCTGCTCGAGGGGGGCAACCTGCAGGACCTCGTCACGGCCGGGGGACCGATGGAGGTCGGCCCGGCCTGTCAGCTCATCGCCGAGGCGGCCGACGCGTTGGAATACGCCCACCGCATCGGCGTGGTACATCGCGACATCAAGCCATCGAATCTGATGCTCACGCGCGACGGGCGATGCAAGGTCACGGACTTCGGCCTGGCTCGGCTGGATGACCCGGCCGACGGCTTTCGCCTGTCGACCGAGGTGGTCGGAACGCCAAAGTACATCGCCCCGGAGGTCGTCAGCGGCTCGCCCGCCGGTCCGGCCAGCGACCAGTATTCGCTCATGGCCAGCCTGTGGTTCCTGCTGACCGGCCGAGCTCTTTTCGAGGGCGGCTCGCGTAGAGATCTTTGCCTGAGACACGTCAACGATCCACTGCCCGATATTCGCCAGTACCGCAAAGACCTTTCCACAGAGTTAATTGCCGTCCTTGCCAAGGGCTTGGCGAAAGACCCTGCCCAGCGATATGACAGTTGCGGACAGTTGGCCAAGGTCCTTCGGCGGTTCGTTATCGGGCTTGGCTCGGGCCTGCAGAGTTCGGCGCAGAATCTTACAGAACATTCCGGGTCTCTCGGTTCCGTCAAGCCCAAGCCTCGCCGTCTGGCCCGCAAGCCGGTGGCAAAGGCCCGGTCCTCGATGGTCTGGTACCTGATTGCGGCGGGTGTACTGGGCGTGGCTTTGCTGGTCGGCGTGATCCTGCTGGCGGGCAAGCGGGGCCAGGACCAGCCGCCCCAGCCAGGCCAGTCGAACGTACAGACACCGGCTGGCATAGCTCCGCCGAGGTCGCCTGCAGCATCGGAAACGGTGGAAGAGTCGTTCGCGGAATCGCCATCGGAGCCGACTTTCCCGGCCGAGCCGGTCGCCATCCAGGCCGATACCGCTATCGTGCCGTCGGCTCGCGCCCGCCTGCTCAACGCCGCCCGCACGGGAGAGAAAGTGATTGTCGAGGGGCGCGTCGTCCGGGCTGATACATCGCATACGGGCAAGGTCTTCACGATCTTTTTTGCCGGGGCAACCGACCGCCGTGATTTCCAGGTTGTCTATTTTCCCGACCTGTTCCCGGTTATGGAGAGTCGCTTTGGCGGAGTCAACGGCTCGGGGCTGGCCGGCAAGACCATTCGCGTGACCGGCCGTGCGGAAGTCTACGAGCGGGTGGGCAATCCGCAGATCATCCTGAATCACCCCCAACAGGTTCAGGTGGTGGAATAACACCCAGGCGGTCAGTCGACGGGCTCTTCCATGAGGTCGACCTGGCGGGTCTTGCCGGTTTTCGGATCGACCCGCAGCGTCATCAGTTCATACTTGCCCAGGCGAATCGTCCGCTGCCATCGCCCGAGAATGGACAACGTACTCTTTCCGGCTCGGCCGGTCGGCTCGAACAGGCGGATGATGATGTCCTTGCCGTCGATGGATTGCTTGACGGCGGTGACCAGGGCGTGGCCCGAGCGGACTTCGACGATGGGCTTGGGCGTTTTGGCCCGCTGGCCGGAGGGGAAGAAGCTCACCAGGAAGGGCGATTCGTTGAACGCCTGGGCGCTGGCTTCGACGGATCGCAGCAGCGTATTGGCCGGGCCGAGCATCAGGCGGAAGCGGAAGTGTCGCTCGCCGCGGTCGCTGCGGGGCTGATTGAGCCCGCTTGCGACGGCGGCCTGTCGTGTCGGCGGCAGGAAGGAGTAGCAGGGCGTGCGGAGCAGGTTCAGCCGCAGTTCGCCATCGGTGCAGTCGAAAGCGTACGTGCCGTTGTTCACGGCGGCGATGGCCCGGGAGGCAGCGCCTTTGTCTTCCATGGCGGCGCCCCATTTCTGGGCGGGCCATTCCGTGCCGTCGAGGGATCGAGCGGGCTGGTCGTAGACGCTTTGGCAGCGTGCCTGGCGGGCTTGGAAGGCCAGCGGCAGACGCAGCTTGCACATCGTCCGTGGCGGAGCGGCCAGCAGCGAGATGTCCAGGTCGATCCACGGATGATTCTGCGGCAGGAGGTATCGCACGCGGGCGGTGGTCTGGTCGTGTTCGAAGGTGGCCTCGATCACGCGGCGGACCGGGCCGTTCTCGACGATCTGCACGGGCTCGACGTCCACGCCGCCGTTGAGCTGGCGGGCGCGGGCTTTGCTGACCAGGCGCAGCGCCTGGCCGCGACGCGGGTAGCGATGTTGATGCGTGCCCCAGGAGTCGTCATCGTCGGCAAGGGCGACGATCTGGCAGGCGGTGGGGGCGAGGAACTGCTGCCGGCCCAGCCGGGCCGAGTCGATCAGCCCGGTGCGCGTGTTGATGTCGACGGTGAGGTCCTGTCCGGCGACGCGGATGCGGCCGTTGCGGGCGCAGAGTTTGGGGCGGGGCTTGGCCTTGATCTTGCGGAAGGTCACGTCCAGTCGGCTGATCTGCGAGGGAGCCAGTTCGGCATCGACGACGATTCGCTTGCGCCACTCGAGGTTGATGTTCGATGCTTCCTTCTCGCACTGGGCGGGCAGGGGCTGGCCGTCGAGCGTGACCGTCGGCTGGTAGTACATGCCGCTGCGGTCCTGGTCGGGCAGGTTCATCTCGCACTCGAAGATGTCCGTCACGGGCCGAGCCTGAGGGTTCATCGCGAGGATGGGAATCTCGCCGTCGCGTGCTTTGCGCTGCCCGGCTGCCAGGGCCAGCACCGCCCGCATGCGCAGCTGCTCGCAGAGGTCAATGCCCCGGGCCAGAATGCCCAGGCCCATTTCCTCGGCCGCCTGGATGCTTGACCCGGGCAGGATGTCGTGGAACGCGCAGAGCAGCATGCAGCGACGGGCTTCGGTGAGTTTCTCGCGCGGGTAGTCGATCCGCCCGGCCGCCCAGGCCTGTGTGATCATCCGCTCGACGGTGAAGTAGATGTTCTCCAGGCGGCGGTATTGCTGCTTGATGCGTACCTGCGAGGTGTAGCAGCCAGGGAAGCACCGTTGGAGGTCGTGGGGGTAGCGCGTCAGGGCCGGGCCGTTTTTGCGCAGGTCTTCGAAGAACGCTTCGGGTGTGGAGTGGATGATCGTTGCGTCGGATCGTTCGGGGATCAGGGCGGTGATTTCCTGCAGGTCGCCCCGACTGGGCCCGCCGCCGTGGTTGCCAATGCCCCAGGGCACGAGCTCGGCCGGGCGGTTGTCGCGGAGGGCCTGGTCGGTCATCTCATTGATGCGCTGGCAGGCCTGGCCGCGATGGGTCAGGTAGCCCACCATGTACTGCGAGGCGATGCAGCTTCCGTCCGGGCCGACCCAGAGGTAGTTCTTGTCCGGCAGGGGGTGGAGGTAGGTGTCGTTCTCGTTGGGGCGGCAGTGCAGGTAGCCAACGAATCCGCTGCGGGCGAGGATTTGCGCGATACCGCGCGAATGGCCGAACGGGTCGAAGTTGTAGGCCACCCGCGGGCGGACGCCGAACTTCTCGGCGAACCAGCTCAGCCCGTCGATGGCCTGGCGGGCCATGCCCTCACCGGAGGGCATGTTGCAGTCCGGCTGGAGGTACCACCCGCCGGCAATGTGCCATTTGCCCTGCCGGACGAGCTTCTGGATGCGGGCAAAGAGGGCAGGCTCGTACTGCTCGACCCACTCGTAGAGGATGACCTCGTTGTGGTTGAAGATAAAGCCGTCAAACTCTTCGCAGAAGTCCGCCGCCACGCGGAAGGTGCTGACGGCCTCGGCGGCACCTTCCTCCCAGGGCCACAGCCAGACCGGATCGAGATGGGCATTGCACAGCAGATGGATGGTTGGCCTGGGGTTCGTCATGGGCTCACCACTCAGCGTTTCACGCGTGCATTGCCCGACCAGATCGACCAGACCTGGTCCTCGTCGGCCGGCTGGCCGTAGTCGGTCAGCATGGTTGTGGCCAGGGCGCCGGTGGCCCAGCCGAACTGGATCCACTTTTCCGCATCCCATCCCTTGAGGATGCCGTACAGCATGCCGCCGACGAACCCATCCCCGCCGCCGATGCGGTCCAGCACGGTGATGTCCCGCGGCTCGACGACGTGGAAGTCATCACCGGCCGACATGATCGCGCCCCAGAGGTGATGGTTAGCGCTGACGACCTCCCGCAGCGTGGTGGCAAAGACCTGGGCGGTGGGGAACTGCTTCTTCGCGCGGTTGATCATGTCCTTGAAGCCGTCGATCTTGGTGGCGAGATCTTCGCCGCCGGCCTCGGGGCCTTCCAGGCCGAGGCAGAGCTGGAAGTCTTCCTCATTGCCGATCAGCACATCCGAGGCCGAGGCGATCTCGGTGAAGATTTCGTGGAGTTCTTTCTCTCGGCCGGTCCAGAACGAGGCGCGGTGGTTGAGGTCGAAGCTGATCCGCGTGCCGTGCTTGCGGGCGGCGCGGGCGATCTCGAGACAGAACTGGCCCGTCTCGGGCGACAGGGCGCCGATCAGCCCGGAGAGGTGAACCATCTGCACGCCCTCGTCGCCGAAGAGGCGTTCGAGGTCGAAGTCTTTGACGTTGAGCGTCCGGCCGACCTCGCCGGCGCGGTCGTTCTGGACGCGCGGGCCCCGGCTGCCGTAGCCGCTGTCGGCGAGGTTGAACTGATGACGATAGCCCCACGGATCGCCCTGGGCGACTTCCGGGCCTTCGTAGTCCATGTGCCGGCTGGCCAGGTCGTCTTTGATGAACCGGGCGATGGGCGAGTCTTTCACGAAGGTCGTCAAGACCTTGACCGGCAGGCCGAGGTAGCTCGACACGCTGGCGACGTTGGTTTCGGCGCTGGTGGCCTGCATCTGGAACTGTCGGCTGGCGTGGAACGGCTGGCCGTTGGCGGGCGTGAGGCGCGTGCCCATGCTGGTAGCCACGACGAGGGAGTACTTGCAATCGCTGCGAAGATCGATGCTCACGGGGAAATCCTTTCGATGGTGTAGTGTTTCGAGCCGGCGGAACCTTCTCCGCCGGGCGGTCCATCATACCGGCGGAGGGATCATTTGACTACCCCTGGCAGGGGTGGTAGACATTCAGTCTTTTGCGAGACGACTGAAGAGGTAGGCTCCGAATTTCATTCGATTGGTGAACAGGCGTGTCAGCGCATTGGGGGTGAGCTTCATCAGGCCTCGCTTGATAGCGCAGGGAGGCATGGGGAACATCTCGGCTTTCTCGCCGAATATGGCAATTTCTTTGACGTGCAGGAATCGGTTGCAAAGGGTTCGCCACTCATCGATGGTGTAAAACCTTGCCAAGGCTCCGTCCCATCGCCGCTGATTGGTCTTATGGAGAGAACGGGTTTTCAAGAGGTCCCCTTTGAGCAGTCCGTGGAAGAGCCCCGAGAGGATGTAGTAATTCCAGAAGCTGCGGTGGTAGACCATGAGCATGGCTTGGCCGCCGAGCTTGAGGACGCGGGCGATGTGCTGGAGGATGGCGTTGGTATTGGCTGAGTGGTGAATCACGCCCCATGACCAGACGAGATCGAACGAGTTGTCTTCGAAGGTCATTGCTTCGGCATCCATTTGCTGCAGGGTGCCGTTGAGGCCGAAGACTTCAAAGCGTTTGCTTGTGGTGGTAATGGCGTAGTCCGTCAGGTCAATGCCCTTGTACTCGCCCGCACGAGAGGCGAGCATCTGAGCATGGGTTCCGCAGCCGACGCCAATTTCCAGCACTCGCTTATCGCCCAGGGTGTCAAAGTCGATCAGGCAGTCGAAGGGTTCATTCCGGCCGGGCAGAAATAACCCAGCCGAGTGGAAAAAACGTCGATCGATTTCCTGGAAGAAACGGCGGTCGTTTTCATCCTGGGATAGGTCGTCGTCCCAGTCGTAGCGCATGGGGTTTTGTTCCCACCAGGATTTATTGGCCTGCTGCCACTTGCGCGTCTCGTCTGCATTGTCGGGAAGGCCTGTGGGCGAGTTGAATTCTTCCGGCAACTGGTCTTTGAACGTGTTTTTATCAGTCATGGATGTTCCTGGGAGCGGTCGTTACTGGCGAATTCCTTTCCGCCGAGGGTGTATCATATCGCCCTGATCGCTAGCTGACTACCCCCGACCGTCGGCTTGCGTTGGGCTGCGGGGATCGCTGGTCAGTCCTCCGGTGCAGAGGCGGGCTGAGTAGAGGCCTCCTTCGGCGTGGGCCTGAGGACATACACTTCACGCTTACCGTCGCGGAGCAGCATTACGATGTGCACCTCATCGCCGTGATCCTCG
>CAZCDM010000037.1:0-15245 GCA_964497475.1 uncultured Planctomycetaceae bacterium
TACTGGAACAACCAACGGGCAGCGGCATGACGTGCCAGAAAAAAAGTCACTCACGTTTGCTTCCCGCCCTGGCGTTTAATGCTTGGCAGGGGCGTGCGGCGCGATAAGATGGGGCCATGACTTCCCGGCGGATCATCATCGTGGGCAACATGGCCAAGGCGGGCGTGGCTGAGTGCATCGAGCAGATGCAGCCCTGGCTGGCTGAGCGGGCGGAGATTCTTTCGGTCTGCAATCTCAGCGAGTCCATCGGCGAGGAGGTCAACCGCGCCGAGCTGTGTGTGGTGGTCGGGGGCGATGGCACGCTTTTGGCGGCCGGTCGGGCGCTGGCGGGCCATGACGTACCGCTGGTGGGTGTTAACATGGGTAAACTTGGCTTCCTGGCCGAGTTCAGCGTGGACGATGTGAAAAAACATTTCGCCGCCATCGGAGCCGGGCAGATTCAGGCCACCCGCCGGATGATGCTCACTGCGAGCCTGACCGGCCCGGAGGGTGAGTTCACCACGCCGGTGGCCAACGACGTAGCCATCTCGGCCGGCCGGCCGTTCCGCATGATCGACCTGAACCTCTGCCAGGGCTTCAGTACCATCGCGCAGTATTTCGGCGACGGCCTGGTCATCGCTACGCCCACCGGCTCGACGGGCTATAACATGTCCGCCGGCGGGCCGATTCTCCAACCCACAATGAATGCAGTGGTTGTAACGCCCGTTGCGCCGCATGCCCTTTCGCTTCGCCCGCTGGTTCTCACCCTCGCCGAGCCGATCTCCATCACCGCCAGCCGGGTCAATGCGGGAACGAGCGTGATTGTCGACGGGCAGATTCCCCTGCCCCTGCAGACCGATGGACAGTTGGTTATCAGTGCTGCCGAGCATCCCATGCGGATCATTCCCAATCCGGACCGCACCTATTTCCAGGTCTTGGCCAGCAAACTCCACTGGGGGCTGAGCCCACACCATCTCGGCAACGAGTCCTGAAAGTTCTCTACATGTGGGGCTTGTCTGGTCTTGCCCTCGCTGCGAATAATACGAAACAATGTCATCTGTACAGTTTCGGTGGCATTGGTGTCATTATCCTTGCACGGACGCCCGCAGACTGCCTTTACATGACGCGGATGTCCGCTTTCCGCTTAATGATCTCGCAGCGGAGCAGGGCAGGGCGGTGTCATGAAGGCATCGATGCCAGAACGAGTAAGCGAGAGTCGGTAATTTTGGTGAGAGGCAACAATGGTAAGCGAAACCCAGGGTCAGTTCGTGTTCTCCGAGAATGAATGGGGAACCATCAAGAAAAGCCTGACGTTCTCCCTCCGGCAGGAGCAGATCGCTCGCTGCCTGCTCAGCGGCATGACGGACAAGGAAATCGCCGAAGCGGTCGGTATTACCGTGCCAACAGTCCGCACGCATCTCAGCCGGCTGTTCGATAAGTTCGACGCCGGCGACCGTGTCGAACTGGTGCTGCACTTCTTCCGCGCCTATCGCAAAGAGTGCGTGCCGGTCGAAGTCTGATCGGCGGCGGGTCTGCTCTGGCGGGGTCCGAACCTTTTGGGGGTGATTCTGCGCTGCGCTGCGCGCCGCATGCCGGGCGGATGGTCCGCGAAAATCGCGTCGGAAAAATCCTATGGACTTCTCCGCGCCATTCGTACAATGCGGGCATGAGTTCTGATCGCAGATTTTTAACCGAGTCCGGCCCGGAAGTGTTCACCGGCAATGAGCTGCTGGTCAAAGGTGCGCTGGAATGTGCCGGCGGCGTTCACCTGCTCGGCGGGTACCCCGGCAGCCCGATTGCCGGGTACTTCGACACCCTTCGCGTGCTGGGCGATCTGCTGCGTGAAAAGGGCGTCCACGCCATAATCAACAATAACGAAGCCCTGGCAGCGGCCATGCTCAACGGCACGCAGACCCTGCCGACCCGCGCGATGATCGTCATCAAGTCCGTCGGCGTGCACGTCGCTGCCGACGCGCTGGCCCTGGGCAACCTCGCCGGTGCCAACCCCGACGGCGGAGCCATCGTCGTCTACGGCGACGACCCCTGGAGCGACTCGACCCAGGTCCCCGCCGACAGCCGATACCTCTCCAAGCACCTGTTCATCCCCGTCATCGAGCCCAGCAACGCCCAGGAAGTCAAAGACTTCGTCGAGCTGTCGTTCAAGCTCTCAGCCGCCAGCGAACTCTTTTCCGGCTACGTCCTCACAAACAATCTCGCCGACGGCGGCGGGACCGTCCAGTGCAGGCCCAACCAGTTCCCGCAGGTCAACACCATCAACAAGATGGATCTCGAAACCGCGTCGATCCCGCTGAACAAGCGCGTGCTCCTGCCGCCGAAGACCTGGTGGCAGGAAGAGAACCTCGCCGACCGCTTCGCCCGGGCCAAGACGGCTGCACGACAGCTCGGGCTCAACGTTATCGAACACCCCGTCGCCGACGGCCGGGCGCCGCTGGGGTTTGTCGCAGCCGGGCTGGGGCACGATTACCTCCGCCAGGCGCTGGCCGACCTCGGCTGCGAGGGCGACTTCCCCATCTGCAAGCTGGGCATGAGCTATCCCGTCGACGAGCAGATCATCGGCGAGCTCGCCGAGCAGTGTCGCCGCATCTTCGTCATCGAAGAGCGTCGCGGCTTCATGGAAGAACAGATCGCCGAGATGGTCGTGGGCTGGCGCCAGGGCAGCGGGCCTCGCTCGGAGGTCGAGCTGTATGGCAAGAGCTTCCCCGACGGGCGGCCGGGCATACCGGCCACGCGAGGCCTGCACCCCTCGATCCTCATGGACCTGCTCGCGCCGGTGGTCAAAAGCTTTGGCCGGGCCGAGCTGTCCCCCCAGGTCGATGCCGAAATCCAGCAGCTCCGCGCCACCGAACGTATCGAGGTCGCCGAGCTGCCCCCCCGCCTGCCGAGCTTCTGCCCCGGCTGCCCGCACCGCGACTCGGCAAGCCTCTGCCTGGAAATCAAACGCCACTTCGCCAACCCGCACTACATGGAACACAAGTTCGGCCGCGAGCCCGTCGACCTGCTGTTCCACGGCGATACCGGCTGCTATACCATGCTGATGTTCCCGCCCAATACCGACCTGATGCACGATTATTCCGGCATGGGCCTCGGGGCCGGTACGGGCAGCGGTACCGACCCGTTCGTGACGAACAAGGAAGTGGTCTTCATGGGCGATTCGACCTTCTACCACTCCGGTCAGATCGCCATCAGCCAGGCCATCCATCTCAACCAGGACATCACCTTCATCATCCTGGACAATGCCACCACGGCCATGACCGGCCACCAGCCCACGCCCGGTGTGACGTACGACCTGCTGGGCAATGACGTGCCGGCCGAGAATATCGAGTCGATTGTCCGCGGCATTGCCGGCGCCAACGACGTGCCCATCACACGCACCAACCCCGAGCAGAAAGACGAGTACCGCCAACTGCTGGAAGAGACCTTCCTCGCCGACGGCGTGAAGATCATCATTGCCGACAAGGAGTGCGGCATTACGCGCACGCGGCGCACGCGGCGCGAGGAACGCCAGCTCGCTCGCGACAAGGGCTACCTGCCGCGCAAAGAATACATGACGATCAACGCCGACGTCTGCCGGTTCTGCCTGGCCTGTGCGGAGATCACCGGCTGCCCGGGCCTGCGACACGTCGAGACGCCCTACGGCCCGAAGATGGATACCGACACGAGCTGGTGCGTAGCCGACGGCGCCTGCAGCCGCGTCGGCGCGTGCGATTCGTTCCAGCGGGTCATCGTCACACGCAACGCCCCGCCTCGCAGCCGCGTGCCCGAGCTGGGGCTTGATGAAATTCCCGAACCGGCCAAGCGAACCCCCGGCGAGGTCTGGCGTGCCTGCCTGACGGGCGTGGGCGGCATGGGGATCGGCCTGGTCACGAGCATTCTCGTCCGCGCGGGCCACCGCGAGGGCTATCGCGTGGTCTTCCTGGACAAGAAGGGCCTGGCCATCCGCAACGGCGGCGTCGTCAGCCAGGTGCTCTTTACCCATTCCGATCGGCCTTTGACCGGCTCGATCACCTACGGCAAGGCCGACCTGCTGCTCGGCGTGGACATTCTCGAAGCGGCCCGCATCCTCACGCCCAACCACCGCGTGCGCATCGTCTCCAAGGAGCAGACCGCCGCGGTGATCAACACCGACAAGATCGCCACCATCTCCGGGCTTATGGGGCGGGAAGATTACGACCCCGACCAACTCGTCGAGCTGATCCGCCAGCACACGCGGGACGATGAGTTCCTCGCCCGCAACATCAGCCGGTTGTGCGAAAAATACCTCGGCAGCAAAATCTACGCCAACATCATGATGCTCGGCTACGCCTTCCAGCAAGGCCTCGTGCCCGTCAGCATGCACTCGATCGCCTGGGCGATCAAAGACGCCATCCGCGTGGACTTCCGCAAGAACCTCTACGCCTTCAACATGGGGCGCAAGCTCGTGGAAAGCCCCGAGCTGTTCCAGGGCCCGCCGCAGCGGCTGGACCCGCGCGACATGCTCGAGAGCAAGCTCCGCTGGGCCGCCAGGCGATACGGCAAGACGGCCGCCCGCGTCGAGGAGCTTCGCTCGCTGGGCGAGGCGTTGCTCGATGACCTCACCGGGCTCGACGACGATACGCGGCGCGACCTGGTCGTGCGGCTGTACGACGCGATGCGCTGGGGCGGGATCGACTACGCCAGGCAGTACGCCGACCGCGTGCGAGCCATCTACACCAAGGACCGCGCCGAGTACGACTACCAGGCCACCCGCGCCGTGGTCCAGTACCTCGCCGATGCCATGCTCATCAAGGACAGCATCTTTACCGCCGAGCTGGGCACGAGCCCCGAAAGCCGGGCCGCCGACCGCGAGAAGTACAACGTCAACCCCGCCAATGGGGATGGCATTTCCTATCGGCACCTCTGGAAGCGCAAGGTCCGCCTGTTCGGGCGCGATGTGCGATTCAACGTCACCCTGTCGGATAAGTCCCTCGGGCTGCTCAAGCGCAGCCGCTGGGCCAGGCCGATCCTCGCGAAGCTCTCGCCCTGGCTGAAATTCCAGCTCGCCCGGCGCGACAAATACATCCAGCGAGTCGATGCGTTCAGCTACCGCTCGGCCGATGAGTACCGCTGGCAGCTCGGCCGACTGCTGAGCCCGGCCTGCATGGGCTGCGATGCACCCAGCTGCAAGTTCACCGGCTGCCCGCTCGGCTCGGACGTGCCCGACTGGGTCGCCCGGGCGGAAAAGGGCGACTACCAGGCCGCCAGTGCGATCCTCCACGAGACCAACAACTTCCCCGAGTTCACATCGAGGCTGTGTCCTGCCTTCTGCGAGAAGGCGTGTCACCGCACGCTGACCGGCTCGGCCGTGAAGGTACGCGACACCGAGGGCGAGATCATCGACCGCGCGTGGGAGGGCGGCTACGTCACGCCCCAACCGGCGGAACACAAGACCGGCCGAACCGTCGCGGTGGTTGGCTCGGGTCCGGCGGGCCTGGCTGCTGCACAGCAGCTCGCACGCGCTGGCCACGAGGTGACCGTATTCGAGGCCGACGACGCGCCCGGCGGGCTGCTGCGGTATGGCATTCCGCAAAGGCGGCTGGCCAAGGACCTCATCGACCGGCGCGTCGAGCAGCTCACCGCCGAGGGCGTGAGCTTCCGCACAGCCCAGCGCGTCGGGCAGGACACCCCCGCCGATGCGCTGCGGGAGCAGTTCGACGCGGTGCTGCTGGCTGTTGGCGCGCAGAAGCCGCGCGACCTGGCCGTGCCCGGCCGATCGGCCGATGGCGTGGTCTTCGCCCTGGACTTCCTCCGCCAGGGCGAGTCGGTTCCCGACGTCCGTGACAAGGCGGTCGTCGTCATCGGCGGCGGGCTGACCGGCGAGGACTGCGTCGAGACGGCCCTGGCCCATGGCGCCCGGGAAGTCCATCAGCTTGAAATCCTGCCCCAGTCGCTCACGCCCGCCCAGGCGGTTCTGCCCGCTACGCCCGACGGCGTCTGCCAGCACTGGGCCGTGGCCACCAAGGCCTTCCTGCCCGCCGACGGCAATGGGCACATCGGCGGCCTCCAGGCCGTCCGGCTGAAGTACACCCCCTCGCCGGCTGGCCCGCAGCGCGAGGAACTGCCCGGTAGCGAGTTTACCGTCCCGGCCGAGCTGGCCGTCCTGGCCATGGGCTTCGAGGCCGACGTGCCCGAAAAGATCGCCACGCAGCTCGGCCTGGAGAAAACCACCGAGGGCAAGGTCCGCATCTCCGAGCGGTACGCCACAAGCGTCGAGGGTATCTTCGCCGCCGGCGATGTCGTCACCGGGCCAGCCTACGTGGCCACCGCCATCGACTCAGGCCGACGCGCCGCTGCACAGGTCCACGCCTATCTTAAACAGCTCTGATCCCCGAGGCGCGGCGCAAGGGCAGGGGGGCGTTCCTGGTGTGCATCATTTCACGAGGCTCCCTCTGCGCAAAAAAGCGGCCGGAGTGTCGCGGGGGGGGACGACACTTCCGGCCTTTACATTCGAATCGGCCGGGGGGGGGGACCGATTCGAAAAGGGGTTATTTCAAGGGTGAAAATCACGTGAGGAGCAACCTGATCACACCCATCGTTTCATTGCCCACAAATAAAAGTATATAATCTGAAAACATAAAAAGCAAGGGCTGTTCAGGTGATGACCCTAAAAAATAGTAAAAATTTTTTATCTGACATTAAATCTGACGGGTATTGAGTTTCGGGGCATCGTCTCTGTTGAGGCGGAATTTTGCATTGTCGGACCGTTTGCGGCGATATATCCTTCAGTGTCAGGAGCGGTTCATGAGCAAGGGTGTCGGGACAATCCAATCCTTCAGCCAGCAGGGGCGGCAGTTGTTGTGTCGCGTTCTGATTGTGATGGGGGTGCTGGCGTGTCTGGCGGGGCTGCTGGCGGCGGGGCTGTGGGCGTGGGAGTTCCGCGGCAGGCTCATCGGTCTGGTCGGGCTGGTGTGGATCATGCTCGGCCTTCTCGGCGGGGGCGTGATGTGGGCCCTTGCATGGGTGATCGATGCACTGGGCGGCGTACTCGCACAGCAGCGTCGGCTGGGCAGGCTCATTGCCGATGGCCTGTTGACCCCCGGCCAGCCAGTCGAAAAAACAGCACCCGAGTCGCCGGCCGCCGAGGCGCCTCTGCCCCAGGCTCAGGTCGACGCAATGAAAAACATTCTCGCCGAGCTTCGTCAGCTCAACGACAACCTGCTGCTGAGTGACGACCAGCGGGCTGACCTGTCGCGCCAGCGGATGGAGGCTCGCGGGCGCGAGGCGATCGAGCAGGCCCGGCGGGCGCTGAATGAGGACGACTTCGCCGCCGCCCAGGAGCATCTCGCCCGGGCGCAGGGGGCGGGCCTTGATGAGCCGGTCGCCGCGTTGCGAAGCGAGCTGGACCGACGCCGGGCTGCGCAGCTCGACGAGAAGATCGAATCGCAGCGCCAGCGCGCCTGCGATTTGATGGCCGTGGCCCGCTTCGATGAAGCTGAAGCCGTCGCCGCCGAGCTGGCCCGCCAGTTCCCCGACGCACCCGACGCCGGCGACCTGCTTTCCCGCGTGCGACGCGAATCGCAAAGCTATCGCCAGCAGCAGTGCGAGCGGCTCTTTGCGCTGATCGGCGAGCATGCCCAGGACCGCCAGTGGACCGATGCCCTCCAGGCGGCCCACCGGCTCATCGAGCAGTTTCCCGATTCCGACCAGGCCGACAACGCCCGGGCCATGATGGATCGCCTCGTCGACAACGCCCGCATCCAGGAGGTCCGCGCCCATCGCGATGAGTTCCTCGATCTCGTCGACCGGCACCGCTACGCAGAAGCGGCTGAGTTGGCCCGCTATGTGGTCGAAAATTATCCCGAAACGGCGGCGGCCGAGGAACTTCGCACCCAGCTTCCCCGGCTGATCGAACTGGCCCGCGCGGGCCAGAACTGATGACCTGCCTCGAATGGCCCTGTTTTTTTATTCAAATCGCCCCTCGTCTGCGGTCAAGGACCGCGTGTATAATTCACCAGAGCAGAGTATTCCGATTCTGCGATGAAGAATCACTGTCCTGGTCGTGAGGTGTACTATGCAACTGGATGTTGTTACCAAGGATGACGTGATGATTTTGAAGCTTACCGCCGCAGCCATTGACGCGGGGAACTACGAGCACATGCTCGAGCTGGTCGGGCCTTTCTTCGAGGAAGACGCCAAGGTGATCCTCGATATCTCCGACGTGCGGTACATGGACTCGTCGGGCCTGGGGGCGATGACCTTCTGCCAGCGCAATGCGCTGAAGAAGAATGTCCGCTTTGCGTTGTGCGGTGCTCGCGGCGAGGTCAGCCAGGCCATCGACATGGTCCACCTCGACCGGTTCGTGGGGGTGTATGAATCGCAGCGGGCTGCAAGGGATCAAATCGAGACCGACCAGCCGGGCCCGGCCGGGATGAATTGAACCTCTCGGGGCTGGAAACCGCCCCCGCCTTGCCGTACACTCGCGGTCGATTTGATCGCCCCGTACGGAAAGGACCTCCGCGATGAACATTCTTCTTGTCGGCAGTGGCGGCCGGGAACATGCCCTCGCCTGGAAGATCATGCAGTCCTCCCACTGCGATACCTTCTTTGCCGCTCCGGGTAATCCGGGCATTGCTGAAGACGGAGGCCAGTGCGTCGACATTGCGGTGGACGACACGGCCGGGCTGATCGAATTCGCCAAAACCAACGACGTCCAACTCGTCGTCGTCGGGCCCGAGGCGCCCCTGGCCGACGGTCTGGGTGACGCCGTCCGCGAGGCCGGGCTGACCTGCTTCGGCCCGACCAAGGCCGGCGCCCGCATCGAGGCCGACAAAGCCTACGCCAAGGAACTCATGCAGCACGTCTCCGTGCCGACGGCCGAGGCGCGCATCTTCACCGACCTCGACGCCGCCCGCAAGTACGTCCTCAGCCGCGAGCACGGCGTGGCCGTCAAGGCGGCCGGCCTGGCGGCGGGCAAGGGCGTGTTCGTCTGCCCCGAGCCCTACCAGGCCGTCAAACCCCTCGAGCAGATCATGGGCGACAAGCTCTTCGGCCAGGCCGGTGCGACCGTCCTCATCGAAGAGATGCTCACCGGTCAGGAGGCGACGGTACTGGCCCTGGTCGATGGAAAAAATATCTACCCCATGGAGCCGCTGCAGGATCACAAACCCATCGGCCAGGGCGACACCGGCCCCAACACCGGCGGCATGGGCGCCTACAGCCCCGTGCCCATCGTCGACGCTGAAACCATGACCCGCATCGAGAGCGAAATCCTCGTGCCCATCGTCGACGCGATGCGGCGCGACTTCGGCCGCTACGAAGGCGTGCTCTACGCCGGGCTGATGTTCACCCCCGCCGGCCCGAAGGTCATCGAGTTCAACTGCCGCTTCGGCGACCCGGAGTGTCAGCCGCTGATGATGCGTCTCCAATCGGACATCGTTGAGGTCATGCTCGCCACGGCCGAGCACCGGCTCGACGAGATCGAACTGACCTGGGACACCCGCCACGCCGTCTGTGTCGTAATGTCCAGCCACGGCTACCCGGGCGCGTACGAAAAGGGCAAGGAGATTACCGGCATTGACCAGGCCGATGCGATCGACGACGTGAAAGTATTCCACGCCGGCACGGCCCGGCATGGCGGCAAGCTCGTGACCAACGGCGGGCGCGTTTTGGGCGTGACCGCCCTGGGCGATACCCTCGCCGACGCACAGGAAAAGGCCTACGGGGCCTTGACCAAAATCAACTTCGAAGGGGTCTACTGGCGCAACGACATCGGCGATAAAGCCCTGCCGAAGGAGGATGCATAATGAAACCGCTCGAACGATACAACGCCATGCTCGCCGGCGAGACCGTCGACTTCCTGCCGCGGATTCCGATCTTCATGCAGTACGCCGCCGAGCACATCGGCAGCAACTACGGCGCCTTTGCCAGCGACCATCACGTCATGGTCGCCTCGAACATCGGCTGTGCGAAGGATTTCGGCTTCGAGCAGCTCAGTACGATTTCCGACCCGTTCCGCGAGACGCAGGGTTTCGGCGGTGAAATCGAGTATGTTCGCGACGGCGTGCCGCGCTGCGAGCACCCGCCCCTGGCCGACGGACGCGACCTCAGCCAGCTCGCCGAGCCCGATCCGCTCCGCTCGACGCGCATGAAAGACCGCGTCGATGCCGTCGCCGAGTACGCCCAGAGCTGGACCGGGGAGTATTCCATCCTCGGCTGGGTCGAGGGACCGGTCGCCGAGGCCGCCGACCTCCGCAAGCCCGTCAACTTCCTGATGGACCTCATGGACGACGAAGCCTGGTGCTGCGAACTGATGGACCGTTGCACGGACGTCGCCATCGACTTCGCCCGCGCCCAGATCGACGCCGGGGCCGATACCGTCGGCGTCGGCGATGCGATCGCCTCGCAGGTCTCGCCCGACATGTACGACCGCCTCGTCGCCCCGCGCGAGGAGAAAATCTTCCGCGCCATTCACGACCGCGGCGCGTATGTCCGGCTGCACATTTGCGGCAACATCACCAAAATCCTGCCGCGCATCGCCGAGCTGTCGGTCGACATTATCGATGTCGATCACATGGTCTCCATGACCGCCGCCCGCGAGGCCGTTGGCGAGAAGATGGCCCTGGCGGGCAATATCGACCCCGTCGACGTGCTGCAGAAGACGCCCGCGTACATTCGCGACCACGTACGGCGGACGTATGAGTCGGTCGGCGGGCCGTTCTTCGTCAACGCCGGCTGCGAGATTCCCCCCGGCACGCCGGTCGAGAATGTAAAAGCCCTGTGCGAGCCCATCGAGCCGTGATCGCGCCCCGCCTTGCCGAAAGGATTTCTCCGTGAGCAAGATCATGGATCGCCTCGAAGCCGACTGCCCTGCCGGGATTCGTCCTGAGCCGCTGCGATTCGCTCAGACCAGCTCGTTCTTGACGGCCGGGGAGGGGGTCTTGTCCAGCCGGAGCTCCATGGGCGCGTGGAACTGCATGGCCACTTCGCTCATGCCGTTCTCGTCGGGCTGGCTCTGGCGGAGTACTTTTCCCAGGCCGGTGTACATCTCGACCTCGCCGGTGGCGTTGCGGCGGATGGTGAGATTCACCTGGATGTCCTGGCCGGTATCGGGGACGGCCTGGGAGGGCATGGGCATACGAACGCCGCCATCGGACACGTCGGTCGTCAGTGCGGTCAGGACCATGTCCCCCGTGTCGGAAATGACCTGGATGGTGTACTCCAGATTGAAGCGCTGATGTTCTCGTCGCTCGTCCATACCTGTATATCGCCGTGGGAGTAGCGAAACTTATCCACAAATTTGCCCACCCGGCGAAATTCCCCACGGCGGCAAACCCGCGACCTACAGCCGGTAGCGAATCTGCCCGCCGACGATGGTGCAGGTGGGGCGACCTTTGAGTTTCCAGCCGTCGTAGGGGCAGTTTCGGCCCTTCGAGCGGAAGGAGTCGACCTTGACGGTCCACCGCTTTTTCGGGTTGATGATCGTCACGTCGGCGATGGCGCCCTCGGCCAGCCGCCCCGCGTCGATGCCCAGCACGCGCGCCGGGCCGGTGGTCATCCGTTCGATCAGCGTCGGCCAGTCGCACAGGTCCGTATCGATCAGCGCTTTGGCATACAACCCGACGGCACACTCCAGGCCGATAATGCCGAACGGCGCCAAAGCGAACTCCAGTTCCTTTTCTTCCTGGGCGTGGGGGGCGTGGTCGGTGGCGAGGCAGTCGATGGTCCCATCGGCCACGCCGGCGCGAAGGGCGTCAACATCGCACGCCGTTCGCAGCGGCGGGTTCATTTTGTAGTTGCTGTCGAACTCGATGCAGGACGCGTCGGTCAGCAGCAGGTGGTGGGGGGTGGCCTCGGCGGTTACGTCCAGGCCGTCGGCCTTGGCTTGGCGGATCAGCTCCACCGCCCCGGCCGTGCTGACATGCTGGACGTGGTAGGCGGCGCCGATCCGCTCGACGAGTTCCAGGTCGCGACGGAGCATGATCTCCTCGCCGGCAGCGGCCATGCCGCCCAGGCCCAGGCGAACCGCCGTCGGGCCGGAGTTCATGCACCCGCCGGAGAAGGCGGGGTCCTGGCAGTGCTGCATGACGACCGCGCCGAGCATGCTGGCGTATTGCAGCGCTCGCTGCATGAGGGTCGTATCGGCCACGCCATCGCCGTCGTCGGTGAAGGCGACGGCACCGGCCTGGTGCATCATGGCCATCTCGGCCAGTTCCTTGCCCTCCCGCTGCTTGGTGATGCAGCCGGCCGGTAGGGCGCGGGCCGCCCCTGCCCGCGCCGATCGCTGCAGGACGTACTGGATGGCCGTGTTGTTATCCTGCGGCGGGTGGGTGTTGGGCATGGCGCAGATCGCGGTGAACCCTCCGGCCGCAGCCGCCGCGGCGCAGGTGGCGATGGTTTCTTCTTCCTCGTGGCCGGGCTCGCGACAGTGCACGTGCGGGTCGATCAGCCCGGGGCAGACGATCTGCCCGGTGGCATCGAGAACCTCTGCCCCGCGGGCGGCGGCCTTGGAGACCTGTCCGATGGTGCGGATCGCCCCGTCGGCGATCAGCACGTCGGCCTGGCCGTCGAACCCGCTGGCCGGGTCGATCACGCGTCCGTTGGTGATGTGAAGTTTGCTCATGCCTTGCCTTGCGTCACGAGATAGAGCACGGCCATGCGGATGGCCAGGCCGTTGGTCACCTGATCGAGGATGCAGCTGTTGGGCCCGTCGGCGACACTGCTGGTCAGCTCCACGCCGCGGTTGATCGGCCCGGGGTGCATCACGAGAACGTCGTTGCGGGCGCGTTTGAGCCGTTCGGCGTTGAGGCCGTAGAGCTGGTGGTACTCCCGCAGGCTGGGGAACAGCCCGCCGCCGAACCGTTCGAACTGGATGCGGAGCATGTTGACGGCGTCGACCTCGGGCAGGACCTCGTCGAGGTCGTGGCTGATCTGGCAGCCCATGGCGGAAATCGCGGCCGGCACGAGCGTTGGCGGGCCGACGACCACGACCTCGGCGCCGAGCTTCTGCAGGCCGATGATATTGCTCCGCGCCACGCGGCTGTGGGCGATGTCGCCGACGATGGCGACCTTCCGCCCGGCGATGCTGCCAAGCTTCTGGCGGATGGTGTACATGTCCAGCAGCGCCTGGGTGGGGTGCTCGTGGCTGCCGTCGCCGGCGTTGACGACGCTGGCGGTGACCTGCCGGGCCACCAGGTGCGGCGCGCCGCTCTGGCTGTGACGCATGATGAAGACGTCCACGCCCATGGCCTCGACGTTGCGGACCGTGTCCAGCGTTGTCTCGCCCTTGGAGACGCTCGAGCCCTTGGCGGTGAACAGCAGCGTGTCGGCGGACAGTCGGCTGGCGGCCAGCTCGAAGCTCATTCGCGTGCGGGTCGAGTCCTCGAAGAACATCAGCGCCACCACCTTGCCGCGCAGGGCGGGCACTTTCTTGATCGAGCGGGTGGATACTTCCTCGAAGCTCCGGGCCGTGTCCAGCAGGTGGACGATCTCGGCCGGGCTGAGTTCATCCAGGCCCAGCAGGTCCTTGCGGGTCCAGACGAAGTCCTCCCCGGCCGCGACCTCCTCGACGGCCGGTCGGCGTGGCTTACCTTTTGCGCTTGATGAGATAGGCGCCTTCCTGGCCATCGTTTTCCTCGAGCTTCAGCTGGATGCGTTGGTCGTCGTCGGCGGCGAGTTTGGTCCCGACGTAGTCGGCCGCGATGGGCAGCTCGCGCCCGCCGCGGTCGATCAGCACGGCCAGACGGATCATGCTCGGCCGGCCGTAGTCATGCAGGGCATCGAGGGCGGCGCGGACGCTTCGGCCGGTGTGCAGCACGTCGTCGATCAGCACCAGCCAGGTCTCGTCGATGTCGAAGTCGATCTCGGTGGCCTTGACCAGCGGCACGCCGCGTCGCTGGGAGAGGTCGTCGCGGTAGAACGTGATATCCAGCACGCCGAGGTTGACCTCGCGGTCGGGCTGGAGCTCGCCCAGCCGGGCGACGAATCGCCGGGCCAGGGTTTCCCCGCGGGTGCGAATTCCCACCACGGCCACGGGCCCTTCGGGCATGTCGTCGAGCACGGCCTGGCAGAGGGTGCCGATGGCCTTGTCGATCTGCTTTTCGCTGAGCAGCTTCTTCATGACAGGTCAGTCTAGCGTGGTCGGCCCGGGCGGGCAAGGGGCAGCCTCGCAAAGCGGTCAAGATTCCTCATCCCTGGTCCGATATGTCCGCGGCAGATGTTCCGCGCGCAGGGGCTACGGGCCCGAGGAGTTTCCGATGAATGTGACTGTCCGTAAACGGTACCGCCAGGCGTGGCTGTGGCTTGGCGTGGTGGCAATGTTCCTGGTGGGCATCGGGCTGGCGTGGCTGGTCAGGCCGGCCTCGGCCGAGACGCGCGACGAGAGCACCAGCGTCTACTACCAGGTGACCTACGCCGACGGCGAGATCAAAGACCTCGCCACCGCGCCGCGCACCAACACCAATATCCTGATGGTGACCAAGATTACGCAGTACCAGTCGGACCTGGTCGGCTACGAGGCCGTCTCGACCGGCAATCAGACGATCGAATCGCTGAATCCCACGCGGACGGTCCAGACGCAGCTGGAGTGGGATGGCACGAGCTGGGCCCCGGCCGTAAAGCCTCGCCAGCAAGCGCCCGCCCAGCCCGCTGCAGCCCCGGTCCGCCCGGCCGGTGGGGCCGAGCAGCCCCTGCCGGCTTCGAGTGCGGCCTTGCTCGAACAGAGCCTCGCCGAAGCGGCCCGCGCCATCGCCGAAGCCGACCAGAAGCTCAGCACCGCCGCAGCCGAACCCGGCGGACTCACCGCCGCCCGCAAAGCGCTCGCCCGCGCCATGGCCGCCTTGCAGACCAGCCAGCAGATCGCCTCGCGTGCCAGCCAGCCGGGGGCGACCACGCCGGCAGGCTCGGCTGGGCCTTCGCGCGACGTCGCCAGCGGCTACCGTTCCGTCACCAAGCCCCAGCCCGTGCTCACCACCACCGTCAACGCCGAGGCCATGCCCTGGGCCTACCCCTGCATGCCCGGCGGATGGGGCGAGTGGGGCGGCAATGCATCGGTCGTCACCCAGCAGCCCAACCCGGACTACGACATCGGCCCGCGCGTCATCATCCGCGAAGAACATTGAGGCTTGCCAATGCATGGCAATCTGGTGCCAATGAGGAGGCTGATAGTGACTGACATTTTTTTCTGGCGCGATGTTAGCCCTTGATTTATAATGGCTTACGGCAATGGTGCCTAATGGAGTTAAGGGCACCTTGAAAAATTCACTTTTCGGCCTCGCTGGTCTTTTCGCTCCCTG
>CAZCDM010000038.1:0-15180 GCA_964497475.1 uncultured Planctomycetaceae bacterium
GGCCCTCTACGACCTGCTCCATTGATTGGGTGTCCCAATGTTGAAGTCAGGTTTGGTTGGCGGGGCTCCTGTCCCGCCAACGGGGATACTCATCACCCCCACCGCTGTCGGATCTCTTTTTGGATTCATGTCCCCATTACCGAGGAACATCTTCGGGCCACTGGCGAGAACTTCTGGAAGCCCCAACGGGGCGAAGGTGTATAGCCGGGGGCGTCAGCCCCCGGTAGGGCATGGGAATCATCAAGCCCTGAAAGGGCGACAGGGACGACCAGCCACAGGACTTTCGCCCCGTTGGGGCTCATTGCTCCAGGGGCACGGCTTCCGGGGGCTCACGCCCCCGGCTACAACCTGCCGGGCCTTCGGCCCTGTGGGGATACTCATCGCCCCCACGGCTGTCGGCCTCATTTTTCTCCCACGGCGTACATAAAAAACGCGCGCATTTGCGATCATGGGGTACAATGCAGAGGTCAACTTACCCAATGCCACACGAGGCCTGCCATGCTCCAACTGTTAGGAATATCCCCCAACTACTGGAAAGTCATTCTCTACACGGTCATCATCTACGCCGCGATGTGCTGACCTTTCCGCCTGTAACCCTCAATCCTGAAACGCCTTAAGCGCCTTCTCGCAGGTCTCGTACGAATCCACCAGCCGCTGCATCTGCACCAGCTCAAAGGCCATCTCCACCGGCCCGGACAGGCAGCATATCTTGATATCGCCCCCGCATTCGCGGATCTGGCGAATGCAGAACAGCAGCGCCCCAATGCCGGAACTGTCGGCAAACTGCACATCGCCGAGATCCAGCACGAGCTTGCTGTGTTCCTTGAGGAGCGACTGCATGTCGTCCATGAACTCTTTGTGATTCTTGGCGTCCAGATGGTCGATCGGAACGGTGACCATTGCGACGTCGCCAACATTATCGACATGTAAATCCATACTGTTCACTCCAGTGCAGGTTGTATACATCACCGAAGCCCAGCCGGGCCATCCGACTCTGATTGTATGCATCGTCCACACGCGGGGCAATGAATCAAGCGATTTTCTGTGTCGCAGAGTTTACCGGAGGGTCACTTCGATGGCGCGGATGTAGGCCTGCTGGTAATTCCGCGCCAGGATATCCCAGTCAAACTGATCGCTGCATCGCTCGACGCGGTTTCGCTGCGAAATCCGCTGGCGGCGGTCGCGATGGCAGAACGCCAGCAGCCACTCGGCCAGGGCCTGGGCCGAGTCGTCAAAGCCGCGTCCGCGTCGCCGGGCCACGTACATGCCCTGCTCGTCGTGGTCGGGCATGACGCCCTGGATGTAGCTGCCGAAGCCCGACAGATCGCTCGTGACGGCCGGCACGCCGCGGGCGATGCACTCCAGCGGCGTATAGCCCCACGGCTCGTAGAAGCTCGGGAAGATGCCCAGGTGACACCCGCGGACGAACTGGTCATAGTCCATGCCGAACAGCGGGTTCGACGCCTCGACGAAATCCGGATGGTAGACGACCTTCACCGGATCGCCGGGCTGATTGATCAGCCGAAGGTACCGCAGCTGCTCCAGGACGGGGTCGTTGGCGTCGTCGGTGAGGTCGTGGGTGACAATCGGCGGCAGGGCCGGCGTCTGGCGGGCGTAGATCACGCGTTTCAACCGCAGCCGCCAGTAGTCGTCCAGCAGCGTGTCGAGGTCGGGCAGCTCGCCCCGGGCCGTGGCCAGGAAGAGTTTCTCGCCCAGGACGGTCTCGATCGAATTGCAGTTGCGCCGCAGTTCGTCGAGCATGGCCAAGCGGCGGAGGATCTCGCTGTTGATCCAGCGGAACGGCCGGCGGGTAATCAGGAAGAAGACCACCGTGCAGTCCAGCTCGTCGCGCTGGAGCATGATGTTCAGCCGGGCCAGGGCTTCCAGCGTCAGGTCGAAGCCCTTGTTGCGGTACTCGAACCGCCCGCTGGTGAAAAAGTAGAGCGTCTGGTCGAGGTCGAAGGTGTAGCTGGAGAAGAACAGGGCCATCACCAGGCGATGAATTTGCAGCTTGTGCTGGAGGTGGAGGTTCTGGAACTCGTGCAGGGCTTCGAACCGCTCGATGTTCAGGCCGTTGGGCATGACGACATCGCAAGGCCGATCCAGCAAGTGGGTGCACTCCTCGGCGGTAACCTCGCTGACGGTCGTCAGTACATGACAGCCATGGGCGGCCGCCCGTTCCAGCCGGGCCAGCGGCTCGATGTTGTACCGCCGGGCAATGCTCAGCCAGTCCAGCCGGGGCAGGTCGTCGTAGAATTTGGCGTTCTGGTGCGCCTCGTAGCGACCGAGGATCGTCGCGTGCGTGGTAAAGACGATGGCGGCCGGCACGTTGCGGCGGCGCATCTCGGGAATCGCCGCCCCGCCCTGCCACTCGTGAAAGTGCGTCACCACCGGGCTGGGCATATCCTTCCCGGCCAGGAGCACCTCGAAGAATCGCGCCGCGCAGTAGCCCAGCATCAGCGAGCCGTCCTGCAATTCATCGCCGGGCGGGATGTCGATATCGTGATAGCTCCGCATCGTCCGGCGGATTTCCGGCAGGCGGTTCTGCACCGAGCGCAGGTCGAAGAGGATCGTCTGCGGCTGGCCAGTGACCAGCCACCGCCCGAACTGCCCCGCAATGCCCTCGGCTGCGAGGGTCTTCAACGTCCGCGCGATCGGCTCGGGCGCCGAGCCGGGCTCGAACTCCACCGGGCTGGTCTCGGGGTTGAACGGCCCGACGGTAAAATAGCGATCGCCCCAGATGTCCACCGCCGTGGGCGCCTTCGAGCGGATGACCGTGTAAATGCCGCCCACCTGCTGACAAACCTCCCAGGCCACCTCAAATACCGTCGCGTCCGGCCGATTCGGTTCAACGAGCTCGGCTGTGGCATGCTCCGGCTTGACGGTGGGCTTGGGTTGCATGGCAGATCAGCCGATGAAGATGGGCGTGAGATGGCGGGCGAAAATGTTCTCGGTGACGTTGCGGGCGATGGTCTGCTCGTGAGCCTCCAGGGCGTCGGTGAAGCGGGCGCCCATTTCGGCGGCGACCTTGTACGCCACGTGCAGCAGCTGTCGCAGGCTGGGGTTGTACTGCGTGCAGGACTGGTCGTGTCGCAACGCCGCCGCGAAGGCAGCGCCGTCCCATCCAGCGACCTCATCGGCCGGGGGAAGCTGATCGCGGTCGATGTCGATGACCGTCGCGTACGGGCCGCACAGCTCGTCGTAGCGACCCAGGGCGGCTGCGTAGACATCCTTGGCGATGGCCAAGCCCTCGCCGCCTCCCTCGGCCAGGCCGATGATCTCTTCCAGCCAAGTCGTCCCGGCCGTCTTGAGATGCAGCCCGGCGCCAAATTCGGTGATCGCCTCGTGAATCGGGCCGTACAGCGCGAACTTGTCGCTGCCGGAATGCACGCTGAGCTTGAGGTTCGCCGGCAGGTTGAACTCCTTCACCGCCCGGGCCACCACGGCCAGGTCTTGGCGGAACTCCCGCGTGAACTGGGCGACATCGCCGACGTAGTCCACACCCTTGTTGAACCGCCCGGTGAACTTCGGCGCGATCGTCTGGGCCGGGATACCCTCGGCCGCGACCGCCGCGAGAATGAAGAACATCTCCACCGGCGTCTGCGGGGCCTCGGTTTCGTCCATCGACACTTCTGTCACGAACGTGCCCTCGCCGCGGACCTCGACGATGCGGCGGTAGATCCGCCCCGCCTCCTGCACGCCGGCGAGGTACGTCGCGGCGATCCGCCGGACATCCTCAGCCGAGACCTCGAACGGCTCGTCAATGCCCTCGATCTCCAGACAACCCGTGAAACGTTCCATCATCTTCACGAAGGCGTCGATCTGCTCCTGCCCGGCCTCGGTGCCGATTTCCTCGGCCACGTCCAGCGTGTAAAAGTCGCACGCGGTGAGAAAGCCGTCGACATTGCCCAGGCCGATGTGATCGGCGTCGACAAAGTACGGCCGCTCCCATTTCAGGTCGCTCGTGGCGGTGTCGGCCTCGCGGCGGACATCGCCCGGCTGGCTGTGGATGATCTGGTGCTCGCGGTTGGACTTGTTCCACACCGGGGCGACCTCCACCCCTTCGGCGGCGGCGAGCATCATCGCCTCCAGCTGGGCCTTGCCCTGGTGGGCGAAGCGGTCTCCAATTCCCATCGAGTATTTCGGCAGCGTAAGCATGGCGTTTCCTTTCGTTTGGAATCCTGTAGGTACCACAGCGGGACGTGTTTGTAAAGCGGCGGCCGGTCGGTTCTAATGGCGGGATGGACCGATTGAACTATCTCGCGACCTCCACGTTCGGCCTGGAGTCTCTCGTCTCGCGTGAGCTGGGCGAGCTGGGCTACGAGGCGACGATTCCCTCCAACGGGCGAATTGCCTTTACCGCCGGGCCCGAAGCCATCGCCCGCTGCAACCTGTGGCTGCGCACGGCCGACCGCGTGCTGATCGAAGTCGCCCAGGTTCCCGCCGGAGACTTCGACGAACTCTTCGAACACACCCAGGCCCTGCCGTGGGAACAATGGATCCCCACCGACGGCGCGTTCCCCGTCCGAGGCCGCAGCCGAAAGAGCAAGCTCACCTCCGTACCGGCCTGCCAGCGAACGGTCAAAAAGGCCATCGTCGAACGGCTGCTCACCGCCCACCGCACCGCCGCCCTGCCGGAGACCGGGCCGAGCTTCACCGTCGAGATCGCCCTGGACAACGACATCGCTGCGCTCACCATCGACACCACCGGGCGCGGGCTGTCCAATCGCGGCTACCGCACACGGAACGTCCCGGCCCCGCTGAGGGAAACGCTGGCCGCGGCGCTGGTGATGCTGAGCTTCTGGCAGCCGGGCCGGCCGCTGCTGGACCCGTTCTGCGGCTCGGGTACGATCGTCATCGAGGCGGCCATGATCGGGCGGAACCTCGCGCCGGGGCGATTGCGAGACTTCGCCGCCGAGGCGTGGCCGGTTCTCGACCCCGCCCTCTGGACCGACGCCCGCCGCGAGGCCGACGACCTGGCCCGCGGCCCGCTCGACGAGCGGCTGATCGGCACGGACATCGACGCCGACGTCCTCACCCAGGCCCGCTACCATGCCGCCCAGGCCGACGTCGCCGACGACGTCCACTTCCAGGTCAAACCCTTCACCCAGCTGGAAACCTCCCGCCCGTTCGGCTGCCTGATTACCAACCCGCCGTACGGCCTGCGATCCGGCGAGCAACGCGAGGTCCAGGACCTCTACCGATCCATGCCCGAGATTTTCCGGCGGCTGGATTCCTGGTCGATCTACGTGCTGACGGCGGCGAAGAACTTCGAAGCCCTGCTCGGCCAGACCGCCGACCGCCGCCGCAAGCTCTACAACGGCAATGTCGAGACCACTTACTACCAGTTCCACGGGCCCCGGCCTCCCCAAGACGCCCCCCGCGCCAAGGCCACCCCGCAGCCCGCCCCGGCCGAGCAGGCCTTCGGCGGCCTCGACCCGCACGTCGACGAGCAGGTCACCGCCTTTGCCAATCGCCTGGCCAAGAACGCACGCCACCTGCGCCGCTGGCCGGCCAAGGGCATAACCTGCTATCGCCTCTACGACCGCGACATCCCGGAAGTGCCCCTGGCCGTCGACCGCTACGAAGGCCACCTCCACATCGCCGAGTACGACCGCCCGCATGACCGCACCCCCGCCCAGCAGGCCGACTGGCTCGAACGCATGACCCGCACCGCCGCGGAGATCATGGACATTCCGCCGGAACAGGTCTTCCTGAAGTACCGTCGCCGGCAGAAGGGCGCCGCCCAGTACCGCCGCGCCGATGACAGCGGCTACGTCATCGAGGTCGCCGAGGGAGGGCTGCGGTTCGAAGTCAACCTCTCGGACTACCTCGACACGGGCCTGTTCCTCGACCACCGCATCACCCGCAGCCTCGTGCGCGACGCAGCCGCAAACGCACGCGTGCTGAACCTCTTTGCCTACACCGGCTCGTTCAGCGTCTACGCTGCCGCCGGCGGGGCGAAGTCGGTCACCACCGTCGACTCGACGCGCACGTATCTCGACTGGGCCCGACGGAACATGCAGCGTAACGGCTTTACGGGCCCGGCCTGGAGCTACTGCCTCGACGACGTCATGCACTTCCTCCGCACCAGCCGCGACGCCTACGACCTGATCGTCTGCGATCCGCCGACTTTCTCGAACTCCAAAGACGTCGAGGTCGACTTCGACATCCAGCGAGACCACGTCGCCCTGCTGTCGGATCTCGTCGATAGGCTCGCCCCCGGGGGCGTGATTTACTTCTCGACCAATTTCCGCCGCTTCAAGCTCGACGAGGCCGCCCTGCCCGCTGCGAGTTTTCGTGAAATTTCCCGCCAGACCGTCCCCGAAGACTTCCGCAATAGACGCATCCACCGCTGCTGGACGATCATGCACGCCGACGATGTAGACGAATGACCCGCCACGCCGTGCAAATCGCTACTCTCCCAGGCAGGCTTCCTCGGTGGCGAAGAGGTCGTCGTAGCTCTCGCGCGGACGGATCACGCGGTAGCTGTCGCCCTCGACCAGCACCTCCGCCGCACGCGGGCGGGAGTTGTACTGGCTGGACATGACGAACCCATACGCCCCGGCCGAGAAGACGCTCACCAGGTCGCCGCGGGAGAGCTTCGGCAGCGACCGGGCCGAACCCAAAACGTCGGAGGTCTCGCAGACGCCGCCGACGATGTCGACGATCTCGCCATTGGCCGGGGCAAAGTCGAACCGGCGATTCGGGGGGAAATCATCCTGCCCGAGATGGGCGGGGTAGATAAAATGCTTGGCCTCGTACAGGGCCGGGCGGATCAGGTCGGTCATGGCCGCATCGACGATGGCAAAACGCTTCTCGCCGCCGGACTTGGTGTAGAGCACGCGGGTCAGCAATATGCCCGCGTTGCAGGCGATCTGGCGGCCGGGCTCGAGGATGAGCTTGAGGCCCTGGCCCTTCAGCAGCGGCACGATGGACTCGGCGTAGTCGATGGCGGTGGGACTCTTGCCCTCTTCGTAGTCGGCCGCAAAGCCCCCGCCAAGGTCGAGCGTATTGATCTCGAAGCCCTCAGCCCGCATGCGAGTGATGAACTGCATGGCTCGGCCGATCGCCTCGACGTAGGGCTGGGCACTGTAAATCGGCGAGCCGATGTGTAGGTGGATCGCATCGAGCCGGACGTTGGGATCGCGCCCGTAGGTGGTGAAGAACTGCTCGGCCCGGTCGATGTCGACGCCGAACTTCGTTTCCTTCCGGCCGGTGGTGGTGTAGGCGTGCGTGCGCGGGTCGTAGACATCCGGGTTGATGCGCAGGGCCGCGTGGGGCGTCGTGTTGGTCTGGGCGGCGAGACGAGAGAGGGTCTGGAACTCCTCCTCGCTTTCGATATTGAACGTGCCGATGCCGGCCTGGAGGGCTTCGGTCAGCTCGCGGTCGGTCTTGCCCACGCCGGCGAAGACGACCTTGGACAGATCGCCGCCGACGGCCTGGACGCGGGCCAGCTCGCCACCGCTGACGACATCAAAGCCGCTGCCCTCAGCCTGGAGCAGCTGGAGCACCGAGAGGTTGGCCAGACACTTGACCGAAAAGCAGAGCGTCGTGTCCAGCTCGGAAAAGGCCGAGGCGATTTTGCGGTAGTGATCGCGCAGCGTCGCAGCCGAGTAGATGTAAACCGGCGTGGAAACGTCCTCGGCGATGGCGGCCACGTCGACCTGCTCGCAGTGCAGCGACCCGTTGATGTATTGGAAGGAATCCATGGGCTACGAGGGTACTCAAAAGCGTGCCGATCGACAAGCCCCCAGGGCCGATGCGTTACTGCGGCTCGGGCAGCGGACCGGCCGCATCGGGCGGGGGAGACTGCTCGATTTCACGCAGGACCTTCTCGTCGAGGTCAGGGTATATCGTGCGGAGGCAGTCCGGGCAGAGAACGTGGGAGAACTCGACCTTGGTGCGGGAATCGACGAAGGAGACCAGCTCCTGCCACTGGGGCGGTTGGGCCTCGTCCTGCGACTCGATCCGGATTTTCTTGCACCCCGTGCAGATCGGCAAGAGCCCTTCGAGGCGGTCGATGTGGGCGAGGGTTTCCTGGAGTTGGGCGATGACCTTTTCCTTCTCGGCCTCGGCTTCGATGCGGCGCTGGATTTCCTGCTGGGCCAGTCCCAGCTCGTGGCGGACCTCGACGACCTCTTTGAGGATGGCCAGAATCGAGCGATCCTGGAGCTTCACGCCGGTCTTGTGCTTCTGCCAGCGGAGGTAAAGATACAGCAGCGGGCTGGCGAAGAGGCAGATAAACAGCCGGCTCAGGGCCGTGCCCTGCATAATGCCCAGATACTCGCTCGAGCCGAGAAACGCGCCGGTCGAAAAGAGCACCACGTCCAGCCACATCACGCCAAGCAGCGTCAGGAACCCTCGCAGCCAGAGCCCGACGTGCACGCGAGCCTTGCCGAGAAATTCCCACGCGATGGCCAGGAACACCAGGTCCGTGACGGTCGCGAAGACCGAGGCGGCATTGATGCGTAAACTCGGCTGCGGGACGTAGATGCTGAGCGCTTCACCGGCCAGCTCGACCTGGAAGCGAATCGCCATGGCGATCAGCGGTACGAGAACCGACACGCCGGCGACGGTGCCGATGGCGATGCGCGTAGCCCGCGGGCCGTCAAAAACGTACACCACGAACACGCCCAGCAGCACGGCCGTGTAGAACACCGTCGAGCCGACCATGAACGTCACCCCGCCGATGTGCACCGCCACGCCCGCGTCGGTCAGCCAGGACAGCACCGCCGTGAGCCCCCCGAGAATTGCATAAAAGAACGACAGCCCGATGCGATGACGCAGCGAATGCGCCCAGAGCACCAGAGCATACATGGCCAGGGCTTCGAAAATCAGGATGAGGAGTTCATTGGGCATGGCGAAGCCTGTCGATCCCTTTCGAATAAACGCATTTTACGCAAAAAACGGGGCTGCTGGAAAGTGCAAATCCGCCGGCCCGGCGCGAAACGCCCTAGCCGAGCTGGCCGCGGTCGATCAATTTTCGCAGGAGAGCTTCGGTCCGCTCGGCCAGGAGGTCTTCGGCCTGGTCGACGGCCTCGTCCAGGGAGGTCTGCTCGTTGCAGAGACCGGCCGATCCGGCGAAGAGTTCCAGCGGCGCATCGTCGGCGATCTGGCCGGCCAGGCAGAGCGTCGAAACGCCGGCCCGGGCGGCGAGGCTCTGCACGCGGACGGGCGTCTTGCCGTAGCGACTCTGGCTGTCGAGCCTGCCCTCGGCGGTGATGCAGAGGTCCGCCCCGGCCAGGCGACCGGCCAGGCCGACCGCGTCGGCAATCAGCGGGCCGCCCGGCTCGAGCTTCGCCCCGCAGGTGGCCACGAGCCCGGCTCCGAGCCCGCCGGCCGCTCCGGCGCCGGCCATCGCCGCGACGTCGACGCCGAGGTCGCGGCGGTAGACCTCGGCCAGGTGGGCCAGGGCCTCTTCGAGCTGGTCGACGATCTCGGCCGTGGCGCCCTTCTGCGGGCCGAAGACGGCGGCGGCCCCTTCCGGGCCGATCAGCGGATTGGTCACGTCACAGGCGATGCGCAGGGAGAGATCGTCCAGGCGTGCGTCGCGCTCATCGAGGCGGACGTGGGCGACATCCAGCAGCCCGGGCCCGGCCAGTCCGTTGATGCACGGCTCGCCGTCGGCGTCGAGGAATTCCACGCCCAGGGCCTGAGCGGCACCGACGCCACCGTCGCAGGTTGCCGAGCCGCCAATGCCGAGGATGACCTCGCCGGCGCCGGCGTCCATGGCGGCGGCGATGAGTCGCCCCGTGCCGTAGGTGGTCGTTCGTCGCGGGTCGCGGCGGTCGAGGGGGACCAGGGCGAGCCCGCTGGCGGCGGCCATTTCGATCACGGCCGTGGCCGTACAGGCGCTGCCCTGGCCGGTGGTTTCCACTTCGGCCGCGGCCAGGCCCAGCTCGCCGGGCAGGGTCGGACCGGCCGAGCGCCCCAGCAGGCCGAACCGGGCGCGGATGCTCTGGCCCAGCGGGTCGAACGTCTCGGCCGACTCGTAGCGACCGCCCGTGGCGGCCACCAGCGCCTCGACCGTGCCCTCGCCCCCGTCGGCCATGGGACACAGATCGAGCGTCGCATCGGGGCAGGCGGCCAGCACGCCGCGGGCGATGGCGCGGGCGGCCTCGAGAGCCGAGAGCGATTCCTTCAGCGAGTCGGGGGCGATGACGATTTTCATGGTGCGAGCCTTGTGCTGGGAGACGTTCGGGCCAGACGCAGGCGGATCAGCACCGCCGTATTGCCCCGCAGGATGCCAATGGTCGTTCGCGCTTCGGCGGGCAGGTCGTCGAGCACGGGCGTGAGTGCGTCGAAGTCGGCCACGGTGAACCCAGCCACCTGGAAGAGCACATCGCCAGGGCGGATGCCGACCTCCGCGGCGGGGCTGCCGGGGGCGACCTCGACAATCAGCAGCCCGTTGCGGACGGGCAGGTTCAGGTCGCGTGCGAGGGCGGGCGTGATGGCCCGCAAGCCCAGGCCGAGCTTGCTGCCAGCCAACGCCTTGCCGTTGGGGGCCGGCCGGGCCCGGAGCTTCATGCCGACGGTTTTCACCTGGCCGTCGCGGCGGACGGTGATGGCGAGATCGTCGCCGGGTTTGAGATCGAGCATGGCAAAGACGTAGTGCGTGATATGGCGGATCTCGCTGGCGTTGATCTTCAGGAGATGATCGCCCGGCTGGAGCACGCCCGCGGCAGGCGTGCCGTTCCGCACGGCAGTGACGAGTACCTCCCCGCCACGATCAAGGGGCTTTTGCCGGACGGTCGCGCCGAAGATCACACGGCTGAGTTTTTCGATGTTCAGCATCTCCGGCAGGAGGCTGCGGAGGGTGTCGACGGAAATCGCAAAGCCGATCGACTGGGCCTCGGGCTTGATCGCCGTGGTAATGCCGATCAGCTCGCCCTTGATGTTCAGCAGCGGCCCGCCGGAATTGCCCTGGTTGATCGGCGCGTCGGTCTGGATGAGATCGCGGAAGGCCAACCCGTCGCCGAAGTCCAGCTCGCGCCCGGTGGCACTGACGACGCCGACGGTGACGGTGCTGGCCAGGCCCAGCGGGTTGCCGATGGCGATGACGGTTTCGCCGGGCATGAGGTCGTCGGCCCGGCCGAGCGGGAGGTAGGGCAAGGGGTTTCCATCGGGCGGGTTGATTTTGAGTATGGCCAGGTCGGCCTGGGCGTCGGCGACGACGACGCGGGCGCGGTGGCGGGTCTCGCTGTCGGCGAAGGTGACCTCGATGGTCTGGGCCTGGCGGACGACGTGGGCGTTGGTGACGATGTAACCGTCGGGGCGGATGACCACGCCGCTGCCGAGGTTGTGGACGTTGAGCTGGCGTTGCGGCAGCGAGCGGCCGGGGAAGATTTCGTCGAAGATATCGCGGCCGAGGAAGTTGCTGCGGGCGCGGATGACCTTGGTGGTGGAGATGTTGACCACGGCCGGGGCCGCACGACGGACGGCCCGGACCACAGGCGTGACGCGGGGGTCGTCGTCCTGGGCGATGGCCCGATGCAGCGGCACGGCCAGCAGGACGCAAAGGCTTGCGAAGAGGGCAAATCGGCGAGTCATGCGTGAAGCCTCCCAAGGGTTCTCGACGGGCGGGGATGATCGGGCAGGTCCAGGACTTCCAGGCGTTTTTCGATGTAGGTACTGCCGACGTTGATGACCTCCATGCCATCGAGCGACACGCGCCCGGGCCAGTGCGAATGACCGCAGAACACGTGCGAGACATTCGGGCAGGCGCGGAGAACATGGCCGAGCTTTTCGGCACCGAGGTAAGCCGCGGCGAAGGCGAACCGCGGCGGACGGTTCGGGGGGACCAGTTCGGCGAAGGGCAGATGGTGCACGAAGGCGAGGATGGTTTCAGCCCGCTCGGCGAGGTCGTCGAGCTGGCGGGCGAGGGTTTCGCAGAGGCGGTCGAGGAATGCGTCGTCGCTCATGCCCAGCTCGACGCGCCAGCCATCCATCCAGCGGGCGGCGAAGCTCTCGGCGCGATCGGTGAGCTGGCCGCGATGAGCATCGAGCAGGTCGCCTCGCCCGAAGTAACGGGCGGCGGCGGGCGAGAGTTTCTCGCGGTAGAACGGCTCGGGGACGCCCAGCTGCTCATCGCGCAGGGAGTAATCGTACCAGCCGACCGAGCCGACCAACCCCACGCTGCCAAGAACCTGCGGGGCGTGGTCCAGCAGGACAAAGCCATGCTCCTCGGCCAGGGCGGGCAAGGCGGTTTCGTAGCGATCGAGAGATGTCTCGCCCGGGCGGGTCCAGAGGTCGTGATTGCCCGGCACGAGCAGGCGCAAGCCGTCGAAGTCGGCAAAGAGGTTCAGTGCCTCGCCGAGGCAATCCAGGGCCGGCCCGGCCGTGTCGCCCACCAGGGCCAGCACGTCACCGCCCGTGCGAACCACCCGCCGGGCCAGGTCGCGGCAGGGCTCGACGGACCGGCGGATGTCGAAGTGAAGATCGGCGCTGACGAGAATTCGCATGGGCCCATTCTAGCGGGCCAGCCCGGCCGGGCCAAATCCCAATCGCCAGGCGGCGGGGCAGATTTTTCCCTGTTCGCGATCTTCCGACGCGCATACACTATTCTGTGGTACAGTGGGACTGCTGTAGCGTCTGCTGCGACGAGGGATCATACACCATGCCGGAGAAAAAATACGACACCTTTACCCCGGAGGAGCTGGCTACCTGTCTGAGCCACTACGACCTCGGTGTCATCACCAGCGTGAAGGAATTCCATCGCGGCTCGCGGCGGGCTCCCAAGTCGATCGTGGAATGCGAGCGCGGCCGGTTCCTCTTCAAGCGGAGGCAGAAGGGGCCCGAGGCGATCCAGAAGGTTGCCTTTACGCACCAGATTCAGCTGGCCTTGGCGGCACAGAGTTTTCCCCTGCCGCACCTGCTCGGCACGCGGACCGACAACAACTCGCTGCTGGTCCTGCACGATCACATCTACGAGATGCAGGAGTACATCGTCGGCACGAGCTACGACGGCTCGATGGAGGCGACCTACAGCGCCGGCCATGCCCTGGGGCTGTATCATAAGCTGCTGGAAGACTTCCAGGCCGACTGGGACCCCCCCACCGCCAGCTACCACAACGCCAAGGCGATCCACCAGTCCATCACGAAAATCCCACGTGCGATCAAGATTTCCGACAAAGCAACCTGGAACGATGCCACCTCCAAAACGGTGGCCTACCTCGGCGAGGCCTATCGCGACTCGGCCAAGAACGTCAACACCATCGGCATCGACGACTGGCCCGGCCAGATCGTCCACGGCGACTGGCATCCGGGGAATATGCTCTTCCGCGAAAAAATGGTCGCCGCGGTGATCGACTACGACACGGCCAGGCTCCAGCAGCGGGTGATCGACCTGGCCTACGGGGCCCTGCAATTCTCGATCATCGGCGGCGGCGAGGACCCGCTGGAATGGCCCCGCCATCCGGACATGAAACGCTTCTGCACCTTCCTGGAAGGGTATGACGCGGTCAACGTCATCACGACCGACGAGTTGGACGCACTGCCGTACCTCATGTGCGAGGCGATGATCGCCGAGGCGCTGCTGCCGATTGCGTCCACGGGCGGCTTCGGGCGGTTTGACGGAGCGGCCTTTCTGACGATGATCCGGCGAAAGGTCGAGTGGATTTACGACAACATCCAGACCATCTCCGGCGTGCTGAATGACGACCAGAACGACGAGGACCAGGGCGATGGCGACGACGTCCAGCCCGAGCCTCCCGAACCCTCCGAACCCCCCGCCCCATCGGCCGACGATGATCCCCTCTCGGGGCTGACCGATGCGGTGAACCAGTCCCGCCGTCCCAGGCAGTAACTCTGCATGCCCGCGTCCTCAGTGGACGGGCACGAGCGGCTTGCTGCCGCTTTTGACGGGCTTGGGCGTCTGGGTCGGTGAACCTTCGGTCGAGAGCGACTCGCCCTGCTGCAGGGCACGGATCAACTCCTCCGACCAGCTCTCGGTCCGGATCAGCGGCGCGATGAACTGCGCGACGAAGTGGGCGTCGGCACTGGAGAAATGCCCACCCCGATGCCCCGCCTTGGCCATCTGCTTGGTCCAGCCGACCTGGTAGAGTTTATCATACGCCCGCGGCAGATCGGTCGGCACGAGGAACCCCTCCTTGCCGGCCGAGACGCTGTGCGAGCCGTCCATCGTGCCGTACACCGTCGTGCCCACGCCCAACAGCATCCAGTCCTGAGCGGAGTAATAGCTCACGATACCACGGCGGGTCTTGTTCAGTGCGTCGGTCAGGTCGTACTCTCGGGAAATCGATGCGTTCACGAGAATCAGTCCTTCAAGGCTCTCGCGCTGGTCGAACGCCTCGGCCGTCCAGATCGCGATGGCCCCGCCGCCGCTGTGGCCCAGCAGCATCACCGGCCGATGCGGAAACGCATGGCGGTACCGCTGGATGCGTTCGTAGAGCAGCCGGGCCTGTTTGTGATTGCGTTCCGAGGCGCGGAGGTTGTACAACGGGCCCCAGCTGCTGGTCCAGTCCTGGATTTCCACCGCCCAGTTCACGCCCCCGGCGATCAGGCCGCGAGCGATGTCCTCGTTGAGGACGCTGCGCCCCTCGATGCCCGGCAGGACGATCACCAGCCCGCGCTCCAGGCGGGCGCCGGTAACGTAAGGCTGGAGCTGCCTGCAGCCGCCAGCGAGGAGGCTCGCAAACACCAGGATGGCCACGGTGCGTTTCATGGTCCGGCGAGTATAGCCCATCGCCGCGAAACCGCCTACCCTTTTTCCCGGAGGAAGCGAGCGATCTTGGCGCGGATTTAATGCAAGCTTCGCAAAGTTTGCTCCTCGCTGATCCTATAATACCGCAGACGCGATGGAACAGTGGACGGCCGGACCCGTCCCCGCGTCAAAGAAGTACCAGCCTTGTGTAATGACCAAACCCAGGAAAGGAGATCGACCATGAGACCCAACGCAACCCGCTGGCTGAACGCCAGCGCGGCGCTGCTGACTCTGGCCGGTGCATTTCAGCTGTTTCTGCTGCTGACCGGCGAGATCTGAGCCCCTCATCGCCCGTAACGTAACGATCACCATACGGCGGCGGCCTTAAGCCGCCGTTTTTTTTTGGTTCATGTCCCATTACCGGGGAACGTCTTGGGACCAATGTTGAGAACTTCTCTAATCTAAGTAACTATCTCAAAACGGTGAATCTTGCCGATGAATATCCGTGGGACCTC
>CAZCDM010000039.1:0-14825 GCA_964497475.1 uncultured Planctomycetaceae bacterium
CTTAGTCGGCCGGTGGTCAGCCGGCGTTGTGGCGATTGACGTATCGCTGCACGAGAGGCTTGACCAGCCAGCCGGGCAGGTGGGCGAGGAACTTCATCCGGGACCATTCGTTTGAGGGCGGAGCCGGGGGGATGATGCTCAGGGCGTGGCGGGCCTGTTTCATCGCACCGTGATGGAATCGAAAATGGACGCCAGTAGCTCAGTTTGCGATCGCCGCGTCGCCTGGGCCTGCTTGAGATGTGGCATGTCCAGCGGCGGTGGCATCTTGCCCGCTTTGACCTCTTCAATGAGCCGCAAAAGCGTCTGCTCAACCTGTTCAGGGGAGTTGGAGTCGAGACAGACCGCAGAGCTGTCTTTGAAGTCGTCGTAGGCCGTTTCAGATTTGAAAGGCCCGAGGGTGACTACGGGTTTGTCCATGTAGGCGAAATCAAAAAGCTTTGTGGCTGAGAGGAATCGATCCACTTCCCCGTAGAGGTTTAAGCCCAAATCAGCCTGGCTGATGATTTCAAGGGCTTGTCGATAGGGAAGCCTTGGGAGGAGATCAACATATGGTGAGGTTCGCGTTTCCTGCAGTAATGGCGCAAACTGGTCGCTGCCATCCCCCATGAGAATTAATTTGAGATCGCCCGGCTGGACTTTGCCGCTGGCGTGAAGGTGTCCAATGGCGTGGATAAGCGGCTGGGGCTCTCGGCCACCGTAAAAATTGCCCGGATAAATCATCTTCAGCGGAGGAATGGGGCTGGGCGTTGGCAGGTTCCCAAAATCGTCGGGGTCATAGCCATTGTCAACCGCATGGAATTTTTCAGGGGGAATGTCCGGGTGGCGCCTGCGGACATTCTCAACCCGGCCGGGTAGTGTGAATAGGATCGCCGAGGCCTCCCTGAAACAGGAGGCCTCAAGTCGGTGAAAGAGGCTTCGCTGAAGTCTAAACGGGTAGGCCGTGCCAGGAATCCATGGGTCTCGCATGTCCATTACCCACGGGATGTTAAACAAGCGGGCTACATGTCGTCCAAGCAGGTGGTCGGACATTGGCCAGCCTGTACTTAAAACAATATCACACTGCCTGGCTAATGTAACCGCTCTGCGATAGGCTGGTACGATCCATGAGGCTTGACGGTCTGGCCAATGGAAGGCCTGACTCCACCTTTTATTACCTCCCGTCGGCTCCTGGGGTACACTCCCGAACATTGTGCTGGTCGGGCTGCACGAAGGCCCTCCACGCGAGATGAAGTCGTGTACTTTTCGCCGGATAGGACGAAGAAAATCCAATACCCCAGGGATCAAACGCCCCGTGCCAGCACGAAAGACCGGGCAGTTGGATTCCGCAAGGCCTTGCTGACAATCCGTGCCTACGCGATGGGTCAATACAACAGGCCGCCAGTCAAAGCAAGGCAAGTATTTGCAGAACTTAGAGATACGCACTCCACCGACCGCTCTGTCCGGCGGAAAATAATAAGCGATCATGAGTACCCGTCCAGCCATTCGAAAATTCTATGGTTCCCCCGATATGTTGTCAAGATGAATCGATTGTGAAGAAAAAACTGCGAAAACGATAGGCGATTTCCGATCCTTCTGGTAGGATTAATCCGCTGCATCCATATACGTACATATTCAGAGACAAAAGCAGAATTGAGTGGGTTGCCTATGGGCCAGGTGTTTACAAGCCAGATCGGGGTTGACGTCGGCCGGGACGTACTGCCGGAAGAAGTCGCGGTCTACCCCGAGAGCCACCCCACAACAGTGGATGCGAGCGGCTATTTCAAGCGGCAGCTCGTGCCGCTGATCGCCCTTGCAGCGGGTACGATTTTCCTTGGTGTCGCGGGCAAGCTGTTTCTGGGCAGCTTCAAGGTGGGATTGTATCCGATGGCCCTGGTTCTGGTTTTTCTTTGCTTCATCCGGCTGGACCTGGGCCTGCTGGGGCTGATCGGATTGTTGTTCTGGGAAGCCGACGCGGTGCTCTGGAAGGATTTCACAGCCGTCAAGGCCTTGGGTATCATGGTCGGCATTGCGGGCATTCTGCATCTGATCACCAAACGCCAGACCCCCCGTATGAATGGGGGCGTGATTCTGTTCCTTGCATTGGGCTTCTGGGCGACGATCTGCATGGCCGTGAATTACAATCCCATTGCACTGCGGAGCTGGATGACGTTCTGCATGAATCTCTTTTTTCTGTTTCTTATCTTCAGCTTCGGAAATAAGGCGGCATTTTTCCTTGCGGCGTTATGGGTCATCACCATTGCATCCTTGTCCCAGGCGGTGTACGGCTCGTATTTGTATTTTTTCCACCTGGAGGCGGTTGGTCGCATGATGGAATCGGGCCGGGCTTCCACCAGCGAACACTTAAACCAGAACTACTACGCGAAACTCGCAGCCACGGGCGTCTTTACCGCCGCGATGCTGTATGGCCAGTATCGCTCGAAGAACATCCACATTTTCCTTATTGGCACGGCCGTGGCCTGTTGCATGGGCGTCCTGGTCAGCATGTCACGGTCGACCCTGGGCGGGATCGTTCTTGGCGCGTTTGTCTTTTTGTTTTTCCTCAAGGGGGTCCGCGCAAAGACCAAGATTGTCGTGGCCGTAGTAACCACAGTTGCATTCTGTGTCTCTCTGTATCTGGCCATCCGTATGGGGGTATGGGATTTGATCTATGAGCGACTGGCTCAAGCGTCCCAAGAGGGGCTGGCCTCTGGTGGACGCAGTCAGGCATATGATGCCGGGGGGCAGCTTATTGGTGAGAATCCCGTTTTTGGCGTCGGCTGGGGCAACGAACAGTGGCAGATCGGCCGGATCATCGGCCATATCAAGGCCATCCATAACGACTACATTAGCGCCGCGGCCACGCTTGGCCTGCCGGGTGGGCTGCTGTTCGTCAGTGCATTGATTGCCGTTTATGTGGCGATTTGGAAAATCCCCGGCGGGCTGCTCCGTGCTGGCATGATGGGTATGTGGACCATGTTCCTGGCGACGATGATGTTCAATCCCTTCATACAAACCAAGCTGTTCTGGATGGCGGCAGGAATGTGCTTTGCGGCCTCATCGCTATTCAACCGGCCCACCCATGAGGCCAACGAGCTGGCTTCCGAAGTACCCGCAAATGCTACATGACATTGGGTTCGAATGGCCAAGCTACTCTGCATATCAAATTACCCTGACGAAGCCTTTGCTTGTCCTTCCTCGCCGTATGTCTATCAGCTCAACGAGGCCCTCAGGCCCTACCTTCAGGACATTGCCGTTATCAGCCCCACGCCCTGGTATCCCCGCCTGCTGAAGGGATGGCTGGGCCGGCGGAATCGCTGGATTCCCCGTCGCATGGCCAAGAGAGATTACACCCACAACGGAATCGAAGTACATTTCCCGCGGTACCTGCCCGTGCCGATGCACCGAAGCAGAAGCCTGTGGCATCGGGCGATTCGTTCCGCCGTGCGCCGTGGCCTGGCCCAATTGGGCAGCTCGTTCGACCTCGTTCACGCCCACGCCAGCAACATGGGGCCCTTTGCCGCCCAGGTCGCCCGGCAGGCGAACGTGCCCCTGGTCCTCACGGTCCACGACGAAGGCCATGCCAATCTTATCCAAGCCCTTCGCGGCGACCACCCCTTCCGCATCGGCTGGCAGCAAGCCGACGCGATCATCCGCATCACCCAGCGAGAGATTCTCAACCTGCGTGAAATCACCGGCCCCAAGCCTCGCTTCGTCTATCTGCCCAACGGCTTCCGGGCCGACTACATCCCCTCGATCACCCAAGCCCAGGCCCGCACGCAATTCGACCTGCCCGCCGACCGCTTTGTCTTCGTGGGCGTGGCCAACTGGATCCCCCTCAAGGATCCGCTGATCCTGCTCGATGCTCTCGCTCGCCTCGTGCAAGCCAATCCTTCCCGGCCCCCTTTTCTCTGCCTCGTCGGCGAAGATCTCATGCACGGGGCCATCCAGCAACGCATCGCCGAACACAATCTGGCCGATCACGTCCGGCTCGTCGGCCAATTGCCCCAGCGGCAGGTGCAGACCTGCATCTTCGCCTCCGACGCCTTCGTCCTCTACAGCCATTCCGAGGGCCTGCCCTGCGTCATGCTCGAAACGCTCGGCTGCGGCAGGCCCTACATCGGCTCGGCCGTCGGCGGCGTGCCCGAAGTCATCACCGACGAACGCCTCGGCCTGCTCGGCCCGCCTCGAGACCTCGACACGCTCACCGCCATCATGCAGCGGGCCATGCAGATCGACTGGGACCACGATCACATCCGATCGGTCGGCCAGCAGTACAGCTGGGAGAATATCGCACGGCGAACCTGGCAGGAGGTCTACCAGCCCCTGCTGACCGGCCAGCCCGTTGGCGAACCCCATTGACAGCCTCCCGCCGCCCGGCCATGCTATAGCGACCCCTCCCGAGACCGCCCATGACCGCCCAGGCACGCAGCCAGATCAGCAAAAAGCACATCCTGCGGGATGGCCTGACCTCCATCGCCACCATGGCCATCCAGGTCACCGTCCTGGTCTGGGTCAACGGTTACCTCCTCCGCAAGCTCCCGCCAGGCGAGTACAGCATCTACCCCGTCATCGCCTCGTTCATGGCCGTCATCCCCATGCTCATGACGATCCTCACCTCCGGCCTGGGCCGATACATCGCCGAAGCCCACGCACAGGGGCGCAACGACCGCATCACCGCCTTTACATCCACCGCCTTCGTGATCTCCCTGCTCGCCGCCGGCGGGTTCATGGCCCTGGCGGTGCTCGCCTCGCGATTCGTCACCGTCTTTATCGACATCGCCCCGGAGATGATCTCCGATGCCCGATGGATGGCCATCATCATGGCCGCCAACATGGCCCTTATCATCGTCACCAGCCCGTTCAAAACAGGCTTCTTCGCCACGCAACGGCTCACCTACTCCAGCCTGCTGAACCTCGCCCAGCATGCCCTCCGCGCCGGGCTGATGCTGGCCTTCCTGCTGGTCCTCGGCCCGCGGGTGCTCTGGGTGCCCCTGGCCAGCCTGGTCGCCGTGGTCCTGGCCAACATCCCCTGGATTGCTCTGTCGAAAAAGCTCCTGCCCGCACAGCGGTTCCGCCTGGCCGCCTTCGACAAATCTATCATCCGCGAGCTGGTTTCCTTCGGTTCGTGGAACTTCCTGGGCGACCTTTCCAACCGCCTGCGCATGATGGCCGACCCGATCATCCTCAACCACCTGGCCACACCCGTCGACGTCAACAGCTTCCACGTCGGCAATATGATCGCACAACAGCCCGTGGTCCTGTGGGCTAACGTAAGCCGTACGCTCATGCCTTCGCTGGTAAAGTTCCATGCCGCCGACGAGCACGAACGAATAAAAAACGCATACTTTCGAGGTGGCAGGCTTGCAATGTGGTCGGCGTTTATCCTGGCAGTACCCCTGATGGTTTTCCATCGTGAACTCATCGTGCTCTACATCGGCAACACCTATATCAAGGCTGGGACTGTCCTTCTGCTCCTGTGGCTAGCACAGCCCATTGCAAGGGTCAATGCGATGTTACCCCCGATCATGAATGCCAAGGGAACCCCAAAACCTCTCGCCATCCGAATATTGATTTTCCAGGTTGCCAATGTACTGGTGACTCTCGTATTGGTCGGGTGGTTTAGCCTCGGGGCCGTAGGTTCAGGTCTCGGCACGTTCTTGACGGCCTTACTGGTTGGTATCCCTTTGAATTTCACCCTGGCAAAACGAGTTGTCAATTACAGTTGGAAAGAGTTGTTTGTTGAGGCCTTCGTCCCAGGCCTCATTCCGGCAGCAGTGACCGCAGGTGCCCTGATCGCAACAAAACTGTTTCTTCCAGTCGACACATGGCCCCGTTTGCTGTTGCTGTCGGCGGGGGCAGCGTGCTTCTATTTTGTCGTCCTTGTATTTTTCTGCCTGAAACCACCTGAAAAGGCCGACTTGAAATCCGTGTTAGATAAAATCAGACATCGGGCGCAATAATGCACGATTGCTATCGGGAGAGTGCCTTGCAAATAATAAAAAAAATCGTTTCTGTCCTGCGGCGGGTTTGGTCCGTATTGCGCCCATCCTGGGGCTTGGCCCCGAATAAAAGAGCAGAGCGTCTGTATCGACTGTCAAACTGGCTCTATCGTAAAGGCATCCCACTCCTGCCGATCTTTTTCATGAATCTGAACGCACTGTGCCATGGGATCGAAATACACTATGCGACAAAAATTGGACGGAATCTGAAAATATTACATTCACGGGGTATTGTCATTGGTCGCAATGCGGTGATAGGCAATAATGTAAAAATTTACTCCGGCGTTGTGCTAGGCGTCAAGATACCCAATAGTGGCGAGCAGCCCATTATCGAGGATAACGCTATTCTGGGAACGGGGGCAAAAATATTGGGAGACATCACGGTTGGCCAAGGCGCTGTAGTGGGAGCCAATGCCGTAGTTCTAAATGATGTGCCCCCAGGAGCCGTCGCTGTTGGCATCCCAGCAAAACTTGTCAATTGAGTCTTGCCCCCCCGCTCTACCTGGCTGTGCTGTTTCTGTTCAGCCTCAAGCCGCCCGAACGGGCCGACCTCGCCCGGGCCTGGCAGAGAATCCGCCGTCGGCCGGGCAAGACGCAAGGCTGAAAATATGTGTCGCCCCCCCCTTTGCAATCGGCCGATATAGTGGTACAATAGGGGTATAGGGTACCCTGCGCATGCGTTGTGCGCAACCGGAAATCATATCATATCATCCCGAAAGATTTAAACACACAGGAGCACGTAACATGAGGAAAAGTAAGGGATTTACGCTTATCGAACTGTTGGTGGTCATCGCCATCATCGCACTGCTGGTTTCCATCCTCCTGCCGAGCCTGAATCGCGCCAAGGAACTGGCCAAGCGGGCTATGTGCGGTACGAACCAGAACGGCATCGGCAAGAGCCTGCTGCTCTACACCAGCGAAAATGACGGCTCCCCGCCATGGATTAACTATGGACCGTCATCGCAATGCTGGGCCACAACCGGTGGCGTCAGAACAGCCCCTAGTGACCCTGACAATGCTGCGCGCAACGTCAGTGGCCTGCTGTTCATGCTCGTCCGCGACGGGACGGCCGCCAAGCTCTTCGTCTGCCCCTCCACGGAAGACACCGCCGAGACCGACCTGAAGGATTCCTCCGGCGATTACTACTGGGATTTCAGCTCGAACGAGCATATCAGCTATGGCTACCAGTGCCCGATTATTATTAAAGGTACCAATGACTGGGAGCTTAACTGGTCAGTCGCTACCCCGGGCTCGGTTGTCGTCATGGGCGACAAAGGTCCCTACGCCAACTCCGGTGGCAGCAGCTCCCCTGCCGACGTTACCAATCTTACAGGTGATGCACTCAAGCCTCACATGAGCCCCAACCACTCCCAGGAGATCAACGTCGCCCTCTTTGCTGACGGCCATGTTGCCATGGAATCCAGGCCGGACATCGGCTACAGCAGCGACAATATCTATACCGATGCCGGAAATGATGATACCAACCTCCAAAGTGGCAGTACTACCAGTGCAGGAAATCATGAACTGGAAGTTGATACCTTCCTGCTTGGTCCCAGGCCGTAGCAATACGTTTTTCAAAGAAAGCCTGTTGCGCAGGCAACAATCTGCATAGTGCTTTTCGGCCCGCGCATGGTGCGGGCCTTTTTTTTGCCTGCCGGTCAGGCCGAACGTTACTGATCGGCCTGTTTGATCAGCATGGGTACTTCGACGACGGTTTGGTGGTAGAAGCCGTGCCCCCACAGGCCGGATTCTCCCATGGCTTCGCCGTGGTCGCTGCAGAGTACAGCGTTGCAGGGGCCGACGGCTTCCATGATCGTCCGGACATGGGGGTCGAGATATTCGATGCAGGCCCGCTGCCTCTGCCTGCATACTTTTGCATTGCCGTAGGGGTTGGGCTCGTCGAACCAGTCGCACCCCTTGTAGCGGAACATGTGGTGCGTCTCGCCGAAATTAACAAAGAGAAAGAAGGGCTGGGTTGACTTGGCGATTTCTTTCAGGACCCAGTCCACCTGCTGTTCAGCCGCTTCGTGGACGCCCTTTTTCTCGTCGCCGAACCAGCCGAAGTGCTGGAAATCCTGCACGAGCGACTGCGCCCCGGGCAGGTTGACATTGAACCAGTTCATCGCACCCGTGCCGATGGTGCGATAGCCTGACCGGTTGAACCCGTCGATGAGGCTCCTGCCCTCGACGACGACTTCGGCTTTGTGTTTCGCTTCGACACCGCCGAGACGCCAGAACTGCTTGCCCCGTTTCAGGCCGGGCTTGCGCCAGAACCGCCGGCCTCGCACAGAATGGGTCGCGGTGGAATCGTAATAATCTTCACGATCGAGGGTATGAGGCAGCTTGCCGACGAAAAAGGACGTATGGGCTGGCAGCGTATACAGCCCAGGCGTATAGGCACGCCGCCACCGGCCCAGCGACTTGAGATAGGGAACGTCGGCCTGCTGGAACATGTCCCAGCGGAGCGAATCGAACGTGATCAGCACCTGGTTGACACTCATTGAAGCCTCAGTAGGTTTTTTACGAACCGTTTGATTCGGGCACGTCGGCCCGGGGGGCTAGTTTGGGGACGATCCCAAACAACGGCGGATTGATCCAGCCTGCGTATCGCGCCCGGATATGCATATCGACCCATGCTTTGGGGTTTTTGAATTACTTCACGGCCGAGGGGTTCGGGAAGTTCATCGACCCAACGGAAGATCCAGCTTCGGCTGGTCGGGTCGTTGGGCGTCAACGGCTTGGTCACCCGCGCCCGAACGTTGTAGCCCTCCTTCAGGAAGAGCCCATCGGCAACCTCAAAGCCCGCAACGGCCAGCAGGTACAAAAGCTGTCCTACCGTCCATCCAGTGGTGAAATGTCCGCTGACGATTTCGGTTTTGTGAGGGGGAACGGTAACGGCCAATGTGCCACCGGGTTTGAGAACCCGCAGCCATTCCCGCAGGGCAAAGAGCGGGCTGAAGCTGTGCTCGAGGCTGTGATGGCTCCAGAGCAGGTCCTGGCTGTCATTGGGCAGGTCGAGAAAGTGCATGTCCATGCAAGCGACTTCGTAGCCGTCCTGCCTGGCCCGGTCGGTAATTTCATCGGTCATGTGCGTGGTAATGCCCAGCACACGAGCCTGCTTGCCCGCGAACCATTTGCAGTGAAAGCCATACCCCAGCCCGATATCCAGCACCCGGCTGTTCGGTTCCAAGTGCAGCGCTTCGAGAAAGGGAACAGAAGCATCGAATAGCTCCACCGCCGATTGATAATGTGCCTCCATCGTCGAGGCATCGGCGTATGCTTCGGGCAGGTGGTGGATGTCGCCGTACCAGGCCAGAAACTGCTCGAAGCGGTCGATGTGTGTAGGTTTCATCTGAGGTGCTCGTAGCGGCCGATTCCCGGCCTGGGCCTGATTGTCGGCCGGGCCGATTGATCGAACCGCCTTAATGTAACGGGCGGTTCGTTCCGAAACAAGAGCTGGTTCGGCGGTTTACAACCATCGTGAACCTGCTAGACTACGGACTGCCTCGATACATTGAACGGAGATGGGATGTCATTACAGACGAGCGGCCTGGTGTTTGCGTGGGACGACGCGCCGATGGTGGGTCGGCTGGCGATTCTGGGGCGGTACCTGCGCGAGCAGGCGGGGGTGGAATTGTGCTTTGCCGTGCCGACCGAGGCCGGTCGGCTGCGGTTTTTGCGGGAGGGGTTTCAGGCTGTCACGCTGTGCGAGCTGGCTTGGCGGGCGCGGGGGCAGAAGCCGGCTGATCTGACGGCCGACGAGCTGGCGGGGATGACCTGGCTGGACCGCATCAAGCGGTGGCGGTGGCTGCTCGAGCCGCTGGCCGATCAGCGTTGGCGGGGCGATGACGATTCCTTCCTTGCTGCGGCGGCCGGTCGGCTGACCGCGGGGTACCGCCTTGCGATCGAGCAGCTCAGGCCCGCCTTCGTGCTGGTGCATAATGGCAATCTGGGGGTGACCTCGGCGGGGCTGGTTCACGCGGCGTCGCAGGCGTCGCTGCCGGTGTTCTACTTCGAGCGGGGGCTGCTGCCGGATACGCTGGTGATCGATCCGCAGGGCGTGAACTTCGGCAGTCATGTGGCTGGGGACGGCTGGGCGGGTACGGCCTCGCATGGGCCCACCGCCGAACAACGCCAGGCTGTCGAAACCTTCTGCCAGCAGCTCATCGCCTCGCGGACGTCGGTCGTCCAGAGTGGCCGCCACGCCGAGAAGGCCGAAATCCGCCGCCAGCTCGGCATCGAGCCCGGCCAGCGGGTCATCCTCCTGCCGCTGCAACTGGAATGGGACTCGAATATCCAACTCTACTCGCCGCGTTACAAAACCATGGCGGCCCTGATCAGCGACCTCCGCGACGCCCTGGGCGAGAGGCCCGATACGGTGCTGATCGTCCGCCCGCACCCCGAGGGGAGCAATACCGACGACCTCCGCGAGCAGTTCCAGGGCGGGCCGATCCGTTTCAGCAGCGAGTTCGACCTCCACGCGATGCTCGACCTGGCCGACGCGCTGGTCGTGATCAATTCGACCGTCGGCCTGGAGGCGATGCTGCATGACAAGCCGGTCGTGCTGGTCGGCGAGGCGATTTACGGGCACAAGGGCATGACACTGGACCTGGCCGATCGCACCGAGCTGCCGGCCCGGCTGGGCGAGGCACTGGAGCTGGGGCGATGTTCCGATCGCAACACGATGCTGGATTTCCTCCACTACCTGCTGACACGATGCCTCTTCCGCCTGGAAGGGCAGGACCCGTGGGACAGTCGGGCGACCATCGCGGCGATGCTGGCCGACGCGGCCCGGCAAGGCCCGGGCTTCCAGGCCAGCCGACACGAGGATTTTTTCGAGTCGATCAACGGCTGGCTCGTCGAGCTGCTGCGGCAGGAGACACCGCCCGGCCGGCGGGCGATGAGCTTCGGCTCCGTGCCGCCCGGCCTGGCCGAGGTCTTGCAGGCCGCCGGGGTACGCCTGGGCCGATTCCGCCTCAGGCGACCTGCGGGGTTGTTTGCCCTGCCCTGGAGGCGATATGATTACCTCTTCTGGTCTCCGCACCTGCCCGGCGTGCATCGGGTTATCCGGCGTCTCGTACGGGCCCGGGTCCAGCGCCCCCTGGTCAGACAATAAGCAAGGAGCCTTCCGTGAAACCGTTATGCGATAATTCGGCCGATCGACCGATCGTGATTGTCGGCGCTGGCCCCTGCGGGCTGGGGGCCGCCTGGGCGATGCAGCGCTTCGGCGTGGAGAACTGGGTTCTGCTGGAGCAGCTCGATGTCGTCGGCGGGCTGTCGCGCAGCATTGTCGATGAGCGGGGCTTTACCTGGGACCTCGGCGGGCACGTGACGTTCAGCCATTACGACCTCTACAGCCGGCTGCTGGATGCTCTGCTGGGCCCGGACGGCTGGCTGGAGCACGTCCGCGAGTCGTGGGTCCGCATGGCCGACCGCTGGATCCCCTATCCGTTCCAGAACAACATCCACCGCCTCGACCCCGAAGATTGCGCCCGCTGCCTGACGGGCCTGATCGAAGCGGCCGCCACACCCCTGCCCGAGCGGTTCGAGACGTTCGATGAGTTCATCCTGGCCACGACGGGCGAGGGCATCGCCGAGCTGTTCATGAGGCCATACAATTTCAAGGTCTGGGCGTATCGGCCGGAGCAGATGGCTGCCCAGTGGATCGCCGAACGCGTCGCCGTGCCCGACGCTGCCCGCGTGGCGCGGAACGTGGCCCTGCGGCAGGATGACACCTCCTGGGGGCCGAACAATACCTTCCGCTTCCCGCGCACCGGCGGGACGGGGGCGATCTGGTCAGCTCTGGGCGAACGCCTGCCCGCCGGCAAGCTCCGCATGAACGCGGAGGTCGGCTCGGTCGATGCCGAGGCGAAAACGGTCACACTGGCCAGCGGCGAAACCCTGCCCTACAGCACACTGATTTCCACCATGCCGCTGGATCGCCTCGTGACCATGACCGGCCGCGAGGAGTGGATTCGCTCGGCCGGGCAGCTGAAGCGATCCTCGACGTACATCGTCGGCGTGGGTCTGGAAGGCCAGCCCCCCGAGTCGATGCACGGCAAGTGCTGGCTGTACTTCCCCGAAGAGTCCAGCCCCTTCTATCGCGTGACCCATTTCAGCCATTACAGTCCAGCCAACGTACCGGACAGCCAGCGATGCTGGTCGCTGATGTGCGAGATATCCGAGTCGCCCTGCAAGACCGTCAACGGCGAGACGATCGAACAGGAAACCGTTTCGGCGATCAAGACGATGGGCCTTTGTGCCGAAAATACTACAGTGGCCCACACCTGGAAACACCGCGTGGAATACGGCTACCCCACGCCAAGCCTCGAACGCGATCCGTGCCTTGATTTCCTCCTGCCGGCGCTGCAAGAGGAGAATATCCTCAGCCGAGGCCGATTCGGCGCATGGAAATACGAGGCCGCCAACATGGACCACTCGTTCATGCAGGGCTACGAAGCGGCGTGCCATGTCCTGTTCGGCTCGCCCGAATTGACGGTCTGGAACCCGGGTTTCGTCAACCAGAAGCATGCGACCCTCGGCTGGGGTCGAGTGAAGTAACCACGCGAAAGGACAGCTGCCAGATGACTCACGCCGCACCGCCCACCATCGAGCCTCTGCCTGACAGCCCGGACCGCCCATTCTGGTCGGTGATGATCCCGACATACAACTGCGCAGACCTCGTCCGCGAAACGCTCCAGAGCGTACTGGATGAACAGGTCAGCCCGCAGGACATGCAGATCGAGGTCATCGACGACTGCTCGACCAAAGACGACCCCGAGGCGGTGGTCAGGGAGCTTGGCCAGGGGCGGGTTGACTTCTATCGCCAGCCGGAAAATTGCGGGGCGATCGAGACGTTTAATACCTGCATCCGCCGAAGCCGAGGCCGCGTCGTACACATCCTCCACGGCGACGACGCCATTCGTCCCGGCTATTACCAGGCCATGAAAAAAGGGTTCGACGAGCATCCCGAAGCCGGCGCCGCCGCCTGCCGGGCAATCATCTTTGACGAGTACTCGGACTGGACTTCGATTGGTCGACTCTTTGCGCGGGATGCCGGGATACTTGAGGATTTTTTCTTTTCCCAAGCTGCGCGACAAAAGATTTATTTTCCCACTATCTCGGTCCGCCGGGGAGTGTATGAAGCCGTTGGAGGGTTTCGTCCCGACCTACCCCATTGCGCTGACTGGGAGATGTGGGCACGCATTCTATCTCGCTATCCATTCTACTACGATCCGGCCCCGCTCGCCCTGTATCGCATACACAGCCGTTCCGATACATCCCGACTCGCGCTGACGGGAGCGGACATTGACGACGAGAATAAAGCGGTGTCATATATTCAGACGTATATAATCGACCCAGCTCGACGCAAAACTGCCTTGCAGGAATTCCGGAGAGGCTCGGCAAAACGCGCCTTGAATACCGCGGCTGAGCTACGCAAGGAGCATTTCAAGAGTTCGTTGATCCAGATACGCAAAGGGCTGTCACAGTATCCCTCTCTGCGAAATATGTACAAAGCGTTGCGGATAATTACTGGATAATTCCCCTCTTATTTTGACCTGAGCCCGACGATTATTATGACCACGAATCCGAGAATTCTCTACGTTCTCCCTGGCGGACCCTGCCCGCCAGAGCAGGGCGGAGAACTACGCAGTTATCACATCGGACGATTACTGCAGCAGTGTGGCGATGTGACAGTGCTATGGACCGACATACTGCGGGCGGATTCGCCGGATCGGGTCGAGGCCATGCAACAGGCCTTTCCTGGCGCGGTTCGCTACGAAACCGCTCGCGTCACACACCGCAGAGGCCCGGCTGCATGGCTCGCGCGCCGCTTCGACTGGAGACTGATGCTCCGTCCGCAGCATCTCATTATCGAAAAAGATCGGGGCATGTGCGAAGAGCTGCTCGCCACGCACGACCTGGTCTGGTTCCGGGGCGGCTTGGTGGCTGATAGTTTTGGGCACTGGAACTATCCCCGTTCCATTCTAGATATTGATGACTTGGAACACAAGAAGCTCATCGGCAAGCCAGCTAACTCGCTTCGGGGCCGGCTCTCACAACATGAAGCCTGGCTGCGGCTGAAGCGTTATGAACAGGCTTATCTTGATCGCTTTTCCATCCTTTGTACTTGCAGTCAGGACGACAGGCGATACATGGGTGATTCTGATCGGGTTCATGTAATCCGAAACGGAGCTGTTATGCCTCAGACTGAGCCAACCTGGACCGCCCCGATTCCCGGGCGATTTGGCTTTCTGGGGAAGGTCAGCTACGGCCCCAATGCAGAAGGCCTCGACTGGTTCGCCCGCAAAGTCTGGCCACTGATCCGCCAAGCCATGCCCAAAGCTCATCTTCGCGTGGCGGGTAAGAATCAAGATAATCGTGCGAACCTTGACTATCCGGGGTTCGATCCGCTGGGCTACGTCGAGGATCTGGCTTCAGAGGTTGCCACCTGGACCTGCATGATCGTCCCGCTGTTACGTGGCGGTGGAACAAGGCTGAAAATCCTCGATGCCTTCAGCATGAAAGTTCCCGTGGTCTCTACGACTCTGGGCGCCTATGGCCACGAGGTGCAAGACGGCCGGGAGCTTTGCATGGCCGATACGCCAACTGCCTTCGCCGAGGCCTGCCTGACACTCACCCGCCAATCCCATCGTGCTCGCGAGATCGCCGAAGAGGCCTGGCGTTTTTTCGTCGCACACGGATCTTGGGAATCCATCGCACCAGATGTATTCTCGGTCGTGAAACACTGCATTGAGCTTTCCCAAAAACCGGGGCCATGACCATCTGTGTCACCCGGGATTTCCCAGATAGCCTTGCCCAACTCCGCCGTTGAGCGATCTGACT
>CAZCDM010000040.1:0-14739 GCA_964497475.1 uncultured Planctomycetaceae bacterium
CCACTATCGGCACAAAGACCAACCAGACGTTATGCATTTAACAGAGTACTAGCGGATAAAAACTCCTGCGGCCGGGGCGCGGAGGCAGGGCCGGTTGGCACAGGCCGGTTGGGCGCGGAAGCAGGGCGGTTGGGGCAGTGGTGGTCGGTACGCTTGAGGGCGGCTGGGTCGCAGGGCAGTCCTGATACTTTTGAGCGACTGGTCGCAGGCGGGCTGGTATGGTCAGGGATAGACATCCGAGTACTGACCGCCGATGTGGGAATTGGGGTTGTAAGGCGGGTAGGAGTCTGAGCATTCCGGCAGGGGCGGGTGGTTTAGGAGGTTGTTCTGGAAGTTGAACAGCCCCCGGCCCGAGCCGAACTGGTTGAGGAACTTTTTGTCGTTGCCGGTCGAGCCGGGCATATTGCCGACGTTGCTAGCGAACTGGTTGTTGTTGATCTGGTTGGTGTTGGCGAACTGGCCGTTGGTCTGGTGGCCGCCGGGGAGGTTTTTGGACTGCCCGCCGTTACCCGTCACGGCCCATGTGCCGTGCGTGCCCTGTGCGCCGGTGCCCATATCGCCGGTGGCGAGGTTGCAGCCGGTGCCCTTGGCGGCCATGGTCAGCACGGGGGTCGATACGCGGGTGTCGTTCGTGCCGCGGGAGCTGTCGACGTCGGCGGTGATTGCGCCGTACTTGAGCCCAACGCGGGTTTCGGCGTGGTTACCCAGCTTGCGGGCCGAGCGGATGCCGAACTCGCTGACGGGCTTGATGACGAACTCGTTGCGGTCTTCCAGCTGCAGCACGACGGTCGTGCCCAGCCCCGTCGAGACGATGCACAGCTCGCCGAGCGTCTGGCTGACCTTGAGGGGCTGCCATTTCGGATCCTGCTGGGACATGTCGCGATACTCCGCAGCCGATCCGTCGATGCTCTTGACGGTGATGGCGAGCTTTTTGGCGTTTTTGGCGTTTTTGGCGTCTTCGGCGTCTTTGGCATTGCCAGCACTGCCGTTATCGGTGGCCGGTGCGGGGGCGGCGTCGGGCTGCGCGGCGGCTGGCTGGGTTGCCGGGGCGGGGTTGTTTTCCGCCTGGGTGAGGCAGGGCAGGGCAATGACGGCGCATGTCGCGATGAGGAGGGATGAAAGGCGAATCATGGCTGCTCCTTTGGCAGATGGTGCGGTGTACTTCATTATAGGATGGTTCCCGGGATAAATGGTCGGTCTTGGATTAACGCAGTGGGTGCGGCTGTATTGCGAGACACCCCAGGCGGGATAAGGTCAGGCGGGAAAGCAATTTTTTCGGTTACGGCTCGACCGTGCCGTCGGGGTTGGGCACCTTGCCGGTTCGCTTGTAGGTGTCGGCCCGGCCCATCACGCCGACGTACTCAAAGCCTGTCACGTCGGTGTAGACGGCGCCATCGACCATCATGTTGCGGTATTGCATCTCGCGGAGGCAGTAGCGTTGCGAGGGGCCCGTCAGGGTGAGGACGACACCGCCGGGGAAGTCGCAGGCCTGGCAGATCATGTAGGCGAGCTGGCCTCGGGTGAGGGGGGCGTCGGCGTCGAAGGTCCAGGAGCGGTCGACCACGCCGGCGTCGAGAAGCATGTTGACGCGCTGGGCGAAATCGGCGGCGGGGTCTTTGCCGTCGTGCATGAGCATCAGCACGCCGTGGGCGGCCTGGTTCTGCGAGACGGTCTGCTGGCGGGCGACCTCGCTGAAGAAGCGTGCGGAGGACTGCCCGGCCGGCAGGGTGGCCGGGCCGGAGTGGATGGCCGGCTCGGCCGGTGTGCAGGCCGATGCGAGCAGGGCAGCGGCGAGCAGGGCGGCCGTCGCGGCTGCGTGGAACGTCGGGTTGTCGTGCCGTCGTGTCATGGTCAGAAGCTCAGCAAAATGCCGGTGTAGAGGAAGTGGCGGGGCGAGTCGGCCTGGCCGCGGAAGGCGCTGCCGGGCATGAACACGCCGTAGCGCCCCGTCCAGGACAGGTCGCTGGTGATGCGCCAGTTGCAGTAGACGTCCCATTCCCAGCCAACCCAGCTGGCCTGGTCGGTGGCCTGGGCGTCGCTGATGCCGCCGGACTCGTTGGCCTTCTGGTAGAAGAAGACCTTCGTGCCCAGCTCCATCTTGCGGAACAGTTCGTAGTCTTCCAGGGGATAGAAGCTGGCCCCGGCGATGTAGATGTTCAGGTTGCTCAGGGCGGGGGCGAAGGCAATGCCCGTGTCGCGATAGCCAAAGCCGTTGAAGGCCTTGTCCCGCGTGCCGGCTGTGTTGCCCCCGGCCGTCGAGCTGCTCGTGCCGCGGTCGCTGTCGCCAGAGGCGTAGATGTACTCGACGGAGACCTTCGGGTGGGTGTCGACGCGGAAGTAGTATTCCAGCTTGACGTCGGCGGCGAGGGCACAGATCTCGTCCTGGTTTCGCCAGGCGTTGTTGGAGAAGGTGCGCCCCCACTCGCCGACCAGCTCGGCTGAGTAGGACAGGTCCGGCCAGATCAGCGTACCCGTGCTGCCCAGGCCGAGATACCGGCTGGAGTAGTCGTACCGCTGGAACGGCGAGGCGGTGTAGGGCGTGGAATGGTCGCTCTGAGAGAAGAAGTACGCGAAGGGGCGATGGTCGGAAAAATTGTACGCCACCTCGAAGCCCCAGAAGCATCGCTCCTGGTGCTCGGAAATGTAGTAGCCCCGGTCGACGCGGTTGAAGCTGTCTTTGACGGTCATGCCCAGCAGCGAGCGAAACTCGAAGTTGCGATAGCGGACGTTCATGTCGACCGCATCGAGAGGCATGGACAGGGCCAGGCCCGTACCGAAGGTGATGTACTCGCGGCCGACTTTGGCGGTGAAGCCCCACTGGGGCGTCTGGCCGGACTGCTGCTCGATGAGCTTGCCGAGATCGATTTCGTACCAGGCCCGCTCGACGGTCTCCTGGAATTCGTAATTGCGGCTGGCGCCGACGTTGTCATTGCCGGCCCAGACATCCCACGTCAGCAGCCCGCGGAAGTAGGCCTTGTGGACGTTGTTGATGTTGGCGCTGGCCCAGCCTCGCAGCTGGAACTGGTTGAGCGTGCGGCGGCGGAGACTGGCGTCGTCGTCGAAGTGCAGCAGGGTGTAGTTCAGCCAGCCGCCGGCGTCGAAGCCTTTCTCGCGGTCGGCGGGGTCCTTGCGGTCCAGGGCCACGCGCAGTTGCTCATCGTAAATGCGGACGCCACTGTTGGTCTGGGCGCAGAGCGTACCGGCCAGCAGCCCCCACGCAAGCAGGCTGACCGCCCCTGCAAAAAGTGTCTGGTTTCGCGGCATGATGGTTTCGTTATCGGCCAGACAGGTCGATTTACGCCTCCAAACTTCATAGAAACAATACCCGCATGACGCGATGATGTCAACGCAGAAAGGCCAGCACCGCCAGGGCGACATTCAGCAGCACGCTCGTGATCAGCGCCACGATCAGCCAGGTCGGAGTTCTGGTCGCGACCGGGGCTGGTGGCGGGGTGGGCACCGTTTCGGGCCTGGCGGCAGGTTCGCGTGAGGGGGCAGACTTGGCCGGGGCCGGTTCGTCCGGCTCGGCCATGTGGGCCGAGAGGTCTGGCAGGGGTTCGTCGTGGCGGGTTCCGCCGTCTTCGACCTCCAAAAGGAAGTCGATCGATTTGAGATCGTCCAGCAGCTCGGCCGTGCTGGCGTGGCGGTTGGAGGGTTTTTTACGCATCATCTTCTGGATGACCTTGACCGTGCCGAAGCTGATGTCGATGTTGATGCGGTCCGGGGCGGGCAGGGCGGCCTTGACGTGCTTGACCATGACGGCCTTGGAGTCTTCGCCGTCGAAGGGCACCTGCCCGGTGATCATGTGGTAGAACGTCGCGCCGAGGGAATAGATGTCGCAGCGGAAATCGACGTCGGCCTTGCCGAGGATCTGCTCGGGGCTGATGTAGTAGGGCGTGCCGTAGAGCTTGCCCTGCTCGGCGGCGATGGCCGACTCGTCGGCAGCGGCCCGGGCCAGGCCCATGTCCATGAGCTTGGCAAGGCCGCCGGTTGTGAGCATGATGTTCTTGGGCTTGACGTCGCGGTGGATGAGCCCCTGGCTGTGGGCGTGATCCAGCGCCCGGGCCATCTGGAGGATGATGTTCAGGGCCTCGGCCTCGCTGTAGACCTTGCCGGCCGCCAGCTCGTCGTAGACCGTCTTGCCCTCGACGTACTCCATGACGAAGTAGTGATACCCCTGGGCCTCGCCGACGTCGTAGGCCTGGACGATATTGGGATGGTTCAGCTTGGCCGCGGCCCGGCCTTCGGCGTAGAACCGCTCGACGTACTCGGCGTCCTGGCTGAGCTTCTTGGGCAGGACCTTGATGGCCACGTCGCGATTGAGGCTGAGCTGGCGGGCCTTGAAGACTACCGCCATCGCGCCGGCACCGAGCTTGGCCAGCATTTTATAGCCGGGGATCTGCTGGCCCGTGGCGGGTTTGGCCGGCTCGTCGCCGGCGGGGCTGGTTTGCGGATCGTCACTCATCGAGTCCTATCCTATCGCAGCGGCGCGCGGGGGCAAGAGATTTGTCACGGCAGGCTATCCTTGACGCGCCCTGATCCGGGGCGTATGGTTCCACCATCCGCAGGATTGTTCAGGCCTGCATCCAACCGAGACCACTGAATGGAGATCTACGATGCGAATTGGCGTGCCGACTGAAATCAAGACAGATGAATATCGTGTTGCCCTGCTACCCGTGGGAGCAGAGCTGCTCGGCCGCGATGGCCACGAGGTCTTTGTCCAGAAAGACGCGGGGCTGGGCAGTGGCTTTTTCGACGAGGATTATGTCGCGGCTGGTGCGACGATACTCGATACCGCCGAGGAGATTTTCGACCGGGCCCAGATGATCGTCAAGGTCAAGGAGCCTCAGCCAGGTGAGGTGGCCCTGGCGCGGGATGGACAGGTAATGTTCACCTACTTCCACTTCGCTGCGTCGCGTGAGCTGACCGAAGGCAGCCTCAAAAGTGGCATGGCGGCTGTGGCCTACGAGACTCTCTATGACGCCCAGGGCCGACTTCCCCTGCTGACGCCCATGAGCGAAGTCGCCGGTAAAATGAGTGTCCAGGAAGGGGCCAAGTTCCTCGAACGCCCGATGATGGGGCGGGGCATCTTGCTGGGGGGAGTGGCCGGCGTGGCTCCGGCGGAGGTTCTCATCATCGGTGGCGGCGTGGTCGGCACGGCGGCGGCGAAAGTAGCCGCTGGCCTGGGGGCCAGCGTGATCCTCATGGACATCAACCTCGACCGGCTTCGATACCTCGATGAGGTCATGCCCGCCAACGTCGCGACAGTCTACTGCGACCCCCATGCAGTCGAAGCCTATCTCAAACATGTCGACCTGGTCGTTGGGGCGGTGCTGATTCCCGGTGGATTGGCACCGAACCTGATCAAACGGGACCAACTCAAACTGATGAAACCCGGCAGCGTGATCGTTGATGTCTGCGTCGACCAAGGCGGCTGCGTCGAAACGACCCGACCCACGACCCACTCCGAACCGACCTACATCATTGACGAGGTGGTCCACTATTGCGTCGCGAACATGCCCGGCGCCGTCGGGCGGACATCCAGCCTGGCCCTGTGCAACGCGACGTTGCCCTATGCGCGAGAACTGGCTGCGTGCGGAGTGGATGGCTTCGCGTCAAAATCCCCCGGCCGGGCTGCGGCGGTAAACATGCGAGAGGGGCATATCACGCACCGTGCTGTGGCCGAAGCGTTCCCTGATCTGCCAGCAAGGGTCGACGAGTAGTAAAGGTTGACTGAGGGAAGATTGCTCCACCTCAGGCCGGCAGGAGGCAGACATCGCCCGGAGCGATCGCCAGGTCGACTTCCGCGCCGGGTGCGAAGGGGGCCGTCTGCTCGCCGAGGGTGTTGATCCGCCAGGTGTCGTCATTGGCTAACCGGCAGAAGTACTGGCGGATTTCGCCGAGGTAGACTTCCGTGTCGATGACGGCCGGCAGGGCGGTGGCGGTGGCAGGGGCCTGGCCTCGCGGGACGATGCGTACCCACTCGGGGCGGACGCAGCAGGTGACGGCCTGGCCGGTCGAGGCCTCGGCGGTGACGGCCGAGCGGACCGGCCCGGCCGGCGTGTCGACCGAGGCGACCTCGCCGGGCGACTGCACCGTGCCGGGCAGGAAGTTGGCCTCGCCGATGAAGTCGGCCACGAATGTGCTGGCCGGGCGGTTGTAGACGTCCTCCGGCGTGCCGATCTGGGCGATGCGTCCCTCGTGCAGCACGGCGATGCGGTCGGCCATGCTGAGGGCTTCCTTCTGGTCGTGGGTGACGTAAACGGCCGTGGCGCCGCTGTCCTTGACGAGCCGGCGTAGCTCGGTGCGCATTTGCATCCGCAGCCGGGCGTCGAGGTTGCTCAGCGGCTCGTCGAGCAGGAGGCAGTCGCTGCTGTAGGCCAGGGCTCGCGCCAGGGCGACGCGTTGCTGCTGGCCGCCGGAGAGCTCGTTGGGCTTGCGCTGGGCGAGGTGATCGAGCTGGACGAGCTTGAGGTTCTGCTCGGCGAGGCTCTGACGCTGCGGAGCGGGAAGGCCTTTCATTTTCGGGCCGAACTGAACGTTCTGACCGACCGTCATGTGAGGCCAGAGGGCGTAGCTCTGAAAGACCATCGCGGTGTTGCGTTTGTGGACGGGCTGGTTGGTGACGTCTTCGTCGCCGAGGAGGATGCGTCCTTGGGTGGGGGCGTGGAGGCCGGCGATGGTGCGAAGGAGTGTCGTCTTGCCGCATCCGCTGGGCCCGAGCAGGAAGAAGAACTCCCCGGCTTCGATGGTGATGTTGATATCCGTCAGGGCCTGGAATGCCGTCGGGCCGAAGCCGTAGCGTTTGGTGACGTGATCGATGGTGATGGATTTCATGTGCGGTTCCTTGGTTTTCAGGCGCGGAAGATCGCCCCGAGTTTCTTGCCCAGCAGCCCGGCCGCCAGGGCCATCGTTCCGCCCAGCAGCACCATGCCGAAGACACCCAGCGCCGCGGCGACGTGTATGCCCTCGATCGTACCGGAAGCATAGAGTTCGTAGATCTGCTTGGTGATGGGGTACTCGGCCTGTCGCTGGGCGAGGATCAGCGAGTCGGAGACTTCGAGCATGGCAAAGGCGAAGGTCAACACCCCCGCTGCGATGATATTGGCAGCGACCAGCGGCAGGGTGATTCGCCCGACGGTGGCGGTGCGTGGCGAGCCGAGGGTCCAGGCGGCCTCTTCGAGGGTTTCGGGCACTTGCTGGAGGCCGGCGCCCACGCCGCGGACGACAAAGGGCAGGCGGCGGACCGCGTAGGCGACGATCAGGATGACCCAGGGCGAGGACCCGCCCGGGCCGATGGCGTGCAGCCAGCTGTCGGGGTCGGCCGTGAGGCGAACGTACCCGGCGGCCAGGATCAGCCCCGGCACGGCCAGGGGGAGCATGACCACCGCGTCGAGGACATTGCGGAAGGGGGCTTTGCTGCGGACGATCAGCCAGGCTGCCCCGAAGCCCAGGATCAGGTCAAAGGCGGTCGAGCTGAGGGCGTACTTGAGGCTGTTGAGGATCGACTGGTAGGTCGCCTCGTCGGTGACGACCTCCTTGAGATGCTCGGCGGTGTACTGCTGCGGCAGGACCGAGGCCATCCACCGCTCGGTGACGGCTGAGAGAATTACGCCGATGTGTGGCAGCACGGCCAGGAAAAGCACGCCGCCAAAGAGCAGCCAGGCCCCGGCCGTGCCGGCCAGGCCGAGCTTGTGCGTCTCGCTGCGGACGGTGGCCTTGCCGCCGGAGGATTCCTGGACGCGCCCGAAGACGAACTTGCCCAGCACGTAGAGCCCGACACTGATGGCCAGTAGCACGAAGACGGTTGCAAACGTCTTGCCGGAGAAGTCGGCCCCGGCGAGGTCCTCGTAAATGCGCACGGGCATCAGCTCGTGGAAGTTGAGCATCAGCGGCGTGCCGAGGTCGGTAAAGCTCCAGATGAAGACGATGGTTCCGCCGGCAAAGAGCCCGGGCCTCATCAGCGGGAGGGTCACGCGGAAGAAGGCCTTGAGCGGCGAGGCACCGAGGTTGCGGGCGGCCTGGATGTGGGACGGGTCGATATTGGCCAGGGCCGCCGAGGCGTTGAGGTACATGATGGGAAACAGGTGCAGCGCTTGGATGATGGCCACGCCGGCCAAGCCCCCGCCGAGCCAGTTGGGCGGCAGGTTGCCCGGGCCGAACTCGACGAGCCCGACCTTGGCCAGCAGGAGGTTGAGCGCGCCGAAGCGCCCCAGCAGCCTGCGCATCGCCAGCGCGCCGACAAAGGGCGGGAGGATCAGCGGCACGAGCACGCCCACGCCGAGGAGGCTCTGGCCGCGGAAGGAGCATCTCGCCCGCAGCAGCGCCAGCGGCACGGCCAGGAGAATGCTCAGCAGCGTGGTGACGCAGGCGAGGATGACGCCGTTGGTGAGTTGCTGGGCGGTGCGGGCGTCGTCGAAGAGTCGGCCGAACCAGTAGAGGCTGGTCTGGCCCTCGTGGACGAACGCGCCGAAGACGGCCGATGCGATCGGCCAGAGCAGCGTCACAGCCAGGATGCCCAGCATCGCCAGCGCGGCCAGGCCGGCCAGGGGCTTTTCCTTCAGGTCGAAGGCGGCCCGGGTCAGGTGCGTGCGAATCGCGGCGATCATGGCTGGCCTCCGGCGTCGATGATGCGCTGGTATTTTGCGCGGAAAAAATCCCGCCAGGCGGTCGTCAGCAGGTCCCGCTGGGTTGTGTCGGAGAGCTTTTTGCTCGCGGCGGCGACATCCCGAGCCGATTGCAGATCGGGCGGCAGCTCGTTCCAGATGGCGACGAGGTCGGCCGGGAATTGCTTTTCGATCAGCACCTGCCGGGCACGTTTGAGATCGTGGACGTTGTCGATCTGGCCGGCCTTGATGAGGTTGCGAAGCACCGCGAAGAGCCCGGACATGTACTTCTGGTCCGTGGCGGTTTGGATCTGGTAGGGGTTGACGATTTCCGGGCAGAGCTGGCCGGCGTAGATGGTGTAGACGTCTTTGCGGATGGGGTTGCGCAGCAGGGCCTCGCGGACCGGGCCGTCCGGGTGGCCGACCGGCAGGGCCCAGAGCGCCTGGCCGGGCACGGAGAGCACGAAGTTGCAGAACTCCCGCGCGAGCTGGGGATGCGGCGGGTTGCGCAGGATGGCGATGGGGTCGGCGTTGAAGACGGCCTGGCCCTTGGGCGGAACGTAGCGGAGGTCCTGGGGGTACTGGTTGACGCGGACCATGCCGTAGAAGTCGATGCAGGTGGCGATGGGGGCCTCGGTGACGACAGCGTTGGCGGCCTCGCCGGCGCCGCCGTAGAAGGCGTGGGTATTGCCCAGAATCGCGTGGAGCTTGGCCCAGCCGGTCGGCCAGTCGGACGCGGACTGGACGATCAGCACGAAGGTGGCCACGACGGAACTCGACAGCGTCGGATCGGCCAGGGCGACCAGATCGGCCAGGTCGGCCCGGCCGAGGTCGTCCCAGGTTTCCGGCGGGTCGGTGTGAATCCACTCCAGCAGCGTGCGGTTGTAGAGGATGCCGAACCCGCTGACGGCCGCCCCGCACCAGAGGTTCTCCGGCGAGATCATGTCATTGCCGCACAGCGTCGCGGGAACCTGCTTGCGGACCTCGGCGGGGATGTCCATGGGTGCCAACACAGCCGGGGCGTCGCTGCCGTGGCGCCGGGCGAGCTTGCCGAAATAGTAATCGCCCCCGCCCCAGAAGATGTCGATCCCGCTGGAGTCCACGCCCTGGTCGTAGATGTTGGCCAGGTAGCGGACGATCTGCGAACCGCCCCCGCCGACGCTGCGCCACTCGACGGTGGTCCGCCGGCCCTGATGCAGCGCCCGATGAAGGATAAACGCCTGCTCGAACTCGAATTTGATATCGCGGTTGTGCGGGCTGATGATGACGAGATGGTCGCGGGCCGGGTCGTGGGGCAGCTCGTCGATGGCCTTGCCGTACTTGGCCTGGACGAGCTTCTCGTAGCGGTCCTGTCGCGTTTGCTCGGGCGAGTTGGCCGCGGAGTCCTCACAGCCGGGCGGAACCGCCAGGAGCAACGCCAGCAGAATGAACCAGCAACGCCTCATGGAAAGGCCCTCAATTGATGCGGGGTGCGGATGACACGAGTATGCCACCGGGCCGACGCGGTGTCGATGAAAACCTGCCCCAACCTGGCTGCATCGGCGAAGTTTAACCGTTTCTTAGCGAGGCGATTCTATTTGATCGTCTGGCCTTTGACGTCATCGGGGTCGAGGCTGGCCGAGGCGTTGATGATTTCCGAGCCGGCGGGGAAATAGAGGTTCACGTTTCGACTGGCCTTGTTGTCGAGCGTTTCGGCATGGCCGTCGAAATAGGCGGCGTTGATTTTATCCTGGTGGCGATAGGCGAACTCTTTGGCGAGCTCATGAGGCTCATCGCCGCTCTGTTGGTAGGGGCTGCCGTTGGATTTCACATGCGCGAAGGCCGGCCCGTAGGACATGAAATTGCCCCCGTCGTCCTGCCAGGGAAAACTGTTGTAGCTGACCTGCCCGGAGGAGTAATTCACGTACCGCGCGCCGTCCATGGCGTATACCTTCTGGCTTGGCGAGCCGAGTTGATTGATTCGATAGTTGTAGCCCTTTGGCTGGCGGGGCACGCGGGATGCAAAGATCGAATCGGTCTCCGTGAACTTGCTGTCGGGCGTAACGTGAAAGCCCAGCATGGCCGCGTAGCTGGTGTAGCGCAGGTCGTTGACGGTGCTATAGCCACCGTTGTACTCGGCGTCGAAGTAGCGATCGTTAGCCGGGCAGTGCAGCTTGGTGTTGAAGATGGCCTTGATGCGCTCCTTGCGGTCTTCCGGCAGGGCGAGGGTTTGGCCCAGGGTGGGCGATACCCAGTCCATATTGGAGGTCGGCTCGGTGGACGAGGTTCGGATGTCGCTGACGTTTCGGATGTGGGCCCCGCTTGTGTTGGGCCCGGGCAGATAGCCGGTGTGGTCGGTGGTGTACAGTTGTGCTCCCCGCCCGGCCCCGCGCACATGGGCGAGGCAGGCGGCTGTGCGAGCAAGGTCTTTGGCCGCGTGGAGGCTTGGCAGAAGGATGGACACCAGCAGGGCGATGATGGCGATGACGACGAGCAGCTCGATGAGCGTAAACGCCCGGCTGTGGGCAATGCGGTGATAGGCGTGCGGCATGAGAGTTCCTTGGCTGGACCGGTTGGAATGCGGGCTGACCGCATTGCAGCACATCGCTGCTAAGCCAAGGTGAACAGGTCGTTCAGATTGCGTGAATCATTGCCCGGCCGGGAAATGAAACTCCGCGACGACAGGGTAGTGGTCGCTGGCCACGGCCGCCAGGGGAGTGCTGATGGCTTTGACGCTGCGGGCGGAACGCGCCAGGGCGGGGCTGGCGAAGATCAGGTCGAAGACGACCGGGGCGTACTGCGTCTTGAGCTGGGCATGATACGTGCCGACCTTTGGATCGAGGTCGGCCGTGAGGTCGATGAGTTTTTCCCGACCTGTGCCTGCCGTCATCGCACCGGCGGCGTCGAGTTTCAATGCCTTTTCGTGCTCGGTCGACAGCCCGACATCGTCGTTGAAGTCGCCGGTCATGGCCAGCAGGTCGGTCTCGTCCTGGGCGAGCAGCTCGCCGCAAAGTTCCCGCGTGCGGGTCGTCTCGCGGACACGCCATTTCGTGACGGCCTGGTTATCCCCGTAGCGACTCTTGACGTGCGTCACGCCGACCCAGATCACCCGCCCGCCGGGCGTGCGAAACTTCGCAAAGGCAGGGCCTCGGGAAAACAACAGGTTATCGACGTCCAGCTGTGAGCCCTGCTTGACGCTCTGCAAGTCCGGATCGTTGACCGGGTCGGGCTCGTTATGAAACTGCCTGACCTCCAACAGCTCATAGCCCTCTTTGGCCAGGATGCCCAGGTTCTGCTCGCGCGAGCTGTTGCCCTTGAAGACCTTGACCGTCTTGTACCGGTTCTTGAGCCACTTGCGGTTGAAATACTCCAGATGGTTCTGGGCGCAACATTCCTGGACAGTCAGAATGTCCGCGTCGAGTTGCTCGTTGATCACGCGGGCCACTTCGTAGAGGTCTTCCTGATCGCGGAAGAACTCATCCCAGTCGCGTTTGCTTCGCGCGACGAGGCCCTGATCGAACATCTTATTGAAGTGCTCGATGTTGTAGCTGGCGATACGGAGCGTTTCGGCTTTGGCGGGTTGTGAGGAGTTGGCCGGCTCGCCCGTGAGGGGCGGGCAACTCAGCAGGGCCAAGCCAAGAACGGCCGAGGCGGCGAGAATCATTCGCAACCGATGGGTTGGTCTGGTATTCATGGAACCCATCATAGCCCCGCCGGCAGGGGACGGACAATATAAACCACCCGAAATTCCACTAAGGTATGATTAAGCTTTTTGTGATGGGTTGCAGGATCGCACCGGCAGTGCCATCCTGTGTGTCATGCCTGCAATCGACCATCCATTGTGCCGCATTTCGCCCGGACTCGGGTTGGCTGCGTGCCTTGTGCTGTGGCCAGTCGCCCTCTACGCCGGAGTCTCTGACGCCCCGGTCAACGATGCCGATGTGGTTACGTCGATCGAGCGGGCCGTGGAGTTTCTCTGGAGCCGGCAGAACACGACCGCCGGTGACCGAAATGAGGGCAGCTGGGTACCGGCCGGGCAACCCGTGGTTGATCCGGGGGATGTCGATGGCAACCCGATGTGGAACTACCGGGCCGTGGGGGAAACGGCCCTGATCGTCTATGCCCTTCTGGAATGGGGCATCCATCCGAACGATGCGCGCATGAAAAAGGCCCTGGACTGGCTCGTTGCCCAGCAGGTCGAGGCGACCCGGCACGTTGGGCAGTGGAAGGCTGCCCTCAAAGCCGTACGCGATTTGAGCAAGAGTTCCGAGGCCTACGACAAGCTCACGCAGTTGGAACTCGAAGCCTTCGAGCCGCTCTATAACGTCGCCTTGCGCGCCAATGCGCTTTACACCGCCATCCGGCGGAACAAAAATGCCACGCTTGAAGCCTCCTTGCGGCAGGACGTTCGCCGGCTCGTCGAGGCCAGTAACAACGGCGGGTACGGGTATATCACCATGACGCCGGAACAGTTGAAAATGAAGTCGTACAAGCGGATGCTCAGCTGGAACAATCCGCCCCGATTCAACGAGGTTGCATACGAGGACTTCGCGAAAACCAGCGAATTTCGTACCGATAACTCCAACAGCCAATACGGGTTGCTGGGCGTCTGGGCCGGACAGAAGGCCAACATGGAAATTCCCCTGCAATACTGGCAGCAGGTCGAAGAATTCTGGAAGACCCAGCAGAACCCGGACGGAGGCTGGGGCTACGGCCAACGAACCATGCGGAAGCGCAGTTACCCGTCGATGACAGTCGCTGGTGTGGCGAGCCTGTTCGTCTGCCTGGATTATCTCAAGGCCCGCGAGTTTCTCCGCTGCGACAATAACAACGAATACGATCCGCATTTGCAGAAAGGACTCGAGCGCTTCGAGAACGTTTTTCCCCGGTCCATGCAACCCGGGGCCGACATGAAACCGTCCGGTCGCGACCGCGGCTCGGCCGTCTACCGCATGAGCTACTACTACCTCTACGGCGTGGAGCGGGTCGCCCTGGCGTGTGGGTATAAAGACTTTGGCGGGCTGGGCTGGTACTCCAGCGGCGCGCGGTACATCCTTTCCAGGCAGAAAGCCAACGGCTCGTGGGATGGTGAGTGGAACGACGGGAATACCCTCGGCGCGACCGCCTACGCGATGCTTTTCCTGGCCCGGGGCCGACGCCCGGTGCTGTTCAACAAGCTCCAGTTCGACAGCGACTGGAACAACCGCCCGCGCGACATGGCCAACCTCACCCGCTGGATCAGTGACAATTACGAGGCGGACCTGAACTGGCAGATCGTCAAAATCTCCAGCCCGCCGGAGAGCTGGCACGACGCGCCGATCCTCTACATCTCCGGAGCCAAGGCTCCAAACTTCACGCCCGAGCAGATCGATAAGCTCCGCACATTCGTCTGGCAGGGCGGGACGATCTTTGCCGTCACCGAGGGCAATGGGAGTCCGTTTACCAAAGGCATTGACGACGCCTGCGCGACGATGTTCCCGCAGTTCGAGTGGACCAGGCTCGAAGAGTCTCACCCGCTGTACTCCATTCAGTATACCTTGCGCCCCCGGTACGTACCCTTCCGACAAATCAGCAACGGGTTGCGGCCTCTGGTGGTCCACACCACACGCGACCTGCCGATGGCATGGCAGAGCAACCAGTACCACTCCCGCAAAATCGATTTCCAGGCCGGGGCAAACATCTTCTTTTATGTGGCGCCGGCCGATACTCTCCTAGGCCGGGGGCAGCGCACCTGGCCGCCCGAACAGGCCGCCACCGGCAAGACTGTCCGCATGGTGCAGCTGAAGTACGGCGGATTGTGGAACCCCGAGCCGCTGGCCTGGCAGGGGTTCGCACGACGACTCGCCGCCGATGCCAACGTCCAGCTCGTTCAGCTCGATCCGGTTGCCCCGTCGCAGCTGGGCACGACCGAAGCGGATCTGGCCGTGCTGACCGGCCTGGCCCAGATCAAGCTGACCGCCTCGGACAAGGCCGCCCTGAAGGAATTTGTCACCTCCGGCGGGGTGCTGCTGGTCGATGCCGCCGGTGGCAGCCGGACCTTCTTCGAGGCGGTTCAGGAGCAACTTGGCGAGGCCTTTGCGGGCAAGCAGTTCAAGACGCTGCCGATATCCCACCCCATGTACAATCTGCCAGACCGGACGCTCCGCGAGGTCAA
>CAZCDM010000041.1:0-14563 GCA_964497475.1 uncultured Planctomycetaceae bacterium
AAGAAACAACCCCAGCCGGGGGCGGCTGGGCTACACGCATTGACACTTTCCCAGCCGGGGGCGGCTGGGCTACACGCACAATCATGGCACGGGCGAAAGCATAAAAAAGCGGCGGGAGGGTTTTTGCAAACCCGCCCGCCGCAGCGTTTCCTGGAGAAATGAACATCTGAATCAGTGTTTGAGAAAACCCTTGGCCGGGCGGGTCCAGGTGACCCGCCCGGCCGGGGCTGTGGTTATTTACGCGTTCTTGCGGTTGCGGCGACGCAGCAGCGCCAGCCCACCCATGCCCAGCAGACCCATCGTGGCCGGCTCGGGGACGGTGCTGGTGATGGCACCGGTGGTGAGGAAGTTGCTGGTATCCCAGGCAGCGTCCCCGCCAGCGTCGGCGAAGTCGAAGCTATAGCCACCCAAAGCGCCCAATGAACCGGCACTGAACAGGGTGAACGTGTCACCGAGGCCCGGCGCGAAGCCGCCGAGGAGGTCCACGTCGATCACCGATCCGTTGAAGTTCATCGTGCCGGTGACATCGAGCTGGTCGTAGCTGACGGCCGAAGCGATCTCCATGAGGTAGCTGCCCGTGCCGCCGACGCTGCCATCGACGCTCAGCGTGCCCGGCGAGTTGCCCGGGGCGATGATGCCTTCGTTGGTGACGTCGCCGGTAATCGTACCACTGCCGGCCAGCGTGTTGCCCGTGTTGGACCCGTTGCCGACGTACACATGATCGGCCGTCAGGTCACCGTCGACCACCAGCGTGTTGTCGTTCGAGCCATTGTTCTGGCCGACGTAGACATCATTGGCGGCGTCGAGAGCCCGGGCAGAGTCGCCGGCAGAGAGGGTCACTTGGTTGTTGCTGTTGTTCTGGCCGATGACCCATTCGTCGCGGGTTTCGAAGCTGATGCCGTCGGTCTGCTTGGCCGAGCCATCATCCAGCGTGGTCATGGAGCTGACACTGCCGGTCCAGCCCTTGCCCGTTCCCCCGCTAACATCCTGGTTCGCCCCGACAACGAACAGATCGCCATCCAAGCTTGTGGTGAGGCCGAATTGATCATACGCCGCGCCATCGGAGGCCCAGATCTTGACGTCTTCGGTTACCGTGCCGGTAGCGGTATCCAGGTTCCGATAGAGGTAGGCAGCGCCTTGGTTGTTATTCGCGCCGAGGTCCTGGCCGATAGCCCCGACCAGGGCGGACGTGCCATCCAGGCCCGGGTCCCCGAGGCCGAAGTGATCACCCGCCGCACCATCGGAGGCCCTGAGCTGGACGTCTTCGGTTACCGTGCCGGTAGCGGTATCCAGGTTCCGATAGAGGTAGACAATGCCTTGGTTGTTATTCGCGCCAGCGTCGTCCCAGTAAGGAGCCCCGACCAGGCCCATCGTGCCATCCAGGCTTGCGGAGTAGCCGAAATTATCCTCCTCCGCACCATTGGAGGATGTGAGCTTGACCTGCTCTTCGACCATGCTGGTAGCGGTGTCCAGGTTCCGGTAGACATAGGCAGCGCCTCGGTCGGCATCCCCGCCGGTGTGGTGGCCGATAGCCCCGACCAGGGCGGACGTGCCCGACAGGCTCACGGAATGGCCGAAATTATCGCTCTCCGCACCATCGGAGGACCTGAGGGCAGCGTCCATGATTTTATCACCGGAGGCGGTGTCCAGGTCTCGGTAGACATAAACCAGGCCTCGGTTATAATCCCCCAGGGTGTCACGCTTTGCACAGCCGACCAGGCCCATCGTGCCATCCAGGCTCACGGAGAAGCCCATTCTATCACCCTGCATAGGGCTGTTGCTGATGAGCCTGACGTCTTCGGTTATCGTGCCTTCTGCGGTGTCCAGGTTCCGGTAGAGGTAGGCAATGCCTGCTTCAATAATGTGGCCAGATATGAGATGCCGAGAAGCCCCGATCAGGGCGGTCGTGCCATCCAAGCTTACGCCTCGGCCGAATCGATCATACGCATTGCCATCGGATGCGATGAGCTTGGCGTCTTGGGTTACCGTGTCGGAAGCGCTGTCCAGACCCCGGTAGAGGTAGGCAGCGCCTCGGTCGGTATCCCCGCTGGTGTCGTGAAACTTGGCCCCGATCAGGGCGGTCGTGCCATCCAAGCTTGCGCCTTGGCCGAAGTAATCATCCGCCGCGCCACCGAGGGGTTCGAGTTCCGCCGCCAGGACAGGTGCGCTGGGCAGGAACAAAGCAGCGGCCAGAGCGATAATGAATGTAAACGTGCGTTTCATGGTAAATCTCCTTTTCATGGTTTGGTCGGGCTTGGCGCGTGCCAAGACCCAGAGCGTGTGGTTGGTGTCAATCGCGACACGCGATCGAACCGTGTGTACATTTTTGTTACAATTTCATTTGCGTTTGCGTTGTTCTTTCCCTCACTGCCATCGGTGAGGGACATCTATTCAGTGCGAGCGTCTCGTCAGGCTCGCAACAGCTACGAACTACAGACAATCATATGCAACTCCTTTCCTTAATTTACGTAAGCGTCAGCGGCGAGCAGTTTTTCAAGCGGGCTGAGCGAAGCGTTCCGGGGCACGCGTCCGGAATAAGCCCGTTCCGTGGTCACAACGCCAGCTCGGACAAGGGAGCCATCCAGCATGTCCGATCTGGCTGCGAAAACGTCCCTGCCCCGCCCCATCCTGTGTGGTTCTACCAATGCCTTCCCAGGCAAACAAAAGGGGGAGGGAGGGGGGAGGATCGGAGCAAGTGGCAAGAAGCTATCTCGCCGCTCCGAAAGAGGACGTTAGAAGGAACCACGTTTGCAATTTGCAGAACATCCGCCCGTGGATCGAGAGAAACTCGTCAGAGAAAAAGACTGAAGATCACTGTCCTGGCCAAAACAACCAGAGAGACTACCTCAGACATTCTCCCGCTCGGGAAGAGTCATCTGCTCAGCAAGGATCACCCTTTGCCAAACAGCACATGATTCCTTTTGAATTAACTTGCGATAACCGGGTGAGCATCCGGCCTTACAACTACATCCACCACCTACCAGACAATCGATCCAAGCGAGCGAGCATATAACTTTGATTGCCTTTCAGTATGTCAGAATCATACGCTCGCGTACTGGATTTGTCAAGTGGGTATTTATTATTTTTTTTACAGCGACTGCTATATATGGCATAAGCATTGAATATACAGGCAGATAAAAAATGTCATCATGCCCATGCTCGCACCCCGCGGGGCACACAGCCGGGGGCGGCTGTACCACACGCACAAGCATAGCACGGGGCGCGGGGCCATGCCCAAAAAACAATCCAGCCCTGAAAGAGCGACAGGAACCGCAGAAAAAGATCACTTTCGCCCCGCCGGGGCTCATGGTTCTGACCCGTCCTGCCCCGTGGGCTCACGCCCACGGCTACATTCTTCCGGGCCTTCGGCCCTGAAAGACAATCCCCCTTTCGCCCGCTTGAGTGCTACGCTCCGGCGATGAGTTCCAGGCGTCGTCCGTAGAGTTTTTCCACCGCCCGGCGCAGTTGCTGATGGCCCGGGCTGGCCAGGTCCGGGTCTTCGTCGATGATCGCCATCGCATCGCGTCGCGCCAGCCGAAGCAGCTCGAAGTCTTCGACCAGGTCGGCCACGCGCAGCTCCGGCAGGCCGTGCTGCTTCGTGCCGAAGAACTCCCCCGGCCCGCGGAGGCGGAGGTCTTCCTCGGCGATGCGGAACCCGTCGTGCGTCTCGGTCAGCACCGCCATGCGCTGCTCGGCCAGGGGGTTTTTCGGGCTGGCCACGAGGATGCACGTCGCATCCTGATCGCCGCGTCCGATGCGTCCGCGAAGCTGGTGCAGCTGCGCCAGGCCGAACCGCTCGGCGTGACGAATGACCATCACGTTGGCGGCCGGCACGTCCACGCCGACCTCGACGACCACGCTGGCCACGAGCACCTTGACCCGCCCGGCCGCAAAGTCCGCCATCACCGCGTTCTTCTGCTCAGCCTTCATCTGCCCGTGAACCAGCCCCACGCCGTACTTGCCCAACGGCCCGTCGCGCAGCTTCTCGGCCGCTTCGTTGGCGGCCGTCAGTTCCAGCTCGGCCGACGGCGTGACCAGCGGATAGATGAAGTACGCCTGCTGGCCGGCGGCAAGCTGCTGCTCGACGAACGCCAGCACCTCATGCAGGTCGTCTTCACTGGCCAGGCGGGTCGTCGTCTCGCCCCGGCCGGGCGGCAGTTCGGTAATGGTCGTCACGTCCAGGTCGCCGAACACCGTCAGCGCCAGCGTCCGCGGTATCGGCGTAGCGGTCATCACCAGGTAGTGCGGCGCATGGCCCTTGCCGCGAATGCCCGTCCGCTGGGCCACGCCGAACTTGTGCTGCTCATCGACGATCACCAACGCCAGGTCGTCAAAGCGGATCGTCTCGCCGAGCAGCGCGTGGGTTCCCACGGCGATGTGAACCGTGCCGGCGGCGATCTCGCCCCGCACGCGTTTGCGCTGCGGAGCCGGCTGGCCGCCCACGAGCAATGCGGTATTGACCTGCGAGCCCTCGAGGTACTGCTGGATGTTGCGGTAGTGCTGGCGGGCGAGCAGCTCGGTGGGGGCCATGATGGCCACCTGCTTGTGATTGGCCACCGCCGTCAGGGCGGCGTAGAGCGCCACGACCGTCTTGCCGCAGCCGACGTCGCCCTGCAGCAGGCGGTTCATCGGCACGGGCCGGGCCAGGTCGGCGGCAATTTCCCCAGCCGCTGCCGACTGGCCATCCGTCAGGGGGAAGGGGAACCTCGCGCGGATGCGCCGGTCGACTTCTTCGCTGCAGGGCAAGGCATGGGCTGGCCGCTGCGTCTGGCGCGAGCGGATCATCGCAATACCCAGCTGCATCAGCAGGCATTCTTCGTAGGCCAATCGTCGCCTCGCCCGCGCCCACTGCTGGCGGTCGTCGGGCCGGTGCATGGCCTCGATGGCCTGGTCTCGCGGCAGCAGGTCGCGCTGGGCGAGGTACGTCGCGTCGAACCAGCGGCGGATCAGCCCGCGCCCCTCGGGCAGAATGCGGCGGATGATCTGGGCGATGACGTTGCTGCTGAGCTTCGCCCCGGCCGGGTAAACCGGCAGGAGTTCGTCTTCGTCGAGGTTCGTCCCGGCCGGGTCGTAGATGATCTGGTGGTCGGGGTTGGCCATCTGCAGCAGGCCTCGATAGCTGCCCACCTTGCCCGAGACGGCCAGAACCAGCCCGGGCTTGATGCGGTCCTTGAGGTACCCGCCGTGGAACCAGCGGATCGTCAGCGAGGCCGTCTCGTCTTCGATCTCGACATGGAAGAAGGGCCTGCGTCCGAAGCCCTGCATGCGGGCGACCGTGACGCGTCCGGCCACGGTGACATTCTCATCGCCGTCTTCGAGCGTGTCGATCGGCTGGACCTGCCGGCGGAGATCGAACCGCCGCGGGAAGTACATCAGCAGATCGTCGACCGTCTCAATGCCGAGCTGGGCCAGCTGGCCCGCGCGCGTCGGGCCGACGCCCTTGACGAACTGCACCGGCGTGTCGAGTTCCAGCCGGGCCATGCTACTTGCCGGCGGTCTCGGGGATGAAGATCACCTGGCCGATCTTCAGGCGGTTGCGGTCGACGCCGGGGTTGAGGGCCCCGATTTTCGGCCACTGTTTCGGGTCGCCCAGCTCGGCCCCGGCGATGCGCCAGTAGGTATCGCCCGGCTTGACGACGTAGCGGACGGCGTGGGCCGGCGGCGCGGGTGGGGCGGGCTTGCTGGCGGCCTGGCTGAGCGTCGGCGGGGGCGGCGCCGGCGTGCTTGCCGGGGTATCGCCAGGGTCGTCCAGCGGGCGGATGACATCGAGCTTCGGCGGCGGAGGCGGCGGGGCCGTCATCGGTTCCTGTCTCGGCGCGGGCTGGGGCTGGCAGCCGACGAGGCAGGCGAAAACCGCGACGAGGCTCACGAGAAGGATCAGGCGGATGGGTTGCATGGGCGTCCTTTCAGCAGGAGTGGGCAGCCGTGCCACGCCTGTATCATACCGCCCGGCCGGGCTGCGTCAAGTCGGCTCCCACCCGCCACGGCCGATCAGCGGCACGAACCGCACGTCGCAGAGTACATGGCGGCGGATATTCTGGCCGAGCTTGTCCACGCGCACAAGCTGCTGGACCTCGCGCGAGCCGACCGGTGCGACAATGCGGCCGCCGTCGGCGAGCTGATCCAGCCACGCCTGCGGCACGTCCGGCCCGGCCGCCCCGCAAACGATCCGATCATACGGCGCGTGAGCCGCCAGGCCCGCACTGCCATCGCCCTTTACCACATGCACATTGTCCGCCCCCAGCTCGGCCAGGAGCTTTCGAGCACGCTCGGCCAGGGCGCCGATCCGCTCGACCGCCCAGACCTCCCCGGCCAGCCTGCCCAGCAGGGCCGCCTGATACCCACTGCCGGCACCGACATCGAGGACGCGATCACCAGGCCCGGCCGAGAGTTCCTGCAAGCTCAGCGCCACGATGTACGGCTGGGAGATCGTCTGGTCCTGGCCGATCGGCAGGGGCGAATCGTCATAGGCGCAGCGCTGCATCAGCCCGGGCACGAACCGCTCGCGCTCCACGGCGGCCATCGCATCGAGCACGCGCCGATCGGTAATGCCTCGCGTTTCGAGCTGCCGCGCGACCATCGCGCGACGCAACGCGTCGAAATTTCCTTCGCTTGTCATGCCGATTGCATTATATAGTTTCACTACGTTCAACCGGGAGAGCTGCACATGGCAAAACGAGCACTGGTAACATTCACGACCGATTTCGGCACGGACGACCCCTACGTCGGGGCGATGAAGGGCACGCTGCTGCGGTACTGCCCCACGGCCGACATCGTCGACATCACGCACTCCGTGCCGGTCCATCAGATCGCCGCCGGGGCGTTCATCCTCGGCCACTCCGCGCCGTACTTCCCGCCGGGGACGATGCACGTCGTCGTCGTCGATCCGGGCGTGGGCACCGACCGCTCGCTGCTGGTCGGCCAGTTCGGCGGGCAGGTGTACATCTTCCCGGACAATGGCGTCATCAGCCTCATCAAGCAAACCCAGCCGCTGGAGGGTCTCGTCTCGGTTCGCAACTACCAGTTCCTCGGCGACCAGCGACAGTCCAGCACGTTCCACGGGCGGGACATCATCGCCCCGCTGGCCGGGCACATCCTCAGCGGCGGGAAGATCGACGACCTCGGCCCGACGCCGCAGAGCTTCAAGATGCTCGACATGCCCACCTGCGATTCCAGCCACGATAAAGTCACCGGCCAGGTGATGTACCTCGACCATTTCGGCAATCTCGTGACCAACATCACCCGCGAAGACCTCCGCCAGCTGTGGGAAGACCCCTCGGCCGTCCGCGTGACGTGTCGCGGCCAGCAGGTCGGCCCGGTGCAGATGACCTACGGCCAGACGCCGCCCGGTAAGCCCCTGGCGCTGATCAACTCGATGGGCCTGCTGGAAGTGGCCGTCAACCTCGGCGCGGCGGTCGATCACTTCCAGGCCGGCATCGGCGCGGAAGTCACCGTCACACACCCCGAGTTCCTCGACGTGTCATGAGCTTCGACTTCGCTACGCGCAACCTCGATGCGGCCGCATTGCGCGAAAAGGATAACGCGCACGTGTGGCATCCGTTTACGCCGATGCAGGTCTGGCTCGACGATGTCGACGACACCGGGCGGGTCATCGTCGACGCCGAGGGCTTCGAGCTGATCGACGCGACCGGGCGGCGGTTCATCGACGGCTTTTCGAGCCTCTGGTGCAACCTCCACGGCCATCGGGTCGGGGCCATCGACCAGGCCATCGGCAACCAGCTCGCCCATGTCGCCCACACGACCCTGCTCGGCCATGCCAGCCCGCCGAGCATCCTCCTGGCCGAGCAGCTCGCCCGTCGCAGCCCGGCCGGCCTGGAAAAAGTATTCTACAGCGACAGCGGCGCCACCGCCGTCGAGGTCGCCCTGAAGATGGCCTTCCAGTATTTCCACAACCTCGCCCGGCCCCGCCGGCGATTCCTGGCCCTGCGAGAAAGCTACCACGGCGATACGATCGGCTCGGTTTCACTCGGCGGGATCGAGACGTTCCACTCGCTCTTCGAGCCGCTGCTGTTCCAGGCAGCCTTCGTCGACTCGCCCAACCCCTACCACCACCCCGCCGGCGAGCAAGCCGCCCCGGCCGTGCTCGCCCAGATCGAAGACGCTCTCGCCCGCGACGGCCAGGACATCGCCGCCGTCATCGTCGAACCCCTCGTCCAGGGGGCGGCCGGCATCTGGACGCACCCGCCGGGCTTCCTGAAGGCCGTGCGCGAACGGACCGCCCGCCACGACGTGCTGCTGATCGTCGACGAAGTGGCCACCGGGTTCTGTCGCACGGGCAAACTCTTCGCCTGCGAGCACGAGTCCGTCAGCCCGGACCTGATGTGCCTCGGCAAGGGCCTGACCGGCGGGTACCTGCCCGTTGCGGCCACGCTGGCTACGCAGCAGATCTTCGATGCGTTCTGCGATGATCCGGATGCGGGCAAGACCTTCTTCCACGGCCATACGTTTACCGGCAATGCGCTGGGCTGTGCGGCGGCACTGGCCAGCCTCGACCTCATCGACTCATCCGGCCTGCTGGCTCACCTGCCGACAAAGATCGACCTGATCTCCCACCGGCTGGGCGAGCTGGCCGACCACCCCCACGTCGGCGACATCCGCCAGTGCGGCATGATGGTGGGCATTGAACTCGTCGCCGACCGCGAAACCAACACGCCGCTCGACCCGGCCCGCCGCACCGCCGCAGCGCTGTGCCGCGCCGCCCGCCAGAAGGACATCATCATCCGCCCGCTGGGCGATGTCATCGTCCTCATGCCCGCCCCGGCCATGGACACCAGCACGCTCGACCGCCTCCTGTCGGCCACCATCGAGACGATCCATGAATTCTTCTGACGCCCTGGCCCCCCTGCCGCCCGACGCCCCGCCGGCGGTGCAACTGCCCGGCCTGCTGGTCACCAGCACGGACACCGAGGTCGGCAAGACGCTCATCGCCGGGGCGATCTGTCGCAGCCTCCGCAAGCGGGGCCTGACCGTCGAACCGTACAAACCCGTCGCCAGCGGGTGTCGCCGTACGCCGGCTGGGCTCGTCAGCGAAGATGGCGAATTCCTCGCCGCCGCGGCCGAGAGCCATCGGACGCTCGATCAGATCACGCCCGTGCGATACGCCCCGGCCGTGGCGCCCAACCTCGCCGCCGCCCGCGCGAAACAGTCGGTCGATATCGGCGCGATGCTGGCAGGGTTCAACGCGCTGACCGGCCAGGCCGACGCGGTCGTCGTCGAGGGCGTCGGCGGGCTGCTCTGCCCGATCAGCGACGAGGTCTGGCTGATCCACCTTGCCGCGTGGATGCAGCTGCCGCTGGTGATCGTCGCCCGGCCGGACCTGGGCACGATCAATCACACGCTGCTGACGCTGCACGCTGCCCGCTCGGCCGGGCTGAACGTCGCCGGCGTGGTCATCAATCGCTACCGCATCGAGGGCGACCTGACCGACGACCAGGCCGCCCGCCGCGGCGATGCCGTACTGGCTATGCACACCAACCCCGAGCAGATCGCCCGGCTGGGCGACGTGAAGGTTCTCGCCATCGTGCCCGACGAGCCGGCCAACAGCGTCGCCAAGGCAACCATCGGGCCGGATACGCAGTTCGCCATCGACGCCGTCGACTGGCCGGCCCTGCTGGGCTGACGGACTGGCCGATCGCGCCAGACCTGTACCCGGTGCGGCGGCGAATTCGTTTCGCTTGGCCCGCTGCCGATGGTACACTGCACGTTCTCGCTCCGGTAAAAGGGATGACTGACCCTGCTTGCCCCTTATCCAAAGAAAGGAAGCATTCATGCCAGACAGAACCCTGCCACCGCATGGCGCGACACGCACGCGGCGATCCCTGCTGCGACTGATCTGCCCGGCCTATCCGACGTTCAACATCTACACCCGCCCGGGGCGCGTGATGACGGCCCTGGGGCCGGTCTGCGTAGCCAGCACCGTCAGCGATATCGCCGGCTGGGACGCCGAGATCATCGACGAGAACAACTATCACCACGGTCCGGTCGACTCGGCCGGGAAGGTCGACCACGACGCGATCCAGCAGGCCCGACCGGCCGACGTCATCGGCTTCTACGGCGGGCTCACCAGCACGATCCCCCGGCTGCTGGAGCTGGCCGAGACCTATCGCAAGCAGGGCCTGCGGACCATCGCCGGGGGGCAGCACTTTGTAGCCGACAATGCCGAACATGCCCTGCGCAACGGCGTAGACGTGGTGGTCCTCGGCGAGGGCGAGCGAACGATAACCGAGCTGCTGCGCTGCTTCGAGGAGGGAGGCGACCTGGCGGACGTGGCGGGCATTGCCTATCTCGATGGCCAGACGCTCGTCGTGACCGAACCGCGCGAGCCGATGAACGAATTCGACACCCTGCCCCTGCCGGACTTTTCCCTGCTGCGATTCGCCCGGCTGAAGTTTTACCCCGTCTCGGGCACGCGGGGCTGTCGCATGCAGTGCGAGTTCTGCTCGGTCAAGGGCACGCCGCGCTTCGCGAGGCCCGAGCGGATGATGCAGCAGTTCGCCGCCATCTACGAGCGGTGGCGGGGCACGATCTTCTTCGTCGTCGATGACCTCTTCGGCCAGAACCGCCAGGAGACCCTCACGCTCTGCGCCCTGCTTGCGAAGTACCAGAAGGACCACGGCGTGCGGTTCAGCATCACCGTGCAGATCCGCCTGGACATGGCCCGCGACAGCGAGCTGCTGGCCGCCATGCGGCAGGCCAATATCAACATCCTTGCGATCGGGTTCGAGTCGCCCGTGGCTGCGGAGCTCGAATCGATGAGCAAGCATCTCAAGGCCGAGACCATGCTCGAACTGGTCGAGCTCTATCACCGCGCGGGGTTCCGGATTCACGGCATGTTCATTTTCGGCTATCCCTCGAAAGCCACACCGGCGCCGGCGATTTCCGTCGAGGAGCGGGTGCGGGCGTTCCGCCGCTTCATCCGCAAGGCGAAGCTCGCGACCGTGCAGGTCCTGCTGCCGATTCCACTGCCGGGCACGGAGTTCTTCACCCGCCTGAAGGCGCAAGACCGCGTCCTGCCGATCGAGCAGATCGGCCTGGAGTATTACGATGGCAACTTCCCGGTTATCGTGCCCGATGCGCCGCTGACGCCGGAGAGCATGCAGGCCTCGGCGCAGAAAATCATGCGTCACCTCTATCACCCGCGCACCGTCCTCCAGCTCGGATGGAACGTGCTGTCGCTGCCGGCAGTTTTGTTCCAGTTGCACCGGCTGGAGTCGGCCTGGGGGCGGTGGTATCGCCGCTGGCTGGTGAGCCTCTACCGCGTGGGCGGGTGGCTGCTTCAGCGACAGTGGACGTCGGCGTTCAAGAAAGGCGACTTCCCGCGGAAGCTCAACGGGGCGAAACGGCTGGTTAATCCTCCGGCGCGGTGAGCTGCCGGGCAGAGCACACCCCCGGCGGCCCGTTTGTATGCTATAATGCGCTTGGTCGGATGCGCGGAAGACCGCTGCCGGCGACGGCAGAGGAAAGTCCGGGCACCAGTGGACCACGGTGGTGGGTAACGCCCACCGTCCGCTTCGGCGGATCGGGCCAGTGCCACAGAAACCAAACCGCCGGCCCGCGAGCCCCCGTCAATACTCCGGGCCGGTAAGGGTGAAATGGTGCGGTAAGAGCGCACCGCGCGGGCGGTGACGTCCGCGGCCGGGTAAACCCCACCGGGTGCAAGGCTAAGCAGCGACGAGGTCCGGTCCAGACCGTTATCAGTCGCGGGTAGGCCGCTTGTCCGCAAGGGCAGAGCGCGTCGGTAACGGCGCGTCAAGAGAAATGGTCTTCGCCCCGGTTCGCCGGGGAACAGAACCCGGCTTACAGCGCATCCGACCGCTTTTTTTTATACGCCGGGCGAGGAGGATGGTGCGTCGGGGGCCTGGGCCTGGCCTGCGCGGCGGGCCTTTCGCCAGCCGAGTACCGCTTCGACGATCGGCCAGGCCGTCAGCTCCAGCAGCAGGACGCCCAGCAGCGGGCGGGCGTGGGGGCCGAGCCGCTCAGGCTGAAGGGCACCTTGAAGATTTTCTGCCCCAGCCATCGCCCGTAGAGGCGGTAGGCCAGGATGTACCCGACAAAACTCCCCACAGCGATCAGCAGGGTCCACCTGGGCGGTCTCCGATGGGGTCAGTCGGCCTGGGCTTCGTCGGCCGGTTCGGTCGCGGCAGATGCCGACTGGTCAGCCGATTCGTTCGAGAGGATAATCACGCTGGCCGAGGCCGGCGGCAGGGAGAACGTCACGCGCACCTTGCCGTCGACGGTCTCGACCTCGGCGGTCGAGTCGGTCCACTTGGTTCCGCGGCTGTCCATGAGGCTGTTGTCGGGCCCGGCATAGGTTCGCATGCGGGCCGAGCTGACCGGATAGGGCCAGTTGTGGATCACGACGGTTTTCTCGACCGTCGCCTCGGGGCCAGCCTGGAAGTTCAGGCCCCAGATGGTGGCGGTTTTGTCTTTGGGCTCGGCTGTGACGTACACGCGCCAGAGCTGCTCGGCGGGATTGGCCTCATTGCCGCGCACCACCATCAGCATGTGCGTGCCGAGATGCTTTACCATCGCGAAGTACATGTCGCGCACGGGGGGCTTGAACTGAGGCTGCTCCCAGTACATCGAGCCAAAGATGCCCTGCTCGGCGAAAGAGAGTACGCCCTCGATAATACCCAGCCCCATGGCCATGGACCGCTGGAGCTGGCCCGAGGCGTTCCACATCATGGGGTTCCACTCGCTGGCGATGAGGGGGGTGGATCGTCCGACGACGCTCCATGCGCCGCGGGCTTCGTTGGCCAGGAAGGGTTTGAAGGCGGCCAGGGCGGCGGCGAGTTTGCCCTCGTCGCCCCAGCCGTTCTGCAGGGCGTGGTAGTAGGGGTGATAGCTGACGAAGTCGATGGCGACGGTCCGTTTCTTCAGGGCAACGAGATAATCGCGGGCGCCCTTGGAGGTGTACATCAGGCAGGGGCCGATCTGGATAGACGGGTCGACGGTGCGCATGGCCTGGGCCATTTCGGCGTAGCGTTCGGCGTACTGCTCGGGGTTGAGGTGGTGGGCGTCGACGAGCTTGGCGATGGAGCCGATTTCAGGCTCGTTGCCGATTTCCCAGAACTTCACGGGCGGGGTGGGCTTGGCCGAGGCGGCCAGCAGCGTGGGTCGGCCGTCCCAGCCGGTGATGGAATCGACGATGCGGCGGTCGTCTTCGGTGAGCTGGTCTTCCTGGCCGAGGCGGATGGTCGGGACGATGAAGTTGCAGTAGCGGACCCAGTCGGCGGCGAGCTTACCGGGGTTCTCAGCCTTGCAGAGCCATCGGCCATCCTCTTTGAGCTCTCCGCCGCCGAACAGGTTGGCGGTGATCATCGGGGCACAGTCGTAGTCGCGACACTTCTCGAGGAACTCCAGGGTGGTGGGCATGTGTCGGCGGGCGCCCCACTCGCTGCCGCTGTCACGGTCGCGCCAGTCGTAGGTGTCGGCGTCGAGTCCGCCGGCCAGGCCTCGGGCCATCGAGCCGCGGGTCAGCGGGAAGATAGCGTCCCAACCCTTCTGACTGATGGTGCGATAGGTGCTTTGACCCCGCACGGCCGGAGAGATGGGCTGGAAGCGAGCGGCGTTGACGAGGATGGGTTCGTCGGCGCCGGCCGGGGCCAGCAGGCTCGCCAGAACCAGCGTAACGATGGTCGATCGAATGGGCATGGGACATCCTTTGTGCAAGGGAATGGATCAGCGGGCAGTATAAACCCTGGCCGGGGGGGATGGCAAAAAAAAGACCGGCCGGGAGAGCCGGCCGGTGGGTCATGCGAATCGTTGCGTCGGGGTTCAGCGCCGTCGGCGGCGAACCAGAACCGCCAGGCCGCCAATGGACATCAGCCCCAGCGTGGTCGGCTCGGGGACGAGGTCGTAGTAGTCGTTGGCACTGCCGCCATCGAGCGTGTAGCCGTACCACTGATCGACCGTCGTGCCGATGATGCTCTCGTCGATGGACCATTCCAGTTGATAGTACGTCGTGCCCGTGTCATGGCTGTGGGCGCCATTGAACTCGGTGGTGAGGTCGCTGACCGAGTAGCTCGTCGATCCATCCCATTCATGGAGATCGGCCTTGACGTAATACAGCACGGAGGGGTCGAACGAATCCAGCTCCCAGTGGGAGTCGAGCAGATAGTCGATACCGGTAACAACCGGCGGATCGTAGACGGTCGCGGAGGTACTGCCGTCGGCGCCGCCGGCTTTGGAATCGATGGCGATACCGTAAATGCCGGAGAAGTAATTACCCTTCGTCGCCTCGGGCTGGCCGAGGATATCCAACCGGAAATAGTGGATCGTGCCGTCCTTTTTGTAGGACGTGCTGACGATTTCCTGGCCGGTGTAGAGAAGGGTTCCGCTGGAGATGCCGTTCTCGCCGGTCGCGTCGAGCTGGGTCGAAGCACCGGTGTCCCAGCCCGCATAGGGCAACCTGGGCGATAGCGGCGGTGGAGGCGAAGAAAATGTACACGAAAAGTGCAGCGGTGGTTCTGACAGTCACCAAATGTCCCTCAAGGGCACCTTGAAAAATTCACTTTTCGGCCTCGCTGGTCTTTTCGCTCCC
>CAZCDM010000042.1:0-6638 GCA_964497475.1 uncultured Planctomycetaceae bacterium
CCGGACAAAGTTGAAGAGACTCTACCCAACATTATTGAATTAACAGACTACTAGAAACTTCCGGGCCTTCGGCCCTGAAAACGTACCCCCCTGCCGGGCCTTCGGCCCTGAAAATTTGTTTCGCCCTTTCAGGGCTGACATTCGATCGGGTGACGTTACATCAGCCCGCTGCCTGCAGGGCGAGGGCGGCCTTGTGGTCGGGCTCGAGCCAGAGGGCGTAGCGATAGCACTGCTTGGCGCGGGCGGCATCGCCGGCCTGGCTGTAGGCCTTGCCGAGCAGCGTGTGGAGCATCGGTGCCTTGGGGTGGGCCTTCTGGACGGCATGGAGCACCTTGAGGGCCCGGCGGGGCTGGTTCTGCTTGAGCAGCGCGTAGCCCATGACCAGGGCCGCATCGAGGTTTTCATGGTCGATGGCTCGCGCCATACCGGCAGCCCGGATGGCGTCGCTGCTCTGCCCGGCCGAGAGGCTCGCCCGGGCCAGGGCAACCCAGGCAGGTAAATTGTTCTCGTCCAGTTTCAGGGCGCTGCGGTAGTGCGTCATTGCCCGGTCGTACTGGCCGAGGCAGCAGGCCACGTCGCCCTGGAGCATGGCCACGGCCACGCTGGGGGTGAACTCGGGATCGCCGGTGAGTTTGTCCAGCGCCTTGAGGGCGTCGACGGGCTGATCGGCCGCAAGGTACGCCTGGGCCATCATCTCCAGGTAGGCGTCGCACTTGCGGTTCAGCGACCAGGCCTGGCCGAAAGAGGTCGCCGCCTTGACGTACTTACCCTGCATCATCGCCAGGCGACCGGCCAGCTCGTGCACGCCGGCGGTCTGGTCGGCCTCGTTGAGGTTATCGTGCATGAACTGCTCGGCCTGGTCGACCTGCCCCATGGCGATGAGCGTCTCAGCCACCGCCAGAACAGGACCGGACGAGCCGGTATCAAACCGCACCGCCAGTTTGTAGCAGGCCAGTGCTTCGTTGAGCTTGTTCTGCCTCTCGTTGGCCACGCCAAGGAGATAATGAATCGTGCCGTTGCGTGGGTACTTGTCGCGCAGGGCTTCCAGCTCGCTTTGGGCGGCCTTGAATTGGCCCTTTTCCATCATCAGCTGGCAGTAGAGCAGGTGATGGTCGAGATTCTCCTCGTCGAGCTTGTGGGCTTCGGCGGCCTTGGCGTAGGCTTCATCGACCTGCCCGTACTTGTAGTGCTCACTGGCCATGCGGGCGAACACCTTGCCCCGCTCCCGGCCCCAGCTATCAAAGGCCTGCTGCTTGGATTCTTCCACACTGGACTGATGACAGCCAGCAAGGAAACCAGCCAGACTGACGGCGACTGCCAACGCGACGATTCGAGCGTTCATATCCAACTCCCATGGGTTGATTGGCTACTTATTCCGGGGTATCGATGACGAAGAAGGTGTCTTCCGAGGCGGTTTCCGGCACGGCCGGGTCGGTGATGCTGCTCTGGGTCTGAGCGTCGGTCTGCTCGCCCTTTTCCGAATCGGCCTTGCGGATGGTTTTCATCTCCGACTGGTCGACGAAGAAGAAATCCTTCGAGGCCGGTCGATTCGAGCTGCTGGCATCGGCCGAGCCGGATGCATCTTGGGCGGGGCGGACATCGCTGAGCGTCTCGGGCAGTGCGCTGGACGGACTGCTGGAATCCAGCACCCGTGGCTGCGAACTCAGGCGGATCGATTCGGTACGGATCGCCGCCGGGCCCGAGTGACTCTGCCCGCTGTTTGGGGCTGCCCTCTCTGCGCGAGGCTGATCATCCGGGGCCTGCTCCCGCATGATGCCATCATCCGTCGCCGGCTGCTCGGCCGGTTCGGTCGTTTCCGGTTCGGCTGGTTCCTCGGCCGGTGCGGGTTGATCGTCCGTGGCAGGCTCGGTCGTTTCCTCGGCTGCGGGGGTTTCCTCCCGCGGGGTCGGCACGACGAGGTCGTCCGGCTGGGGCGCATCAGTCGCCGGGGCCTTGTCGGTTTTCGCGGCGGGCGACTCGGGCGTTTCGACGGTCTCGCTGAGGGGCTTGAGCTGGCCCGGCTGGTCGAGAACATCCGACACAGGCGGCGCCATTTCAGGCCGTTGCGATTCCGGTACGGGCAGGTCCTGGGCCGGGGTCGTGACTTGCTCTTCGACCTCGATCAGCGTCGTGGTGGACTCCTCGGCCTTGCTGGGCGGACCCTGCGAGGCCGGGGTCTGCATCGGCGCGGGGGCGTCATCGCCCGATCCGGGCCCGGTGCTGCCGACGCGCGGCGGCGGGGGCTGGATCATGTAGTGCGGCATGGAGCGATGATCTTCCCAGTTCGTCTCATCGAGGATCATTTCTTCGATCACGCCTTCGGTCGACGCCTTGCGCGGGGCGCGGTACCAGCTGGCCCGGGGTTCGATGCGTTCCTTGAGTTCGACCGCGTCGGCCCGGGCCGGGTAGGCCGCCAGCGACAGGTCGGTGTACCAGTTGGCCTTGTCGACATTGCCTTCGGCGAGGTTCTTGCGAGCCTGGACCACAAAGGTATCGCTCAGCCGGGCCCGGCTCCACCAGGTCAGCCCGTCGCGTGCGCCGAGGCTGACATCTTCGGCGAGCTTCTTGTACCGCTCGGAGACCTCTTCATCTTCCGGCACGCGGATGATGTGCGGCGTGATCAGCACGATCAGTTCTTCGCGGATGACCGTATCGTTGGTCCCGCGGAACAGGTCACCCATGATCGGGATATTGCCCGCCACCGGAACCTGCTGGCGGTCGCGATTGGTCTCCTCGCGGAACAGCCCGCCGATGACCAGCGTTCGCCCGTCGCGAACCATGATATTGGTCGTAACCTGCGTGACTTCCTTGGTCGGCAGGGCGGTAGTTCCACCGACGGGGACTGAAACCGAGCCGGTCGACAGTTCCGGGTGGATCTCCATACGAATGTAGTCGTCCTTGCCCACGAAGGGCCGAAGCTCCAGAACGGTACCACTGTTGAGGAATTCCACCGTGCTGGTCTCGGCGACATCGGTCGTGGTGCTGCTGGCGACGTAGCCGTCTTCCTTACCGATCTGCACAATGCCCCGCTGCTTGTTGACGACCAGGATCTTGGGATTGGCCAGGATCGTCGTGTCCTTCATTTCCTCCAGAGCGCGGATCAGCACCGCGACGTTGCTGGTGGTCATGGCGAAGCTCAGGCCGCCATCACCGACTCCACCGGCAAAGCTCGTGCTGCCCATCGCCTGGGGATTATTGAAGGTCTTGACCGTGCCATTGCTGATGAGTGGCTGATTGGCTGCGGGGATCGTCGGATTGGCTGAAAGATTCGACTCGAACCCGCCGCTGTTGAACGATCGGCCCATGAGGACTTCCCAGTCCACGCCCATCTGGTCGGTATCATCGAGCTTCACGCTGAGGATCGTCGCCTCGATGAGCACCTGCGCCGGGCGGACGTCGATCTGCCGGAGGACCTGCTCGATCCGCTCGACATTCTCGACGTAATCCTGCACGACGATGATTTCGTTGGCATTGTGACTTTCGCGAGGGTTGGTCGTTTCTGCCTCGACGCCGACGTGCCCCGGCGGGGTGAACGTCACCTTGCCGTCCGCGCTGAGCAGCTCCAGAAGCATGTTTTTCGCATCGGTCGCCGTCAGATACGACAGGTGGAAGACGCGCGTGACCACCTCGCGCCCGATGGTTTCATACTCGGCGCGCGTATAGATGTAGATGACGTTGTTCTTTTCCTGGTAGCGCAGTCCGGCCGAGTGCAGCACCGCATCGAGGGCTTTCTGGAAGTCCACGTCGTAGAGGTCGAGCGTGACGACGCCGACGACATCGGGGCTCAGCACGATGCTCTTGCGGGCCTGGAGGCTCAGCTGCCGGAGGATGAGCTTGACGTCGGTCTCGGCCACCGAGAGGTTGAACGTACCCTCGGGGTTCATTTCGACGACCTGCCCTGCCTGTGTTCCCTCAGCCGGGGGGAGCACTTCCGTCTCCGCTGCCGCGGGCGCATCGGTCGTCGAAGCCGGCTCGGCGGGGCGATCGTCGCTCAGCAGCGGCGGCGGGCCGTCGCCCAGGGCGGGCAGATCGTCCTGGCCCTGGGCCGAGTTGACATAGCCGGCCAGGCACAGCAGCAGGCAGGCCAGGACCGCCGGGCCGAACCGGCAGAATACGCGGGTTGAGTTTCGCAGTGCACTCTTCATAGGTTCCATCCTCGTTGGTGTGCGTCCTTGCACGGGTGCGTTTGCGTCAGTTCGCTTCCACGACGCGAACCTTGCCCGTGACAGGCAGGATTTTTACGTTGTATGTCGATGCCCCGTTGCTCACGTGGATAATGCCAGCCGTCGTCAATGCCGTATCGCCCATGACCCGTACCGGATCGCCGGTCGAGAGGAACTTCACGGCCGTTCCGCCGCCGAAATTCACCGTGCCGAGATCCATCTTCGGGTCAATGTCTTTCAGGTCCACCACGTAGGCACCTGTGTCGCCGGGGCGATTGATCGTGCCCGAGGCGATGGTAATGGTGTATGTGTCGTTGGGTGCATCGAATGTGATGGTCACCGGCTGGCGGGTGCGGATGGCCTCGCTCTGGGCGTATTCCAGGTCGGCCAGGATCATCCGCGCCCCGGCCGCGGCGACGAGTTTGTCGTCGGAATCAGCCAGCGGGATAATCACCGCCGCGATGACTCCCAGAACCAGTATCATGGCCAGAACCTCTACCAGCGTCATGCCTCGCGGCCAGCTTGTCTGTACTACCTTCGTGTTCATTTTTGCCTTGGCGATTTGCTTTTCGCCGGCTTGGAAGGCTCGACCAGGGTTACGTTGATCGGTCCCTTCTTCAGAAGGGCGATCAGTTCATCTAGCTTTTTGTTTGTTACTTTTTGCTCTTCCACAGCCTTTTGTATTGTACGCCCCGAGCCATAAAACGGCTCGGCGCCATAGGCCGGCTGCGGGTTGCGCACCAGGCCCTCCCAGAGCCCGATCGCCACAACTGCAGAGCAGAGCATGCATAAGAACAGCGGCCACACGCGCCTCGTCACGTGGCTGTCTCGTGTTTCTTCCATGAAACTCAATGCTCCTTTGGACATCTCACGCGGGCGGCAAGACTCCGGTTGCCCGGTCCGATTCCAGCTGCCGCCCTGCTGAATGCACGCCCAGTTCAAGCCCAAGCGCACATGGAAGCAGATTGCTTATGTTCTGATGTCGGCAGGATAGGGCAAACTTCAACAGAAGAATTTGTTCTCGGTCGCAGGGAATTCTGAGAGTTTCTCCCCCCTGCTCCGATGAATTAACAAAGCCCCCACCCCTGAGTTCCGATAAGACTGGCAGTTCTTCTCCACGCAGGACCAACGTGTAGTTCGTACCATCCGCACCGCCCGGGCAGGGCTGGAAGCAAGGATCATCCATGAAGCTCGACACCGCAAGCGAATCGGCCCAGGCGCCCCCCCCAAGCCGTCAACGACACCCACAGCGAGGTCTTCGTGACCCGCCATCCCATCTTCGACACCCGCAAGGAAGTCTACGGGTATCGGCTGGTGTTCCGTCACGGCTTCGACGAGTACTACCACGACCTGGCCGAGCAGGACTCCGAAAAGGCCACCGTCGATTTCATGGCCATGGTCAACTTCGGCGAGCTGACCGGCTCGAAGCGAGGCTTCGTCGCCCTGCCCGAGCACCTCCTGCTCGATGCCTTCTACACCCACCTGCCCCGCCTCAAGCTCACCGTCTGCCTCGACAGCGCCCTGACCCGCACCGAGGCCATCGCCGCCGCCGTCGAGGCCATGCGCGCCGAACATTACCAGATCGCACTGGAGAACTTCACCGCCGAACATCTCGACAGCCCCCTGCTCGACTCGGCCCGCATGGTCATGGTCGACTTCCTCGAAGTGCCCATCGAGCAGCGGCAGGACATCATCGGAGCCCTCAAAGACCGGCGCATCGAAGCCATCGCCACCAACGTCGAAACCCAGCCCGAGTACGACCTGGCCATGTCGCTGGGCTTCCGCTACGCCCTGGGCGATTTCTTCTCCCGCCCGGTCATCGACCCGCAGCGCGACATCAACACATCCAAGCTCGCCTGCTTCCGCATGATACACCAGGTCAACCAGGCCGAGCTGAGCTACGACGAAATCGCAGAGATCATCAAACAGGACGTCTCGCTGACCTACAAGCTCCTGCGGTTCATCAACTCTGCATGGTTCGGGCTGAAGTACGAAATCTCCTCGGTCAAGCACGCCCTGGTGCTGCTGGGCTCGAAGGAAATCCGCCGCTGGGCCTCGCTGGTGATGATGACCGAGTCCGGCAACGAAAAGCCCCGCGAGCTGCTCCTGCTGAGCCTCAGCCGGGCCCGCGCCGCCGAACTCATCGGCCTGCAGGCCAACATGCAGAAACAGGCCCCCGAACTGTTCCTCATGGGCATGTTCAGCATTATCGACGCCCTCGTCGACGTCCCCCTGGCCGACGCTCTGGAAGAACTGCCCCTGGCCGAGCCCATCCGCGATGCCCTTCTGGGCGGCGTGGGGCCCTACAGCCACGTCCTGCAGATCGTCCTCGAATACGAAAAGGGCAACTGGGACGCCCTGGCCGCTGCGACCAAGCCCCTCGGCATCGACGAGCAGGCCCTGCCGGACATCTTCCGCGACTCGCTCCAGTGGGCCCGCCACGCACTCATCGAAGCAAGAATCTAAATGGGATAA
>CAZCDM010000042.1:6738-14073 GCA_964497475.1 uncultured Planctomycetaceae bacterium
AAACAGCAGCATCGTGCGGATCAGCAGCCCGGCCACGAACCCGCAGCTGAACGGATAGAGCAGCCCCATCCACCATCGCCCGCCGGTGTGATGATAGAACCGCATGGTCATCACCAGCTCGGCGGCCAGGCCCGCACTGGCCACCCAGGCCAACAGCTCCCAGGGCCCGGCCGGGGCGACACCCAGCCCCACCGCCAGCCAGCCGATGATCGTAAGAAACGTCAGCGTCAGCCCCCGCCCGACGAGTACCCCCAGCGCCTTGGCCAGTCCGCTCGGCCGGCGGAAGACGCCCGCGAAAATCCGCGTCCACCCCTGCACGATCTGCGCCAGCTTCGTGTACATCCGCACCGTGACCAGCCCGGCCGTCATGGCCACGACAAGTCGCCGGCCTGAGGATTTCACCTTCCGGGCCAGGTCCATATCCTCGATCAGGCTGCCGGCGAAGGCTTCGTGCGTGCCGACCTCCTGGTAGACCTCCCGGCGGATCAGCATGAACATGCCGTTGGCGTAGGCGTGCGGCTTGGCGGGGTTGTTGACCTTGCCCGGGCGGAACCAGATCATCAGCACCCCGCTGCAGACCGGCTGGAGCATCATCTCCCAGAAGCTCTCCATCTCCAGGCCCGGCAGGAGGCTGAGCATGTCGGCCTGCTGGTCCAGGGCGTGGCTGACGGCCAGGCGGATCGCCGAGGGGCAGGTGAACTGGCAGTCCGCGTCGGTCATCAGCAGCCAGGGCGAGTCCGTCAGGGCCAGGCCGTTCTGCATCGCGTGGTTCTTGCCGCACCAGCCTTCCGGCAGATGGTCGATATGCAGCGTGCGGACGCGCGGCTCGTCGGCGGCCAGGGCTTCGACGATCTCGGCGGTGCGGTCCTCGCTGCGATCGTTGACGACGACCAGCTCGAAGTCCGGGTAGTCCTGGGCGAGGATCGACCGGACGCACGTTTCGATATTCTCTTCCTCGTCCTTGGCGGCGACGACGATGCTGAGCCTCGGCAGGGTCACATCGCCCGGCGGCTGATAGGCGGGCGTGAGGTGGAGCTGTCGCTTCCAGAACGTCAGCGCCAGGGCGTTGCGGGCCAGCCACTCCAGGCCCACCACGCTCGCCACCGCCAGCAGAAAATAGGCAAGAACGGCCATCAGTGTCCGTTGCTCCGCGGGCCGGCCTGGGGGATGATCGGATAACTGATGCCCCCCTCCCGGTAGAGGCTCACGCGGTGAGGCCCGGCCCCGAGAAGTTTTTCCGCCTGCGCGAGGGCGTCGCCCAGCGAATAGTACATTCCAATGCCCGGAAACTGCACCCCCTGCTCGACGAGGTGCGGCGAGACCATCAGCAGGTGGTTGCGTTCGAGCATCTGCGTGGCCAGGCGGATAAACCACTGCGAATCGCCCGCCAGCTGCTTGACGATGCGGTCCATCAGCGAGCAGATGGTCTCCGGCCCGAGGAAGCGAACCACCCGCCGCGTCATGGCCGGGCTCAGCGGCCAGGACATCGTCTTCATTTCGTTCAGGCCCTGCGGACAGCGGGCCAGGCAGATCACCACACCGCCCGGGCGGGCACCCCAGCAGGTATTCGGGATGCACTTGAAGCACTGCCACAGGTCGTGGTCGCGCGGGTGGGCGTTGGTGATGAGGATGTCGGCCTGGCCCTCGGGCACGATGCCGCACGCGACGGCACACTTTTTGACGAGCATCCGGTGCGTCGGGATCAGCTCGCCGGCGGCGATATCGACCGGCTGGTCCTCGCCGTCCTGCAGGTACTGCACCGAGAAGGTCCGCCCGTGGGTCTGGTCAACGAACTGGCCAGCCTGGTCGATGACGGATCGCATCGCATTGCGGCCCGGCTCGAGGCCGACCATCTGCCGCGTGCCTTTGCGCGACAACCCCGTGCGGTGCAGGTGGCGGATCGACGCCAGCTCGCCGCATCCGGGCAGGAGCATCTTCGCCCCGCCGCCGAAGCCCGCCTGCAGGTGCGGCGAGACGCTGGAAATCAGAATGCGAAGGTCCGAGCGGACCACGCGGCGGTCGATGCGGATATCGACCTTGCCCACGCGGCCGAGATGGTCGTACTCCTCGAACTCATCCCACGGGTTGCACCGCCAGGCGATGCCCTTCGCGGCCGGGCCGAGCTTGGCGGCAGCCTCCTCGGCCGACAGCGGCGGATGCATGCCCCCCGCGATGACGATCTCCATCTGCTCCTCGGCAATGCCCGCGTGACGGACCTCGCGAAGGACCACTTCCAGAATGCGGTCGGTCGGGCTGTGGCGGGTGGCGTCCTCGACGAGGATGCTCAGCCGACCCTCGCTGCCCAGCCCGCGAAGCAGCTCGGCCAGCTTCGGCCCCGTGCCCGGGTTATTCAGCGCCTCGGCGAGATGCTGGGGCCAGTCCGGCGAGGCCGGCTTGAGCGAGGGCGACGCCTGCTGCAGCATCGGCCAATCGTCCGGGATCGACACCCGGAAGGTGTCATCTCCCCATGGAACCTGAAAGTCCTGCATGTCAGCTCGCCTCGCTTCGTCGGGCTACGGCTACGTTGTAGACACCCAGCGGCTCGGCCCAGGAGTCGAACCCCTCGAACCCGGCCGGGGCGATGATCTCACGCAGGTCCTCGACGCTGCGGTGGTTCATGTGCAGCCCGAAGACGCGCCGGAAGAACCGGTCGGTCCCGTGGCGGGGGGAAATCGAGTTGAACACCATCGCCGAGCGCGGGGGCATGATCTCGGCCAAGGCTTCGGCGATGTCCCGGATCTGCTCGTCGGTGAGGTACTCGCAAATGCCGATGAGCTTGACGACGTCGACGCGGTCGGTAATGCGGACCTCGCGGACGTCACCCTGGATGTACTCGACGCGATCGGCGAGGCCCTTTTCGGCAGCATTCTTCCGGCCGAAGTCGAAGGCATCGCTGCTGATATCGACCAGCGTGGCGTGGCAGGGTTTGTGGGCTTCGAGCATGGCATCGGTGATGATAATGCCCGGCCCGGCGCCGAGGCACAGCGCGTGGGCGGGGCGATGCTCGGCCTCGTCCAGCAGCCGGGCGATCAGCCTGGCCGCCAGCTTCCGCCGGTTCCGCAGGGCCATGGGAATCGTCCCGCCGCCGACGAGGATCTTGTCCCACGTCTTCTCGGCGTGGCCCTCGTAGCTGATGACCATGCTCCGCCACCCGCCCGGGTCGCGCCAGTTCGCCAGGGCCAGTTCGCTCTGGCCGTCGCGCAGCATCTTGCGGAGCAGCCCGGCCGGGAAGTAATTCGCCAGCGGGTTGATCAGCAGCTTCTTGGCCAGGCGAGCCGGCACGGAAAGCCCTTCAAATTCTATATCGTTGACCCACGCATCCATGGGCAATCTCCTGATAGAACAAAACCGTTCGCTGCCGAACGGTTCGGGTGTTTATTGTAATCGACACACAGCCATCGTTTAATCGCCCTTTTTTAAGAATTTGCGAGCCCCCCGAACGCCAGCGCGACGATGTATTGCACCCCAGACACTGCGGCCGTATGCTCTGGCCATGCCCACCGCGAGATCATGCTGCATTTGCGGCCTGGATGCCCCCCCGGCCGAGACCGCCGAGGTCCACTCCAACGTCCGCCCCCTGGCCGAGACCGCCTACGCGCTGTGGCGGTGCAGCCGCTGCGGCAGCATCCACGCCCGCGACGAAGTCGACCTCGACGCCGCCTACGCCGTCTACCCCTTCTTCCACCAGAAAATGGACTGGACCCTCCGCAGCTACTGTCGAGGCCTCCTCCAGCGCCTCCGGCGCATCGGCACGACGCCCGATGATACGATCCTGGACTACGGCTGCGGCAGCGGGCTGCTGGTGGGCTTCCTCCAGCGCAAGGGCTACCGGGCCGTGGGGTACGATCCGTACTCCTCGACCCACAACGACCCGGCCGTGCTCGATACGCAGTTCGACGTCGTCCTCGCCCAGGATGTCGTCGAGCACGCCCCCGAGCCGATCGCGATTCTCCGGCGGCTCATCGACCTGACGCGCCCGGGCGGGCAGTTGGTCATCGGCACGCCGAACGCGGCGGGCATTGACCTGGCCCGGCCGAGAAAGTTCCGCCACCCGCTGCACCAGCCCTACCACCGTCACATTTTCAGCATCGAAGCCCTCCGCGAGCAGTGCGCCCGCCTGGGCCTGGCCGAGCGACGCTACTGGTCCACGCCCTACACGAACATCCCGGGCCTGTCCCTGCCGATGCTCCACCACTACATGGACCAGTTCGACGGCACGATCGACGTGCTCTTCGACCGCCCCGATGAGGCCGCCATGTGGCGCAACCCCAAAACCTGGTGGATGCTCGTGGCGGGGTACTTCCTCTGCGACGAGGCCGACATCATGCTCGCCTGCCACAAACCCGTCTGACCGACGAACTCCTGCCCCACCGGGAGAAGCCTTGAGGCCTCCGGACCGAGACGATAAACTGCGGTTCATTCGTTCCACTTTCAGGGAGCCGCCATGAACCATTCGCAACGAGTCATTTCCGCTGGTTTGATCGCTGTCCTCCTGGCCGGGGGCTGTCAGCAGTCCGGGCCGGCCTCGGTGGACCTGGCCCGCGGGCCCTTCAACCAGGTCATCCAGAAGACCAACAACGAGCAGCTCCTGCTGAACCTCGTGCGGTTGTACTACCGCGAGCCGCCCTACTTCCTGACCGTCGCGAGCGTCTCGACCAGCCACGACCTGGAGATTTCCTCGGCCGCCAGCGGCACGTTCCCGCGACGCAGCGCCAACAGCTACGGCGTGGGCCTCGGTGCGAGCTATACCGAAAAACCCACCGTCACCTACACGCCGCTGCATGGCGATAAGTTCGTCAAGCAGCTCATGCGCCCCGTCGATGCCCACGTGATCCTCCTGCTCTACCACTCCGGCTGGAGCGTGTCGCGCATCTTCCGGCTGCTGCTGCAGGACCTCAACGACCTGCCCAACGCCCCCAGCGCCACTGGGCCCACCCCGAGCTACGAACCCCGCTACCAAGAGTTCCAGGAGGCCTGCGATCTGCTGCGCGACCTCCAGAAGGACGGCGCTTTGGATTTTTACATCGCACAAAAGCAGGTCGGCGAGCAACGCGTGGCCACGCTGGAGATGCGCATCGAGGAAACCAAACGCAATGATCCCCGCGTCGAGCGCCTTTACGAGCTGCTGAACCTCAACCCGGATCGGCAGCAATTCCCCCTCGAGTCGGGCATTACGGCCGAGAGTTCCGAGAGCATCAAGGTCATCACGCGGTCGCTGATTGCCTGCTTCTTTTACGTCTCGCAGTCGGTCCAGCCACCGGCTGAGGATATCCGAAAGGGGCGCGTCACGCAGACCCGATCGGCCGACGGAACCCCCTTCGACTGGCAGCAGGTTACCCGCGGGCTGATGACCATTCGCAGCTCGGGCCTCCCGCCGAGCAACGCCTTCGTGAAGGTTTTTTACCGCGGCAGCTGGTTCTACATCGACGACAGCGACCTCGACGCCAAGTCGACCTTCTCGCTGCTGATGCAGCTGTTCGCCCTCCAGGCCGGCGACGTGAAAACCACCGAGCCGCTGCTGACCCTGCCCGTCTCGCGATAAAGGACTCAGGACGCGGCGCGATGGGTGCTTTCCATCGTCTCACCGGCCGAGGCCGGCAGGTGGTGGGCGACCATCTCGGCCAGCTCAGCCAGCTGGAAGGGCTTGGCCAGCAGATCCACCACGCCGCTGCGGTCTTCGGCGGCATCGAGGTCGCCATCGCCGCTGCACAGGATAATCGGCAGGGACGGGTCGATTTCGTGCAGCTCGCGGCTGGTTTCCAGCCCGCTCTTGCAGGGCATGTTGCGGTCCAGCAGCACCAGATCGGCCAGGCCGACATGCTCGCGCGACCAGGCGACTGCCTCGGCACCGTCGGGACAGGTGGCCACCTCGTAGCCGAGCGTTTCGAGCATGCGTTGCGTCAGGCGGCGAAGGGAGGGCTCGTCGTCGACGACCAGGATCAGCCCGCTGCCCCGAACCGGCTCGGCCGGTGCGGTCGATTCGAGCGGCCGGGCAATGTCCAGCCTCGGCAGCAACAGCCCGAACGTGCTGCCCCGCCCGGGCGTGGACGTCACGTTGATCGAGCCGCCCATGGTCTCCACACACCGCTGCACACCGGCCAGGCCCAGCCCCGTCCCCTTGCCGTTTTCCTTGGTCGTCACGAACGGTTCGAAAAGCGTGTCCCGCACCTCCGGGTCGATGCCCGTTCCGCTGTCGCTGACACGGAGCAGCACATACGGGCCCGACCCCAGGTCCGAACCGCCCCAGGCCTGCATATCCCCGGGCCCGGCCGGTGCCGTCGAGATCACCAGCTCCCCGCCGTCGGGCATGGCATCGCAGGCGTTGGTGGCCAGGTTCAGCAGCGCATTGTGCAGCCGGGCCAGGTCGCCCTCGACAACCGGGTCCTCGGCCCGCAGATCGCTTCGGACCTTGATCCGCCGGTCGACGGTTCGCTGAAGCATCTGGCAGACCTCGCCGACCAGGCGGTGGAGGTGAATTTCCGCGACCTCGGTCGATTCCTGCCAGGCCAGGTCCAGCAGGCTCCGGGTGAGCTGACCGGCCCGGTCGGCCGCCTGGATGATCTCCCCGGCCAGGTCCGCGGCGTCCTGCCCGGCCGGGAGGGTTTGCTCCAGTAGCTGGGCATTGCCGAGGATCGCCGTGAGCATGTTGTTGAAGTCGTGGGCCACCCCGCGCTGGCGAGCTGGCCGATGGTTTCCAGCGACTCGGCCCGTTCGAGCCGCCTCTGGCTGCGCCGCAGCTGGCGGGTCCGTTCGGAGACGACCTCCTTGAGTTTCTGGTAGCGTCTCCAAAGCCGCTGCCTCGCCCCCTGCTTGCGAAGCATCGCCACGAGGACGACCTCCAGCGAGGTGGTGTCCAGCGGCTTGGGCAGGAAATACTCAGCCCCGGCCTCGACGCCTTCGCGGCGTTGGCGATTCGACGCGGCCAGCAACGCCAGAGGGAATGTTCCCAGCCCCGGGGCACTGCTGAGCCGGTCGATCAGCTCCAGGCCACTCATATCCCCGGCGTGGATGTCCACCAGCCCGGCGGCAATGTCCGCCCGGCCGGCCAGCGACAAGGCCTCGGCCCCGCTGGACGCACGCAACACCGCACGCTGCGGAAAGCTCCGGCTGATGCCGTCGGCCAGCCAGCGCAACGTCCGGGCATTGGAATGAACAAGAAGCACCGCTCCGCTGCATAGCATTTCACTCGGTTGCATAGATTACACGCTGATACCCCCGACTCCGGTACCCTCGTATTCTTAACAGGTGGCCCATTCTATCACACACCCCTTGCACGATGGACTAAGTAACTATCTCAAAACGTTGAATCTTGCCGATGAATATCCGTGGGACCTC
>CAZCDM010000043.1:0-14020 GCA_964497475.1 uncultured Planctomycetaceae bacterium
GTAGTACAGCGCCATCTGTCGCACGCATCGCACCGACGGCGATGCCGCCAGGATCGGCCCGGGCAGGCGGTTCTTGGCCAGCACCCGCGCCGTAGCGCCCGTGGCGGAAAACACGCCGACAGCCACGATGCCCTCGACCGAGTGGAACATCTCTCGCACGGCAGCGGCAATGCCGGCCGCGGTGGGGCATTGCTTCAGCTCCACCGGCTCGGGCTGGATGTGCTCGTCGTGATACTCCTGGATGGCCGCGGCCGTGCGGTTCATCGCCCGGACCGTCTCGACGGGGTAATCGCCCACGGCCGTCTCGCCCGAGAGCATGACCACGTCGGCATAGTCCAGTACCGCGTTGGCCACGTCCGAGACGTCGGCCCGGCTGGGCACGGGCGAGTGGATCATGCTCTCGAGCATCTGCGTGGCGATGATGCAGGGCCGAGCCTGGGCGTGCGCCTTGTGCGTGATGATCTTCTGGGCGACGGGCACGTCGGGGAAGTCCATCTCCACGCCGAGGTCGCCGCGGGCGACCATGACACCGTCGGCCTCGTCGAGAATGCCATCCAGGCAGCGCATGGCCTGGGGCTTTTCCAGCTTGGCGATGATCTGCGCATCGCAGCCGGCCTCGTCGAGCATCGCACGCAACTGGCGAATGTCTTCCGGCCGCTGCACGAACGACAGCGCCACGTAGTCGATATCCTGCCCGACGATCCAGGCTACGTCGTCGCGGTCCTTGGCCGTCAGCGCCGAAAGCGACAGGTCGGTCTGCGGCAGATTCACGCCCTTGCCCGCCGTCAGCCGACCGCCGACATCCACGCGGCAGGTCACTTCGTCTTCGCTGGGCTTGCCGGTCACCGTCAGCCGAAGCTTGCCGTCGTCCAGCAGCAGCGGCTCGTCCACCTCGGCCGCGTCGATGAACTCCTGCAGCGTGATGCTGAAACGCTCGGCCGAGCCTTCCATCGGCTCGCGCTGGATGGTGACGGCCTGGCCGTCCTCCAGCAGCACGCCGCCTTCGGGCATGGGCCCGACGCGAATCTTCGGCCCGCACAGGTCGGCGAGAATCGCCACGGGCGCATCGGCCTGGCGGATCATCGAGATGAACTCCGCCTTCTGCTCGTGCGTGCCGTGGGAAAAGTTCAGCCGGAATGCATCGCAGCCGGCATCGATGAGCCCACGCAGAACCTCCGGCGATTCACTGGCCGGGCCCAGCGTAGCTAGAATTTTCGTGCGGATCAGCATGGCCGACATTTTACGACTACCGCCCGCACATGGAAAGCGTCCCCTGCGCTAAAACTTCGATACGATTCCGCTCGGGCGAATCAGGCTTCGATCTTCCGCACGGACAGCGCCTTGGCCCCGCGCGGGCCGTCCGCCATCTCGAACTCGACCTTGTCGCCCACGTACAGCGCGCGGAAGCCGTCGCCATCGACATCGCTGTAATGAACGAACGCCTCCGTTCCGCTCTCGGTCGTGATGAAACCCCATCCCTTGGAGTTATTGAACCACTTGACAGTACCCCGCTCCATAGCAGCACTCCTTCCTCGCCCAAATCGGCAAGATGCGTATCAAATTACGCCCGGCACGCACTGCATTTGAGCGATCCTCACTTGGACAGCCCAGCGCCCTTCAGCTACCTCCATTTTTCTGTAAAATGGGAAAATGTCAAGAAAAATACTAGAATTGTCCGCATTACGGCAATTTGCCCATAACACTATTGATGTCAGCAGTTTCTATGGGTTTGTCTTCGCGGGCTGTAATGACGCGAACAGCCTGGCCTGGCGGTGTGAAATGCGTTGCGCTCGTCGGGCCGAACAGAACCACCGCCGGGATGTTCAGGGCGGCGGCCAGGTGGGCCGGGCCTGAATCGTTGCCGATGAACACCTCAGCCTCGCCGATCAGACCGGCCAGGGCAGCAAGGTCGGCCCCGATGACGAGGCCTGCGTGCGCCCGGAGTTGTTCGATGGTCTCGCGGGGCCAGGTCTCCTGCTCGACGGGTCCGAGCACGGCCGCGACTTGTCGATCCCGTCCCAGCGCATCGGCCAGCTCGCACCACCGCTCGACGGGCCAGCATTTTTCCCTGCTGCCGGCCCCGGGATGGAGCAGTGTAATCGGCCCGGCCGGGTCGAGCCCGGCCCGCTCGGCCTCGTCGCGCCCCGCCTGGGTGAGTGCGGGGCTCAGCGTCCAGGTCGCCAGCTCGTCAGGCTGGATGGCTACGCCCATCGCCTCGGCCCAGAGCTCCGTGAGATGGCCCGGCCAGTCGTCCCCCGGCCGGACCGCCAGGCCCACCGCCCGCCGCGCACCACACGCATCGGCCAGCCGCTGCAACGCTTGCTCCTCGTCGGCGGCAAAGCAGCTCACCAGCGTTTCGGCCCGCGGCAGCATCGCAGCCAGTCGGCCGGGCGGCGTTTCGCAATAACATTCCGCCATCGGCAGGGCATCGAAGTCCAGCGCATCGTCGGCTGCGCCCAGCTCCCGCAGCAGCTCGCCCTTTTCCCCGCCGGTGAGCAGCACAATCGGCCGGGCCAGGCTGGCCACGAAGCGAGCGAAAAGAATCACATCGCCCAGCGCGCCGGAATGAACCGCCAGCACCGCCGCGTCCATCACGCGGGCCCTGCTGACTCGATCCAGCCCCCGCCGAGAAGCCACTGGCCGTCGTAGAGCACGACGGCCTGGCCGGGCGTGATGGCGTGGACCGGGTCGTCGAACCGCACGTCGAAACGCTCCGGCCCGGTGTGAGTCACCTCGGCCTTACAGCCGCGATGGTTGTAGCGAATCTGCGCCGTGGCGCGGAAGCTCGGCCCGGCCGGGCGCTCGTGCCAACTGCATCGCCCCGCCGTCAGCCTCACCCCGCACGCCTCGGCCCGCGTGCCGATGGTCACCGCTGCGCTGTCGGCGTCGATGGCCACGACGTACATCGGTTCGCCGGCGGCCACGCCCAGGCCGCGCCGCTGCCCGATGGTGTACCGCCCGTAGCCGTCGTGCCGGCCGAGGACCTCGCCCGCCGTCGAGAGGATCGGCCCGGGGCGCAGCGCCTCGGGGGCGCGGTCGGCCAGCAGCGTGGTGTAATCGTCATCGGCGACGAAGCAGATCTCCTGGCTGTCGGGCTTGTCGTGGACGACCAGCCCCAGCTGCCGGGCCAGGTCGCGCGTCTGGGCTTTGTGCATCTCGCCGATCGGCAGGACCACCCGCTCGAGCCGACTGGCCGGTATGCCGAACAGCGCGTAGGACTGGTCCTTGGCTGCGTCGATGCCGCGAGCCAGCCGGGCCCGGCCGTCGCGATCCATGACCCGCGCGTAATGGCCCGTCGCCACCCGGCCGATGCCCAGCGAATCGGCCAGGTCGAACAGCCGCCCGAACTTCACCCGCGTGTTGCAGTGAATGCAGGGGTTGGGCGTCCGCCCGCGGCGGTACTCGTCGATGAACGCATCGATGATCGGCGCGAAGGCCTCGGCGAGGTTCAGCACGTGCATGTCGATGTTGAGCTGCCCGGCCACGCGTCGCGCGTCGGCTGCATCGGCGGGGCTGCAGCAGCCGGTGCGGGCGGCGTCCTGCCCGGCTACGCCGAGGCACAGGAACACGCCGGTGACGTCGTAGCCGGCTTCGAGAAGCCTGGCCGCAGCAACCGAGCTGTCTACCCCGCCGCTCATGGCCACGAGAACCGATTGTCCCTTGGTATCGTTCACATCGCTATGATACCCGCTCGGCCGGCTCGCTGCCAAACCGGGCGATCAGCGTCGTGGCCACAAAGCCCGCCACCGCCAGCCCCGCGGCCGCGGCGATCTGCCACAGCTCCGGGGCGTAGAATTCCGTGGGCCATTGGTCCGGCGAGAGTTCCGCCAGCAGCTCGGGCGTGACGGTCTGGCCCTTGAACGTGCTGCCGACGGCCGGCTCGACGCCGCGCTGGAACGGCCAGAGGCCCACCACCGCGCCGCACAGCAGCCCCAGCAGCACGCCCAGCGTCGGACGCGGAAAGCGGTGCAGCAGCCACTTCAGCACATTGCTCACCAGCACGATTCCCGCCAGCACACCCAGGCCCACCGGCAGGACGACGTTCAGCCCGGGCCCGGCCATCGCGGCAAAGTCCCGCGCCTTGAGGGCAACCTTCAGCTCGTCCACAGCTCCGAGGATCGTCACATACGAGCCGAGTACCAGCAGCAGGTACCCGCCGGAGACGCCCGGCAGGATCATCGCGCTGGCGGCCAGCAGGCCGGCTGCGAAGAGCACCGCCCGGCCCTGGGTGGTCGCGCCGCCGCCGGTAATGCCCATCGCCTGCAGCACAGCCAGGGCGGTCATCACCGCCAGGCCCGCGGCCGCACCGATCCACACGCCGCGCGTGCGCCGGTCGATCATCCGCCAGACCACCGGCAGCCCGCCCAGCGTCAGGCCGATGAACACCGCGTACATCGCCCAGCGGTGGTCGACCACCAGTTGCTTGACCGGCCCGGCGAGGGACAGAATCGCCCCGGCCGCCGCGGCGATCACGCACGCCAGCACCAGCAGCGATCGGCCCCGCAAGCGGAAGGTGCTGACTTCGGCAATGGCATCGATGAACCGGCGGTACACGCCGGCGGCGACGAGCATCGTGCCCCCGCTGATGCCCGGCACGAGGTTGGCCAGGCCCATCAGCACCCCGCCGAAGAGGCTCCGCAGGGCCAGTCGGCCAAGTGGCTGATTCGCCCGCGACCCGGCCGGTGTGGTGGTGTCGGCTGATTCGGTCATGTCGATCCTTTCGGGAAAGTGATATTATCGCCCCCGGACGCACCGGCTACAAGCGGCCACGCATCTACAATGTATTGCACCGGAGGACGCGATGACGACGCAACTGACCGATGGCGATAAGCAGCAATTGCTGGCCCTGGCCCGGGCGGGGGTCGAGTCGCGCGTGCGCCGCCAGCCCGCACCGGCGGTGGATGATCCGACGGGCATCCTCGCCGAGCAGCGAGGCTGCTTCGTGACGCTGACCAACGCGGGCCGACTCCGCGGGTGCATTGGCACGTTCTCGCCGCGTGGGCCGCTCGGCCCGCAGGTCGTCGAGATGGGTCAATCCGCAGCGGCCGACCCGCGGTTCGTCGGCGATCCGATCACACCGGCCGAGCTGGAGCAGCTCCACGTGGAGGTCTCGCTGCTGACGCCGCTTCGGCCAGCCAGCGACCCACTGGCCGAGATCGAAATCGGGCGGACGGGCATCTACATTCAACAGGGCCACCGCAGCGGCTGTTTCCTGCCGGAGGTCGCAACCGACCAGGGCTGGGATGTTAAGGAGTTCCTGCAATACTGCTGCACCCACAAGGCGGGCCTGGCCGCTGATGCGTGGAAAGACCCCGGGACGAAGGTGCTGGTGTTCGAATCGGAAAAGTTCGGCGAGCAGTAGTCCAGAGGATTCTACACAGATAGTGGCGGGGTGATGCAGCGGGCAGTACACTTCCGGCTGAAACAATTCCTGCATGCAACGAAAGGGCTTGCGATGCGACGACTCTGTGCGGTGTTCTCAGCGGCGATTCTGGTGGGGTTCTTCGGCGGGTGCGGCAAGGATGCTCCGCCGCCCGAGCAGCCGGCCCGGCCGATCAAGATGATGACCGTCGGCCAGTCGCGCCAGGCCCAGGCGGTTTCCCTGCCGGGCAAGGTCAAGGCGGCCCGACAGGTGGTGCTCTCGTTCCAGGTGCGAGGCCGAGTTACCACCCTGCCCGTGTCCAAGGGCCAGGCCGTCACGCAGGGCCAACTGCTTGCCCAGCTCGACCAGCGCGACTACCAGAACCAGTTCAACTCGGCCGAGGCGATCTACAAAGAACGCAGCGCGTATCTCGATCGCATGGAGGAGGGGTTGAAAAAGCAGGTCGCCACGAAGCTCGAGGTCGACCAGGCCCGCCGCGACGCCGAGGTCACCAAGGCGGACATGGACACCGCCCGGAAGAACCTCGAAGACACGACGCTCAAGGCCCCCTTTGCCGGTGTGGTGGCCGATACGTTCGTCGACAATTTCCAGGACGTCCAGGCCAAGGAGAAAATCCTCAGCCTGCAGGACGCCACCGATATCGAGATCGTCGTCGACGTGCCCGAGCGGCTCATGGCTCGCGTGCGGGAAGACGACGCGCGCGACCTCGTCGTCCGCTTCGACGCCCTGCCCGATGCGACCTATCCCGTGACGGTCAAGGAGTTCGCCGCCGAGGCCGACCCGCAAACGCAGACCTACCCCGTGACCGTCACCATGCCCGCCCCGAGCGACGCGAACATCCTGCCGGGCATGTCGGCGACGCTGATCGCCCGGCCGGGCCAGGCGGCGACCAGCCAACCCGCCCGCGGGGCCAGCCTCCTCGTGCCGATTGAAGCGGTCGTGCCCGGGCCGGATGGTAAGTCCATCGTCTGGGTGATCGACCCGGCGACGATGACCGCTCGCAGCCAGGCTGTCACCGTTGGCGCGATGGCGGGCGACTCGGTTGAAATTCGCGACGGCCTGACGGCGGGCCAGACCATCGCCATCAGCGGCGCCAGCCATCTCCACGCGGGCATGAAGGTCCGGCCGATGTACCCGGACAAGGCCTCGCCGGCCACCGCGGAGGCGGGCGAATGAACCTCGCGGAATTCTCCATCCGTAAAAAGGTCATCACGCTGACGCTCACGGTGGTGCTCGTGGGCGGCGGGCTGATCGCCTACCACAACCTCGGCCGACTCGAAGACCCCGAGTTCACCATCAAAGATGCCCTGGTCATCACTGCCTATCCCGGCGCGACAGCCAGGGAGGTCGAGCAGGAAGTCTCCGACGAAATCGAAAAGGCCGCTCAGCAGCTCGGCCAGCTCGAACGCGTCACCAGCCGATCGGAGCGAGGCCTGAGCACGGTCACCGTCAGCATCAAGGACAAGTACGACAAGTCGTCCCTGCCGCAGGTCTGGGACGAGCTGCGCCGCAAAGTCAACGATGCGCGACAGAACCTGCCGCCCGGTGCAGCCGAGCCAATGGTCGTCGACGATTACGGCGACGTCTACGGCGTGTTCTTCGCCATCACCGGTGAGGGCTACAGCTACGAGGAAATCCGCCGCTACGCCGAGTTCCTCCAGCGCGAGCTGCTGCTCGTCCAGGACGTCAAACGCATCACGCTGTACGGCGTCCGGCCGGAGGTGATCTACGTCGAGATGTCGCGCTCGAAGATGTCGCAGTTCGGCATCAGCCCGGAGCAGATCTACCGCACGCTGCAGGATCGCAACCTCGTCGGCGATGCCGGGCGCGTCAAGGTCGGCCCGGAGTACCTCGCCATCGAAACCACCGGCGCGATCGCCAGCGTCGAGGAGATCGGCGATACGCTGCTGACCCGCGCCGGGGCCGGGCCGCTGGTCTACCTTAAGGATGTCGCCACCATCCGCCGCGGCTACAAGGAACCGCCGGACACCATCTTCCGCCAGAACGGCCTGCAGGCGATCGGCCTGGCCATCAGCACCGTCGAAGGCGGCAATGTCGTCACCATGGGCGAAGCCCTCGAAGCCCGCCTGCGCGAACTCGAAGCACAGCGGCCGGTCGGCATGGAGTTCGGCATCGTGGCCCTGCAGAGCAAGGCCGTCACCGAAGCCGTCAACGGCTTCGTAGTGAACCTCATCGAAGCGATCGTCATCGTCATCGTCGTACTGCTGCTATTCATGGGCCTGCGGTGTGGGCTCATCATCGGCGCGATCCTGCTGATTACCATCTGCGGGACCTTCATCGTCATGCAGGCGTGGAACATCCTGCTGGAACGCATCAGCCTCGGTGCGCTCATCATCGCCCTGGGCATGCTGGTCGATAATGCCATCGTGATTACCGAGGGCATGCTCATCCGCATCCAGCAGGGAGAGGACCGCCTCGAAGCGGCCAAAAAGGTCGTCGCCCAGAACCTCATGCCCCTGCTGGGCGCTACGCTGGTGGCGGTGACGGCCTTCGCGGCCATCGGGACCAGCCAGGACTCCTCCGGCGAGTACTGCCGCAGCCTGTTCCTCGTGCTGCTGATCTCGCTGCTGATGAGCTGGTTGACGGCGGTGACCATCACACCGCTGTTTTGCTACCTGTTCCTCAAGGCCAAGTCCGCCGCCGCATCGGCCGACCCCTACGGCGGGACGATTTACCGCGGCTATCGAGGCCTGCTGAGCACCGCCCTGCGGTTCCGCTGGCTGACGATGCTCATACTGGCCGGGCTGCTGGGTGCGGCGGTGTTCGGCTTCGGGTTCGTCGAGAGCAGCTTCTTCCCCGACTCGACCCGCCCGCAAATGATGGTGGACGTGTTCTTCCCGCCGGGGGCTGACATCCGCAAGACCGCCGAGAAGGTCCAGACCATGGAACAGCACGTCGCCGGCGTCGAGGGCGTCACGGGCGTGACGAGTTTCATCGGCCAGGGCGGGCCTCGCTTCTTGCTGACCTACGGGCCCGAGCGCCCCGACCCCAGCTACGCCCAACTGCTGCTGGACCTGGGCGACTACCACCAGGCCGACACCATCAAGCCCAAGCTGGAAGAATACTTCCAGCAGACCTGGCCGGACGCGATTGTGGGCGTCAAGAAGTTCGTCAACGGGCCGAGTTCAGGCGGGCGCATTCAGGTGCGGTTCAGCGGGCCCGACGGCGAGGTCCTGCGCCGCCTCGGCGACCAGGCGATGGCCATCCTTCACCAGGCCGACGCCGTAACCGTCCGCACCGATTGGCGGGAGAAGGTCAAGGTCCTCCAGGTGGAGATGAACGAGACGACGGCCCGGCGGGCCGGGATTACGCGGGCGGACATCAACCGCGCCATCGAGGAGAACTTCGACGGCGTGACGACCGGGCTGTATCGCGAGGGCGACCAGCTCCTGCCGATCATCGCCCGCGCCCCGCAGATCGAGCGGCAGGACGTGGCTGCGATTTCCGACCTGCAGGTCTGGAGCCCGGCCGCCGGGCGGATGATCCCGATCCGCCAGGTGGTCAACCGGTTTGTCACGGCGTGGGATGACGACATCCGTATGCGTCGCAACCGTCGGCCGACGCTGACGGTCATGGCCGATCCGAAGTCAGGCCCCGCCAGTGTGCTCTGGCAGGCCGTCGCTCCGCAGATCGAGGCGATCGAACTGCCGGCCGGCTACATGATGGAATGGGGCGGCGAGTATGAGGACTCTGCCAAGGCACAGCAGGCTCTGGCGGCCAAGCTGCCGCTGTTTCTGGCGGGCATGGTGCTGATCTGCATCTTCCTGTTCAACGGCCTCCGCCAGCCGCTGATCATCTGGCTGTGCGTGCCGCTGGCGATCATCGGCGTCACGGCCGGGCTGCTGCTGACGGGCCAGCCCTTCGGCTTCATGGCCCTGCTGGGCTTGCTGAGCCTCTCGGGCATGCTGATCAAAAACGCCATCGTCCTGCTGGACGAAATCGGCATGCAGATTGCCGAAGGCAAGGCAGGCCTGGCGGCGATCAAAGATTCCGCCGTGGGCCGAATGAGGCCGGTGATGATGGCTGCGGCCACCACTGTCCTGGGCATGATGCCGCTGATCTTCGATGCCTTCTACGTCGCCATGGCGGTGACGATCATGTTCGGCCTGGCCTTCGCGACCGCCCTGACCCTGCTGGTCGTGCCCGTGCTCTATTCCATCTTCTTCCGGATCAAAACGGGGGCGACGCATGAGTGAGCCCACCCCGGCCGACATGGCGTTGATGGATCGCGCGATGGCGCAGGCTCATCTAGCGGCTGGGCTTGATGAAGTGCCGATCGGCGCCGCCATCGCCGGGCCCGATGGCGCCATCCTGGCCGAGGCCCACAACCGCCGCATGCTGGATAGCGACCCCACCGCCCATGCCGAGCTGCTGGCGATTCGGGCCGCGGCCGAGGCGCTGGGCGACTGGCGGCTGGAGGGCTGCACCCTGGCCGTGACGCTCGAGCCGTGCTGCATGTGTGCCGGGGCCATCGTGCTGGCGCGCATCCCGCGGCTGGTGTACGGCTGCGACGACCCCAAGGGCGGCGCCGTCCGCACGCTGTATCGGCTCTGCGAAGACGCGCGGCTCAATCATCGCGTGGAGGTGGTCCCGCACGTCCAGGCCGAACCGGCCGGGGCCATGCTCACCGAGTTCTTCCGCGCTCAACGCGCCAAGGGAAAGAAGTAGCTGGGCTCTCAGTTAAAACGCGTGACGGCTTCGGAGGCTGGGCCGGTCTGGCCGGTGGTGGCGCGTTTCTGGTAGCCGTTGCGTTTTCGTCCTGCCGAGACCGGCCGGGGGATGTAAACGAGGTGTTCCTGATCGCCGAGGGTTTCTTCGAGGCTGGCCAGCAGGTCGCGGCTGGGGGTCACGCCGTAGTTCTGACCTGCGCGGACGGTGGCGACGACATTGGGGCGGGACGTGGGGCGGATTTCCAGCAGCAGCGGGCAGGGGCCTTGGTGCTGGCTGAGGGTGGCGGTGATGCGCTGGATGAGCGGCTCGGCCTGCCCGGCCGGCAGGCGGATCATGAGTTCGCGGAGGTATTGGCCGACGGCCTGGTCGACGGGCAGGACTTCGTCGATGAGGATGCTGGCGCGGTCGCGGCTGCGGTCGACCGAGCCGGTGATGAAGACGATGGCTTCGGGTTCGAGCAGCTCGGCGACGGTCTGGTAGGTGCGCGGGAAGACGACGGCGTCGAACTTGCCGGTGAGGTCTTCCAGGGTGAGCATGGCCATTTTTTCGCCCTTGGCGCGGGTGACGGTGGGGCGGATCTGGGCGATCATGCAGCCAATGCGGACGCGGGTGTCGTGCGGGTAGGTTTGCTCGTCGCTGGCGATTTGCCCCAGGCCCACGCCGCGGGGGTAGCTCAGCCCGGCCAGCTCGCGCCCGTAACGCACGAGCGGATGGCTGGAGACGTAAAAGCCGATGGTTTCCTTCTCGGCTTCGAGGAGTTTCTGGTCGGACCAGGGTTCGACATCGGGGAAGCGTGGCCCCTCGGCGGTGGTGGCCAGCTCCTCGCCGAAGAGCCCCATCTGCCCGCTCTTACGGTTGGCGGCGGCATCGTTGCCGAGTGCGATGGCCTGGTCGAGTGCGGCGATCATCGCCCCGCGGTGCGCGCCTAGGGCGTCGAAGGCGCCACACTTGATGAGCGCCTCGATGGCCGAGCGGTTCACGGCGTGGAGGTCGACGAACTCGCAGAAGTGGTACAGGTCGGTAAAGGCGCCGACTTCCTGCCGGGCGGCGACGATGGATTCGACGGCCCCGTGGCCGACGCCCTTGACGGCTGAGAGCCCGAAGCGGACGGTATCGCCATCGACGGCGAAGTCGTCGCCGCAGGTGTTGATGTCCGGCGGGGCTACGGCAATGCCCATGCGCTGGGCCTCGGCCATGTACTGCACGACCTTGTCGGTGTCGCTGCATTCGTAGGTGAGCGTGGCCGCGAGGAACTCCCGCGGGTGGTGCACTTTGAAGTAGGCGGTCTGGTAGGCGAGGATCGCGTAGCGGGTGGAGTGGGCCTTGTTAAAGCCATACCCCGCGAAGCGGAGGATCAGATTGAAGAGGTCCTCGGCGGTCTGTTGGTCGATGCCGTTTTCGATCGCGCCGTCGATGAAGTTGGACTTCTCCGAGGCGATGACCTTCTCCTTCTTTTTGGAGATGGCCTTGATGAGTGTCAGCGCGCGGTTCAGGGGCAGCTTGCCGAGGCGGTTGAGCACCTGCATGACCTGCTCCTGGTAGGCCATGATGCCATACGTCTCGGCCAGAAGGTCGTCGACGAGTGGGTGAACGCTGGGGACCTCCTCGCGGCCGAACTTGCGGTCGCAGTAGGTGGGGATGAGTTCCATGGGCCCGGGGCGGTACATGGCGTTGGCGGCGATGAGGTCTTCGATGCGGCCGGGCTGCATGGCCTGGAGGACGTTCTTCATGCCGTCGGACTCGAACTGGAACACGCCATCGGTCTGCCCGGCGCGGAAGATCTCGTAGACGCCCTGGTCGTCGAGCGGGAGGGTTTCGGGGTCGATGTCCTGGCCGGTGGTTTCGCGGACGAGTTCGCGACATCGCTGGATGATGGTGAGCGTCCGCAGGCCGAGGAAGTCCATCTTCATCAGGCCGACCTTTTCGCAGGTGGGCCCGTCCCACTGGGTGATGACGTCGTCGCTGTCGGCCTGGGTGCAGAGGGGCACGACGGTCTCGAGGGGCACGTCGGCGACGATGACGCCGGCGGCGTGGACGCCGGCGTGGCGGGCGAGGCCTTCGAGCCCGCGGCCGTAGTCGATCATGTCGCGTACGCGGGGGTCTTCGTCGTAGAGTTTTTTGAGTTCCGGCTCGGCCTCGAGGGCTTTGTCGAGGGTCATTTTCAGTTCGTTGGGCACGAGCTTGCAGATGGCGTCGACCTCGTCGAGGGGGATGTCCATGACGCGGCCGACGTCGCGGATGACGGCGCGGGCCTTGAGGGTTCCGTAGGTGATGATCTGTGCGACGTGGCCGTACTTGCGCCGGACGTAGTCGATGATCTTGGCTCGGCCTTCCTGGCAGATATCGATATCGAGGTCGGGCGCCTCGTCGCGTTGCGGGTCGGTGAAGCGTTCGAACAGCAGGCCGTACTTCAGCGGGTCGACGTTGGCGATGCGCAGGGCGTAGCCCAGCAGCGTAGCCACGCCGCTGCCACGCGGGGCCGAGGGGATATCGTTCTGCCGCGCGTAGGCGACGAAGTCGTTGACGACGAGGAAGTAGCTGCTGTAGCCCTTGCCGGCGATGACCTCGAGTTCGCGCTCGAGCCGTTCGGTGTACTCGGCGGGGATCTCTTTGCCGTCGAACCGCTCGGCCAGGCCGGCCCGGGCGATCTCGGCGAGATATTCGTCGTCGCTCTTGCCGGCGGGAACCTCGAAGGCGGGCAGGTACTCGGTGGAGAAGTCCAGTTCGAGGTTGCACATCTCGGCGATTCGGGCGGTGTTCTCGCAGGCGCCGGGGAAGGCTTTGAGGGCCTGTCGCATTTCATCGCCGCTGCGGAGGTAGAGTGTGGGCGGATATTCCATGCCGCCCTCGGCGATGGTTTTCCGCGTGGAGATACAGGTGAGGACTTCGTGTGCTTTTTTGTCGTCAGCCCGGAGGAAGTGCACGTCGTTCGTGCCGACGACGCCGACGCCGATTTCCTCGGCGATGCGGAGCAGTTGCGGATTGACGCGGGCCTGTTCGTCGAGGCCGTTGGCCTGGACTTCGATGAAGAATCGCTCGGGCCCGAAGATGTCGCGATACTCCCCGGCGATGCGGCGGGCTTTGTCTTCGTCGCCGGCCAGCAGGGCAGCGGGGATTTCGCCGCCGAGGCAGGCCGAGCTGCAGATGAGCCCTTGGTTGTACTCGGCGAGCAGTTCGCGGTCGATGCGGGGCTTGTAGTAGAAGCCCTCGGTGAAGCTCCGGCTGGACAGGGCCAGGAGGTTCCGCCAGCCGACGTTGTTCATGGCCAGGAGGATCAGGTGGTAGCTGGCGGTCTGCTGGTTTCCCATCGATCGGTCCTGGCGGGTGGTGGGGCTGATGTAGCCCTCCAGGCCGAGGATGGGTTTGATGTCGGCCGCTTTGGCAGCATTGTAAAAATCCATCGCGCCGAAGAGGTTGCCATGGTCCGTCAGGGCCAGGCTGGCCATATTGTGCTCGGCTGCGACGGTGAGCAGGTCGCGCACTCGGGCCGCCCCGTCGAGGAGTGAATAGTGCGAGTGTACGTGGAGATGTACGAAGTCGTCTGCCGCTGCCATGGTCCGTCCCAGTGTTATGGGCACCTTATGCCGTTCGCGAGTGAGGCGAGTATACCAGCCGGGCCGGGCACTTCAAATGACAAATAGCACCGGGCAGGCAAACGCCAATAAACAAAGGGCAAAAAGAGTTCGGGCGGTACGATTCTCTTCGTGTGGCTGATCGGCCGGCGGGACAGGAGCCCCGCCAGCCGGGACGCCGGGGAAAAAGTTCGCGCGGTGCGATTCTCTTGCGTGTGGCTGATTGGCTGGCGGGACAGGAGCCCCGCCAGCCGGTGCATCGGAATCCTGATGGCAATTGAATTGCCGTTTGCTGGACGTTGCTTGTGTCGCTGTGTCTTTAGCCCGCATTTCTCACCGGTCCGTTGATTTTTGTTGGTGACGACGATTGGTG
>CAZCDM010000044.1:0-13898 GCA_964497475.1 uncultured Planctomycetaceae bacterium
CCGAGACTACGCCCGACGAACCCGTCGCCGTCACGCCGGCCCCCGAGCCGGTCACGCCCCCGGCCGAGACTACGCCCGACGAGCCCGTCGCCGTCACGCCGGCTCCCGAGCCGGTCACCCCCCCCGCCGAGACTACGCCCGAAGAACCCGTCGCCGTCACGCCGGAAGAACCCTCGCCCGCTGCCATCCAGCCCATGAAGATTGAGCCCATGGACATGCAGCCGGAGGAGTTGGCCACAACGGGCGGCCCGGCCAGGCCCGAGCTGCCGAAGATCACGCCCGCTACGCCCGGCACCCTTGATGAAGAGGACAAGCAGCCCAAGGTCTCGTCGGATCAGCCCGACGCCAAGCCGGCCGATGACGAGCCGGCCGAAAGCGGTTCGCTGCCCGTGCCGGACGAGCCGCTGAAGATCGACAGCATCACCGATGCCGAACCGGCCGAGGCGACGTCGAACTTCGATCGCAGCCCGATCGAGCCGACTGTCGGCGTTGTGGAAATCGAATGGGACTGATCGCAGAAAGCCTCGCCGCATGAAGCTGATCCGCTTTCGACACGGGCAGGACGAATCCTGGGGTGTTGCGCGCGATGAGAGGATTGCCGATGCGCGGCAGGCCTGGCCTGACGGGCCGGCCGATATCGATGCACTCCTGGCAGCGGGCCATGATGCAATGATCGAGCTGGCCCGGCGCACCGCCTCGGCCGATGCGGCGATCCCCCTGACCGATGTCGCCCCCCTGGCGCCCATCGCCCGGCCGGGCAAGTCCATCGGTCTGGCAGGCAATTACGCCGAACACGTCCGCGAGTTCGCCCCCGCCGGCGGCGACAATCCCGAAGACCCCACGCGTGAGACCACCACGCCGCGGCCGTTCCTCATGCCGCCGACGGTCATCGCCGACCCCGACACGGAAATCGCCTGGCCGGACTACTCCGATGAGATCGACTACGAGGTCGAGCTGTGCGTCGTCATCGGCCAGACGTGCAAGGCTATCCCGGCCGCCCGGGCTCGCGACGTCGTGGCCGGGTACACCATCGCCAACGACATCTCCGCCCGCCGCTGCACGCACGCCGACGGCCGGGCCGAGCGGCAGCCCAAGGATGGCTTCTTCGACTGGCTGCACGGCAAGTGGGCCGACGGGTTCCTGCCCATCGGCCCGGTGCTCGTCACGCCCGATGAGATTCCCGACCCGCAGGCGCTGGCCATCGAATCGCGCGTCGACGGCGAGCTGCGCCAGCAGGCCAATACCGGCCAGATGATCTTCGACGTGTTCGAGCTGATCGCCTTCATCAGCCGGTTGATGACGCTGCAGCCGGGCGACCTGATCGCCACCGGCACGCCAGCCGGCGTGGGCAAGGCCACCGGCCGACTGCTCACCCCGGGCCAGACCGTCGCCTGCCGCATCGAGGCTATTGGCGAGCTGAGCAACACCCTCTCGGCCAGGCCGGCCGAGTGGTACCGCCCCTGCCAGAACCCCGCTGGGGGCTTGTAACCCGTGTCTGATTTCGTATGCTGAGAGCATCGTGACCGAACCCAACGAACCAACCGCCGAACCGACTGCCGAAACCGACGACACCCAGGCCCCGTCGAAAGACGCCGCCGCGGAAGAAATCGCCGCCACGGTCGAAGCGATCATCTTCTCGTCGGACTCTCCCCTCTCGGCCTCGCGCATCGGCACGATCGCCGAGCTGCCGGCCGGCAGCGTCAAAAAGGCCATCGCCCAGCTCAACCAGCGATACGAAGAAATCGGCGCGGTCTTCCGCATCGAGGAAATCGCCGGCGGCTACCAGATGATGTCCCAGCCGCAATATCACGACGTGCTGACGCGACTGGTCACGAGCAAGAAAGACACCCGCCTCACCCAGGCCGCCCTGGAAGCTCTCGCCATCGTCGCCTACCGGCAGCCGATCCTCCGGGCCGACGTCGAAGCCATCCGCGGCGTGGCCAGCGGCGAAGTGCTCCGCGGACTCATGGAACGCCAGTTGATCAAAATCGTCGGCCGGGCCGAAGTCATCGGCCGACCGATGCTCTACGGCACGACGAAGCAGTTTCTGGAAATCTTCGGCCTGGCCAGCCTCGACGACCTGCCCCGCATGGAAGAACTCCGCGCCCTGGACGCCCCCCAGTCCGAACTCTCCGCCGAACAGGCAGCCGACGACGAAACCGCAGACGACGAAGAGCAGGCCCTCGCCTCGACCGCCGATGACGAGCCGGATGAGTTCGAGGAGATCGCCGAGCCGGCCGAGGAAGACCTCGACGACGAAGAGGATTTTGACGACGAGGATGAATTCGACGACGAGGACGAGGAGTTCGACGACGAAGAAGACTTCGACGACGATGAGGACGAAGACGACGACTGAGTACTGCGTCGCCTGCCGCACGCTCCGGCTGGCCTCACCCGCCCTTCAGGGCGCTGCTCTTGTACCCTGGAACTTCCCGGCCGCTGCCTAAAACCGCATCATCTCCAAAAAATCCTCGAGGCGTGCGTCGATCTCGGCTCGGTCCATCTTCACGAGCTTGTTGAGTGAGAAATCTTCCAGTTCGAGGCTGGCCACGACCGTGCCGTAGGCGATGGCCCGGCGGAGGGTCGTATCGTCGATCGTGTCGGCCTCGGCGAGATAGCCCATCATGCCTCCGGCGAAGCAGTCGCCCGCGCCGGTGGGGTCGACCACACCCGCGGCCGGGTAGCCCGCCAGGGGCCAGGCCTTGCCGCCCGAGAAAAGTACCCCGCCGTGCTCGCCCTTTTTGATCACGCAGAACCGCTTGACCATGCCGGCGATTTCCAGCCCGGCCTGGATGACGTTGGCCTTGCCAGTCAGCTGCAGGGCCTCGCTGTCATTGAGGACCACGCCATCAATCTCGCCGAGCAGCGACGTCAGGGCATCACGTTCGGTCTCGATCCAGAGATCCATCGTGTCGGCCACGACCAGGTGCGGCGCGTCGAGCTGGCCGAGCAGCTCCCGCTGCAGGCCCGGATGCGTATTGGCCAGGAAGACATAGCGGCTGTCGCGAAACGCCTCGGGAATCGTCGGGCCCTTCTCGCCGAGCACGTTCAGCTCGACCGAGACGGTATCCCGCGTGTTGACGTCCTCGTGATACTTGCCATGCCACCGGAACGTCTTACTGCCCTGCCGCACTTCCAGCCCGGCCAGGTCGATGTTCTCGTTGGCTTCCAGCGGAGCCAGGAAGCCCTCGGGGCAGTCCTCACCGACGACGCCCACCAGCCGCACCGGGCCGAAGAAGCTCGCCGCATAGGCGAAGTAAATGCTCGAACCGCCCAGGGCCTGCTCCACCTTGCCCGTGGGGGCTTCCACCGTGTCAATGCCGATACTGCCAGTCACCAGAAGGCTCATGCTGTTCCTTTCGTTCGCGTCGATCGTGGGCGGTCATTATCGGCGCCCAGCGACCGGCCAGCAAGAAGAATCACAGCGGCCCGTCCTGTGCGATGGATTAATTCGACAGGGACTTGGCCTCGGTGATGGTGAGCTTCTGTTCGTTGGAATTGCCGCGCAGTTCCGGGGCGTACATGGCGCGGGCCTTGCTCGGCAGGGCGCTGAATCGCCCGGGCGTCTCGGCGAAGAGCCGATAGCTCACGCTGTGCGTCCCGCGAGCCAGTCGGCGGACGAACAGCACGACCCGCTCGTCGCGGAACTCCACATACGCGCCCATCTCATTGCCCGTATATCCGCTGCGAACTTCGGTCGGCTCGCACCCGGCGGCCTTGGGGTCTTCGATCACGATGTACTCGTAGTCATTCTTGCTCTCGAGAATCAGCTCGACCTCGATCAGATCACCCGAAGCCACCGGCGGCGTGGCCGATTCGTCCGAGAAGGGGTCGGGAATCTCGACTCGCCGGTACTTCTCAACCCGCTGCGTGACAGCCTGGCCGTGGCTGCCTTCCACATGAACGGCCTTGTCGACCGGCACGAGCTTGTAATACGTCCGCCGGACCTTGATCTCCAGGCCCGCCTTGGCGATGGGGTCTTCCAGCGTGAAGTTGGTCAGGTAGGCGTTGAAGTAAACCGGCCCGGCCCCCTGCCGCCGAACCGTCACGGTGTGCTCGCCCGTCGTCACGTCCTTACCGGTCAGGACCACCGCATTATCGAACGCGAAGAGGTTTTCCTTCGTGATCTTCACGCGGCGGGCGACCTGGCCGTCGATAAGGATCTCGATGGTCATGTCCGGCTCGGCCTCGCCGGTGGCTCGGATGTAATCGGCGAACGCTTCGATCACGTAGGCGGTATCGCGCGTCGAGTTCCAATACGTCGCGTGGCGGCGGTTGTTCAGCAGGTACTTCACCAGCCCGGCCGCGGCCTTGCCCTTGGGCTCGGTACGACACAACAGCTTGAGGTAGAACGCCATCGTCTCGATTTCGCTGCCGTACCAGTACCACCGGTACCATCCATATCTCCCTTTGGGGAGATGGAGATAGGCCGACTGGTTTTCTTCGTCGGTCACGAGATACTGGCCGACGTTGCGGATAATCATGTCCCGCTGCTCGGCTGCGTCGGCATTGTCGAACGTCAGACCCGCAAGGCACATGCCGTACAAGCTCAGCTTGAGCCGGTCGCGGTAAAGATACGTCCGCATCGCCTCGGTCTTACCGCCGGCTTCGCTGATGACGAAGGCGACCAGCGCGTCGAGGTTGTCGGCATACTGCTTGGTCCCGGGCCCACGCTCGCCCTGCTGCCACCGCGTGAGCTTCTCGACCTGTTCAGCCTGGTAGCGCTCGAGCCATTTCACGCCCCGGCTGATCACACCGGAATCGATCTTCACGTCGTTGACTTTGGCCTGCAACAGGCCGTGGACCACCACCGCCGTGGTGTGCGGATAGCTCCGCTCGTTCGAGCCGGAGAACCAGCCCCATCCGCCGTCGGAGCATTGCATGCTCGTCAGCCGGGCCACGCCCACCTTCACCATCTGCTCGAGCTCGGCCTTGCTGTAGACGGGGTTTCGATCGACCCAGTCTTCGCCGTTCCATCGCTTCGTGGCGAGCAGCCGTTTCCAGTCGGCCGCCCGTTTTACATCGTCACCGATTTCCTGGGCATTGAGATTGGTAATCTTCTGCCCGATGGCGGCCAGGTCGACGTTCATGTCGAGCAGCGTCTTCTGGGCAATCACCGTCGGCACGAAGCGGTTGAGCGTCTGCTCCGTGCAGCCGTAGGGGTATTCCACGAGGTACGGCAGCGCGTCGATCATCGACATCGCCAGCGTCGGCGAGTAGCGAATCTCCAGCCGCGATTCAGCCGGGCGCCGCTGCTCGGGCACGGTCAGCGTGAACGAGCTTTCCTGCGGATCGGGGCGAATCACGCCGCTGAAGCTTTCGGTCTTCAACATGCCGTGAACGAGCACCGGCAGAGGAATCTGCATCGCGTCGGATTCTTCATCGGTCAACGCCTTGACGGTGATCTTCGCTTCGCCCTCCGCCTTGGCGCGCACACGCCAGTTCACGCGAGCTTCGCCGCCGGCGGGCACCTTGACCTCGCCGCTCAGCGAATCGAACATGCCCGGTTCGTCCGAGCCGATCAGCTCCAGCAATTCACCGCCGAGCTGCAATTCCGCGCGGGCGGTCTTGTCCGTCTTCAGGCGATTCATCACGATGGCCGAGAGGGTCACCTCGTCGCCCTGGACGAGGAACCGCGGAGCGGCGATGCGGACGAGCAGGTCCTTGGTGGTGATCGCCTCGGCGGTGGCCTGGCCGACGCGCGTGCCGTCGCCCATTGCCCAGGCGCGAGTAGTCCACGTCGTGAGGTTCTCGGGCATGGCCAGCTCGATGGTAGCCGTGCCGTCATCGTCCGTCACCACATGGCCGGCCCACAGGGCGGTGTCGGCAAACTTCGTGCGCACCGTGGTTGCAGCCATGCTGTCGGAGCCGTCACCGGTCGGTGCTCCGCCTTTGGCCGATTCAGCCGATCCGGCCTCGGAGACGGCATCTTCCCTGACTACTCGGGATTTCATCTCTGCCATGGGCGCAGAGTGCTCGACGGGTTTCGGCATCTGTCGTCTCAGGATGGAAGAACCCCGATCGAGTTCGGTCTGTCCAAAACCTTCATCAGCCACGGACGCACCGAAAACGCCGATGGATTGCATCGCAATGCCCTCGGGCGTGATGAGATTGCCGCTGCCGCGGGCAAGGCTGGTGGTGGTATTGGGCCGATGGCTGCGTTTCCAATCCCAGAAGAACTTGCGAATGTCGGGCACATTCGAGCCGCCGGAGATATACTCGACGGCCTTGTCGTACATCGTCAGCACGACCGCCCCGACGAAGGGCTTGCCCTGCTCGTCGGTGAGCTTGACGCGGAGGGTTGCTTTCTCGCCGGGCTTGTAGGTTGGCTTGTCCGTCTCGACGGACATGTCGAGAATCCGCCTGGCCGGGGGCACGACAATCTGGCGGACGGTGGTGTGCGCCTTGCCGCCGGAAACGGTGAGCGCCTCGACGAAGAAGTTGGGCATGTCCTTCTGCGTGACGGCGATGGCCTCGGTGACGCTGCGGCCCTGCAGGCGGATGGTCTTGGGCGGCAGGTAGACGCCGTTTGTCGGCCGGGTGAAAAGGATGACCGTGGCGTCGCGTTGGTCGGTGTTGATGCGCATATCGACCGTTTCGCCGGGGGCGTAGTGCTTTTTGTCCGGCATGAGTTCGACGGCGTTGAAGCGATAGCTATCCGCGGCCTCGTTCCTGCCCCAGACGGTAAAGAGGTAGCCGCCCTGGATGTCGTGGCCAGCGTCGTCGGTGAGGGTGTAGCTGAGGCGGTACTGCCCTGCCTCGGCGGCGACGAGTTGCTTGCTGGCCCGGCCGGCCTGGTCGGTGGGCAGCGTCCACGACTCGACCTCGGTCTCGACGGGCTTGCCGTCTTTGTAGTCGATTTTCAGCAGGCGCAGCTTGCCCTGGCCGGTCACGCCCTTGCCGTCCAGCCGGCGGGCTGCGAACTCGGCACCGACGGTATCGCCCGCGCGATAGAAGCCACGACCGGTCCATGCGTAGACCTTGAACGGCCGACGGGCCACGAGCACCTGCCTTTTGCCGACAATGGTCCGCCGGCTGGCGTCGCGCAGCTCGGCGGTGATCTCGTAGCGGTGGTCGCGGTCGCCGAACAGCGCCTTGGCCAGGGCGGTATCGATGCGCACCTTCACCGTGCCGTCGGCATCGATGTTGACGGTGTCCTCGGCCACCAACTCCGGCGGCGGGGTCGGGCGCCACCACGGCATCCAGCGATAGACCGGCCGGCCGCACCCCCAGCGATGCCACCCCGGGTACCACTTGTAATCATACGCGAACCACCAGTACCCCGGCCCGAAGAGCCAGTCCCAAGGCCCCGGCGGATACCACGTCGCGTTGTGCTCGTGACGGGTGACCTTGTAATGCACCGTAGCCTCCGTGACAGGCCCGCCGAAGTAATACTCCGCCCGGATCGTCGCAGTGATCGTCTCGCCCAGGGCGACCGGCTCGGCCGGTGCGTCGATGCTCACCTCGTACTCGGGCTTTTTGTACTCCTCTACGCGGCAGCTGAAATTCCCCAGATAACTCCCGCCGGTTCCCCACGTGGTGCCATGCCACACGGCGATCTGGTACATGCCCAGGGCGGCCTCGTCGGGCAGGGCCAGGTCGGCCCCGGCGCCGCCGTACTGGTCGAGCACGAAAGATTTTTCGTACACCGTCTCGCCGCGCGGGTTGCTCACGCGCACCACCACGGGCTTGTCTGCCAGCGGGCTCGGGCCGGTGCGATCATACTGCGATACGTTCGCCCAGAAGTGGAACTTCACGCTCTGGCCCGGGCGATAGACCGGGCGATCGGTCATGCCGAAGAGCCGTTGGGCGTGGTACTGCCGGTCGTGCCGCTGTTGATACCAAATACCCCTGAAGCCCAGATAGGCCAGTCCGCCCGCGTCGGTACGGGCGACGGTCAGCCAGTTGGAATGATTCGGAGCCTTGTCCTGGCCGACGATCACCTGGCCGTCGCTGTCGGTCGGTTCGTCGAACTCGCGGTAGGTCCACCGCCATGTGTCGGGCAGAATCTTGCGATGGACGCGATCGCGGTGGTAGCCGAAGATCTCGACCGTGGCGTTGTTGATTGGCTCGCCCGTGACCGCGTCGGCAACGAAGTACCACTGGCGGTTGTCGAGCGGCTTGTTGACGAGGGCCATGTCCGCCAGCCAGAGCACGACCGAACTGGTGTTGCCCTTCGGCAGTTTCGCCGTCAGCAGATAGGCCCCGCCGGTCTGCAGCGGCGTGGTGACGTTGATGCGGCGGTCCCAATGGTCCGGCCGGGGTTCGAGGAGGAGGGTCCACTCGGCCGCCTTGGCCTTGAGGTACTTCGTCTGGTTCTCGGCCACGAGCCGATAGCCGACATGTTCGACACTGGCCCGGCTGCGATCGATCCGATCGGGTTTGGAACGGTAGTAGGCTTTGACATCGTCAATGAGCTTGTCGATGTCGATTTCGTGGGCGGTGAAGGTGACCGACGAAGCGTTGCGGAAGGTATACGCGACCTCGGCCCCCCGCCCGGCCGGCTGGGTAAAGACCGGCTCGAACTGTCCCATGTTGCCGCGGATCTGGGCGAGGCGATCCCATGCAGGAAAGCTCCTTCTCGGCTTCGGCCGCCACATCCAGTCCTGCTCGTCGAGGTGGGCGATGACATCCTCTCGGCCGCTCTGGCGGATGATCTTCTCCCAGATCTCGGCTGCCTTTGGATATTGACGCCGGTTCTCAAAAATCGACGCGAGCTGATAGCTGTTGTTGGTCTCGCGATACAGGCGGATGAAGTTGAACTCCTCCGGCAGCGTGATACGCTTCACGCCGCTAGCGAGCCTGGCGATGGTTTCATTTTCCTTGAGGGTGTGCAGCGCCCAGGTGCCGGTCTCGGCCTGGTCGCCCTGCTCGGCCAGTTGATCCAGCTGGACGCGGTACTGGGCGATGGTCTGTACGCCGAACTGCTGATGCAGAAAATTGGCCAGCGCCGCCTTGGCGTGGTCGCGCCAGTTGGGGTTGTACTCGACCATCTTCGCCAGGGCCCATCGCCATCGCTGGCCGTCGTTTTCCGCCGCTGCCCAGGATTCCGGCACGGTGTAGAAGATCGGCTTGCCGTCCGGCCCGACCGGCGCGCCGCGCGATCCTCCATGCCGGCCGTAGCCTGTGGTGTCGTAGTCGGGCAGCTCCGTCAGGTCGGTCAGATACTGCAGCCTCCATGCCATGTTGCCGCTGCGACCGTGCATGAGGAGTCCGGCGAACGTGCTGTAAAAATCGCTGATGTCCCGTTTGAGCTTATCCTCGTCAAGCGGCAGATGATCCATTGCCCGGACCATCCAGGCCAATGCCTGTGCGCGGTCGCGGACGAAGCTGCTGACGTACTTCCCGCCGCCGCGGTGCTGGCCGCGATGGAACTTCCCGGCAACAATGTAGCCATGGTGCTGTCCGTTGACGATAGTCCCAGCCGCGTGCAACAGCAGCCGCCAGTCCTCGCCGTGAGCAGCAACGGCGGCATTGCGGAACCCGTCGATCTCATCGTGGCGGTTGAGGTTCCGGAGGCTGGTGATGGCGAGGCCGAACGTCTCAGCCAACGTCTTGTCCGCAAGTCGATCGCCGAGGACGATCGGCCGATAGAGGTCGTAGGCCTCCTTCCAGTTACCCTGATCGTAGAGCTTCCTGGCGCGGGTAAGAGCCTCCTGGGTATTGAGCGGCTCTGCTTCGACCGGCTGTGTGACCGGCTGGCTGGCGGGCGCGTCGCCCCCTGCGGGCTGGCCCGGCTGATCCGCACAGGCGAGAAACAATGCCCAGCCGAGGACACATACACTCATCGCCAGAATCCACCGCGTCGCGTTCATAACCAGCTCCTTGGTTCGGGTATTTCAGAATGATATGACTCGGGCCAGCGTAGCACGAGAGTTTTTCCTTACTTGCTCGGGGCGTTGTCCTCATCCGGGAAGGTCATTCCCTTGTCGGCCGCCTGGGCGCGGATGGCCTTGCGGAGGTTGGCATCGAAGCTGGCTGACTCGTCCAGCCCCTGCCGCTCGATCTCCTTCTTGCGGAAGGCGTCCCGCTTGGCCTGGAGGTCCTGAATCTGCTTCTGGATGGCGGCTCGCTTTTCGGCAAGGGCCTTGACGTGCTGCTCGCGCTGCTCGGGGGTCATGTTGCGCATGGACTCGGGAAGGTCTTCGGGTTTTGCCTCGGCGAGATCGACCTTGCCTTCCTCGACGCCGTCGACGAGATCCCACTCGGCATTGCGGTAGAGCTTGGACTGGCCTTTGGCGGCCACGCGCTGGGCTGCGACGGCCGGGCTCGCCTCGGAGGCTTTGGCATCCATCCTGGACTGGAGCTCTTTGCGTTGGGCACCGGCCTGGCCGTAGCCGACATAGGTGGCGTTGAGCTGTACGTTCAGCTCGATCAGCTGCGGGTCGTATGGCGTGGGGATGGTCACCGTGCCGCGGTCCTGATCGATGGCGGCGTAGCGGCCCTGGCCCCAGCGGGCGGCGTCGGCCCAGCCGGTGGATCGGCCGGCCTGTTCGTGGCCGCAGAAAATCGTGTTGATGAGGATGCCCTTTTCGCTGGTCAGCAGGCAGGTGGTCTTGAGTTGCAGGTCGGGGTCCTGCGTGGCCGGCTCGTTGCCCGCCACCACGATCATCCGCAAAGCGTCGGGCCGAGTCGACCATTTCAGCTCATTGCTCGCCGCAGCCACGACGCGGGCGACATACTCCTGCCCGCCGGAGGTATTGAGTTCCATGAGCTGGGCGTAGATGGCGTCAAGGTCGTCGCTTAGCGGGATCAGCTGCTTGACGTAGCCCGTGCCCTTGCCCAGCGACGGCGTACCGTACTGGTAGAGCGCGACGCGCAGCCGGGGCTGGGGGCGAACCTGGGCGAGTTCGTTGACGATGGCCCAGAGCTTTTGACGGGCCGCGTGAATCAGGCCGTCCATCGAGTTGGACGTGTCGAGGCAGATGGCCAGGTCGACGTCGCGGGTGGGGATCATGTCCGAGGCGGAGACTTTCTCCGCCCGGGCCGGGGCCGACCAGGCCAGGGCGATCAGAGCGGCCGCGACAGCCAGTACCACAGCGAGGGACACAACATTCGGGTGACGTTTCATGGGACTCTCCTTGCGTGTTAGGGTTCGTGTAACACTGCGTTGGATGCACGAGCCGCAAGGCGGTTCCCGAAATTTTTGTCAGCGCCGCCGGCGTGGAGGATCAATCGGGCGAGTTCGACTCGGTAAGAATCTCCAGGAACATTTTCTCGGCCGGGCTGGGCTGGCGCCCTTTGCGACGCAGAATACCCACCGGCCGGGTCCAGTCCTGGTCGCCGTCGATGGCAGCGACGGTCAGATCGCCGCGGGCGACCTCTTCTTCGACATTCTTCCGCGGCAGGATACTCACGGCGTCGCGGACCATCAGGGCCCGCTTGAGCAGCTCGATATTGTCGAACTCCATGACGACATTGACGTTGACCTTGGCGGCCTTGAGGAGCTTGTCGATCAGCCGGCGGGTGGGGATATTGCCCTCGAAGCCGATCACGTCCACCCCGTCGAGGTCGGCCGGCGTGATCGAATCGCGATCGGCCAGGCGATGTTCCGGCGTGCAGACGGCCACGAGTTCGTCGCTGGCCAGGGGGATATTCTCCAGCGAGCGATTGTTCTCCGGACAGGCGACCACGCCCAGGTCCATGTCGCCGTTGATGATCGCCGCGGAGATGTGATTCCAACTGGTGTAGACAACGTGGAGGTTCACCTCCGGATGCTTCTGGAAAAAGCTGCGGACGAACGGGTCGAGCAGGTAAAAGCCAACCGAGTAAATCGTACCCACCCGCAGCACGCCCCGGATGGAATCCGACGCACTCTTGACCTCGCCGAGAAGAGTCTCGAATCGGCGGATGATCTCATGCGAGCCGCGATAGAACGCCTTGCCCGCCTCGGTCGGCTCGACCACGCCACCGCCACGGGAAATCAGTTGGACCGACAGGTCGCGTTCGAGCTTGGCAAGCTGCTGGGAAACGGCCGACTGGGAAATAAAATTCGACTCGGCCGCTCGGGAAAAACTGCCCGTGTCAACCAGGTCGCAAAACGTCTTCATTACACTGATGTTCATGAAATGGGTCCTGAAATAATAGGTGGTTCGAGAAGACTGGTAATACTAGAGCGAGGCATTTTAGATAGGCTTATGGCCAGGCGTCAAGCAAATTGTCGGTTAACATTGTTAATATTCGGCATTTGCGCGTACTTCCACCGCAAGCTCTTGTGGTGAAAGTAGCAGAGACTGCGGCCGAGAGGAGTCGAACCTCCACTCCCCGAAGGGAACAGGCACCTGAAGCCTGCGCGTCTGCCAATTCCGCCACGGCCGCAGTTGGCATGGGCCTGTCAGGGCCCGGCGTGAATTAGGTACTCTATCAATCCTCGGCCGAATGTCAATGAGTTTTCTCCGCGGATGCAGCGAGATTCTCAACCCGCCCGCCCACTGCCATTGCACCGGCGGAGGATTTTCTTTCTTGTGATTTCGCCCTCGATGTGCCTATGATTCCACAAAGCCCTCCGGGCTGTTGACCTTTGATTCCACGATGCAGAAAGGATCCGTGACCATGGATTTGTCTACAGAGTATATGGGGCTGTCGTTGAAGAGTCCGTTGGTGGCCTCGGCCGGTCCGATGAGCCAGTCCGTCGAAAAGATCCAGCAAATGGCCGAAGCGGGCGTCGGGGCGGTGGTGCTCTGGTCGCTCTTCGAAGAGCAGATCGAACACGAAAAGGCCGAGCTCGACTACTACCTCGAACAGGGCACGGAACGCTTCGCCGAGTCGCTGAGCTTCTTCCCCGAGCCGGACAGCTACAAATTCGGAGCCGACCAGTACGTCGACTATCTCCGCAAGGCCAAGGAGGCCGTCGACATCCCCGTCATCGCCTCGCTCAACGGCATCAGTGCCGGCGGCTGGATCGACTACGCCGCCAAACTCGCCGACGCCGGAGCCGATGCCATCGAACTGAACGTCTACCTAATCCCCACGCGGGAAGACCTCACCAGCGAGCGGATCGAGGGCGTATACCTGGCGATTCTCGAAGCGGTTAAGGAAAGCGTGGACATCCCCGTGGCGATGAAGCTCTCGCCCTACTTCAGCTCGCTGGCCAACATGGCCCGCCGTCTCGACGACGCCGGTGCCGACGCCCTGGTGCTGTTCAACCGTTTCTACCAACCGGACATCTACCCCGACGAGCTGGAAGTCAAGCCGCGTCTGAAACTCAGCACGTCGGAGGAAAACCGCCTCCCGCTGCGATGGATCGCCATCCTGCGCGACCGCATCGAGGCTTCCCTGGCCGCTACGACCGGCATCCACACCGCCGAGGACGTTGCCAAGATGATCCTCGCCGGCGCGGATGTGACGATGATGACCTCCGCCCTGCTTCGCAACGGGCTGGATCACCCCAAGGCCGTCCTGCAAGGCCTTACCGAGTACGCCTCGGTCAAGGGCTACGAGTCGGTCGATCAGATGCGTGGCGTGCTCAGCCAGGCCAAGTGCGCCGAGCCGGCCGCCTTCGAACGCGCCAACTACATGAAAACCATCCAGCCGCCCAGCACCACCTCCGTGCTGGAATAGTTGCATGAACTCCTGGCCCCGTCATTGCACATGGCGGGGCCTTTTTTATGGTAGCGGGGAACCATTGCAGTGCGGGAGCGTCAGATAGTCCGCAGACGTTCATTTCTCCGTTTGGGAAAGGGCCTGTCATGAAATCAAGAGTTCCGCAGAAGTCCAACCAGTCCATGGTGATCGCGCTGATTTTCCTCGTGTTGCTGTCGTTCCTGCTGGGCATTGGAATGATGATCAACGTCAATGAGAAAAACCGCGTAGCCGCTCTGCTGGATGAACGCACCGCCGAAATAGGGCTCTGTTCTACTTTTGGAACATGGGCACTTGTAGTTCTGGCGGCAAGGCTG
>CAZCDM010000045.1:0-6287 GCA_964497475.1 uncultured Planctomycetaceae bacterium
GATCCTGGCGGCATCGCCGTCGGTGCGATGCGTGCGACAGATGGCGCTGTACTACGGCGTCGAGCCGTTCCGGCTGGATGCGCCGGCCCACACGCGCGAGCTGCTGCCGGTTTTTGCCGAGCAGGCCAAAGCGCAAGGCCTGGCCCGGCCGGGGGAAAAAATCGTCGTCGTATCCGGCCGACCGCTCGGGACGCCCGGCGCGACGAACACGCTCGTGGTCCACACGGTCGAGTAGCTGCCTATTCGTCCAGCGCCAGCCAGCTGAGCTGGTCTTCGGCGGTGTCCAGCAGCAGAGCCGTCGGCAACGGGCCGCTCTTGGGGTTGTACAGCGCTCCGGGGTTGAGGATGCGCGTCGGCCCGTGGCAGTCGTCGCGTGTGCGATGCGTATGGCCGTGGCAGACGTAGGCGAACTGCTCGCCGGCGATCAACTCTTCGAGCAGCTCAAGTCGATGGCCATGCGTAGCGGCGAGGTGCTTGCCCGAGCCGATGTCGACGGTGACGAAATCCGCGGCAAAGGTCACGCCAAGCTGTTCGGCAGCGACGGCGAGTTCGTCAATGAAGTTGCGGTCCATGTTTCCCGCCGCGAGGTAGACCGCCGCGCCGCCAGCGCCCAGCAGCTCGATATCCTCCGGCTCGCAGAGGTCGCCGCAGTGGACGACGGCCTCGCAGCCGGCGCGGGTGAAGCGGTCCATCACCGCCGCGAGGCGGTGGGCATGTCCGTGCGAATCGCTGCAGATGCCGACGATCATGGGCGGGTCCTCCTACAGTTCCGCGAGCAGCTCCTCCGGCAGGTCGAAGTTGCTCCAGACTTTCTGGACGTCGTCGTGGTCTTCAAGGGCCTCGGTGAGGGTGACGATTTTGCGTGCGGTTTCCACATCGGGAGTGATGAGGTTTTCGGCGACCATGGCGATCTCGGCGGAGGTCGGCTCGATGGTGGCCGCCTCGAGGGCGTCGCGGATGGCGGTGAACGCGGCCGGCTCGCAGGTGATGGTGAAGAGTTCCTCGTCGGCTTCGACGTCATCGGCGCCGGCTTCGAGGGCGAGTTCCATGAGGGCTTCTTCGTCGGCGGCTTCGGCGGGGATGGTGAACTGGCCCTTCTGGGTGAACATGTAGGCCACGCAGTTCGTGCCGCCGAGCTGGCCGCCGGAGCGTTCGAAGACCTTTCGCATCTCCGGCGCGGTGCGGTTTCGGTTGTCGGTCAGGCAGCTGACCATGAAGGCCACGCCGGCCGGGCCGTAGCCTTCGTAGACGACCTCTTCATAGTTGATGCCCTCGACATCGCCCGTGCCCTTTTTGATGGCGTTCTTGATGGTGTCCTTGGGCATGTTGGCGGCTTTGGCTTCGTCGATGGCGTAGCGGAGGGTGAGGTTTGTCTCCGGATCGCCGCCGCCGTTTTTGGCTGCCATGATGATCGCACGGGAAATTTTCGACCAGATCTTGCCCCGCTTTTCGTCCTGACGACCTTTGCGGTGCTTGATGTTCGCCCATTTACTGTGACCGGCCATGTGTGGGAATCCTTATTACGGGGTGGGGGTGGATGGTTGGATTTGTGGTTTCTGCCAGTTCGGCGGGGCGATGCCCTCGCCCGGTGGGGCGACGGGTGCGTCCAGGCCGGCCTCGAGGGCCCGCAGCTTGGCGGGCGTATTCTTCAGGACGAACTGCAGGTCCTGCGTGTGGTCGGTCGGTTTGTTTTTCTCCGCCAGCTCGACGGCGCGGGTCCAGTAGGCGCGGGCCAGGCCGTTCCAGCCGAGGCGGTACATCGCATCGCCGGCGTGATCCCAGATGATGGGATGCACACGGGCCAGGTCGAACAACTCGGACTCGCTGTCAGGCTTGTTCAGCAGGGAGAAGAAGTGTTGGCCGGCCCGGCTCCATTGGCCCTGCTTGTAGAGGACCCAGCCGAGGGTGTCCAGCGAGGCGATGCTCTCGGGATTGGTGCGGGTCGAGGCTTCGATGAGCTTGCGGGCTTCGTCGAGGTCCTTGCCCTGCTCGGCGAGGCTGTAGGCGAGGTTGTTCTGGTAGCCGGAGTCGTCTGGCTTGAGCTGGTGGGCCCGGCGGAGCAGTTGGATGGCTTCGTCGTCGCGGCGGAGTTCACCGAGGACGGTGGCTTTGAGGTTGAGCAGCCGGGCGTCGTTGGGGTTGTTGGCCACCAGCGGATCGATGAGCGACAGGGCCTGGTTGGCCTTGCCCTGCGATAAGAGCGCGTCGATGGGCGTAGACTCAAAAAGATACGTCAGCTCGTCGGCCACGTCTGCGGGGGGGGGGGGCTCCGACTCGTCCAGCTCGGCCTGCCACGTCTTGACCAGCTTCATCGCCCGGTCGTATTGGTGCGCGGTGAAAAGCGAGCCGATCAACACCTCTCGCATGGCCACCTCGTGGGGTTTGTCCCGGAGCACCCCTTCGAGAACCGCCAGGGCCTGGTCGACCTCGTCCTGGCGAATATAGCTGAGCATCTTCAGCAGGTTCAGCCGACTGCGGAGCACGTCGTTGCCCTGGGCCTTGTCGGCCAGGGCCTGGTCGATGACCTGCCGGGCCTTGCCATACTGCTCTCGCTCCATGAGGTAGTAGGCCAACACATTCGCAGTGACGTTGAGCTTCTTTTCCTGCCAGCGTGTGATGAGCTGGTCGTACCGCCCGGCCTTGAGGAGAATGTCCAGCCGGAGGCGGTTGAGCCCCGTATCATTGGCGCCAGGCTGTTCGCGGTCGATGCGGTCAACCGTCGCCAGGGCCTGATCGTAGTTTTTCTCTTCCATCAACACGCCCAGGCGAACCTGCCAGAGCTTTGTGTTCGTCGGCTCGCGCTGCAGCCAGTCATCGACAATCGTCAGAGCCCGCTTGATCTGGTCGGTCTGGACCAGCGCGTCGATCTGCATGAGCTTCAGGGCTGGGTCATCCTCGTTGGCGGTCAACAGCAGCTCGACGACCTCGAGGGCCTTGGGTGCCTGGCCGGCGGTGAGCAGGGCCTTGGCGTAGATGCGTCCGGTGTTGAGGTCCTGCCTGCCGCGGCGGAACAGTTCGCCCCAGGCGGCGGCGGCCTTGCCTTGCTGCGGCGGCAGGGTGCGAGGGTAAATCCGCCGGGCCAGCAGGCTCAGGGCGTCTTCGTTGTCGGGATGGTCTTTCAGCAGGGCCTGGAGCATGCCGGCCGTGCGGTCGACCACGGGTTTGGCCAGTGCCGCCGGGAATTGACTCAGCTCGGCCCGGACGGCCAGGAGGGTTACTTCCGGCCGATCGGGGAATCGCTGCTTGAGCTGGCCGAGCAATGCCGCGAGTTTGTCCTTCTCGTTGGTGAGGATGTAAAGTCGCCCGGTCATCAGCAGCCCATCGAGGCTGTCGGGGTTCTGGCGGATCAGCTCGCGGGCGATCTCGCCGGCCTTGTTGAAATCCTGCGCCCGGGCGTAGAGGGAGAACAGGGCGTGGTAGGCTTCGGTGCGGGTCGGTGCCCGCTCGATCATCTCTTCGTAGGCGTCGATGGCGCGGTTGATGGCGCGAATCTCGAGTCGCTGATCGTTTTCCTCCCGGGCCAAGGCCGCCTGCTGACGGGAGACCTGCCCCAGCAGCAGGAGTGTTTCAGCATGGCCTGGATTTTTGCGTCGCGCCAGCTCGAGGGCGTCCAGGGCGTCTTCGAGCTTACCGGCCTGGAGGAGCAATCGGGCGCGAAGGTAGTCGGCGAGGTGGGCCTGGTCCTGCTGGCGGCGGGTGGCGTCGATGGCTTCGTCGAGCTGCTCGCGGAGGATTTTGCGATCGCCGGCGGGCACATCGGGCAGCAGGGCCAGCAGGGCTTCGTACCCGGGCAGGAAGCCGGGCCGGGCCTCGACGGATCGGCGGAAGTGATCGGCCGCCTTGAGCAAGTTGCCCTGCTGGCGGGCGACGAGACCGGCGACATAGTGCATGGCGAACTTCGTCTCGCCGGTGGCGGTGTAGGTTTCCTTGTGGAACGCGGCGAAGGCGTCCTTGTCGGGGTTCGCCTTGACGAGCTCGGCTGTGCCGGCGTCGATGGCGTGGGTGCTGCCGGGCGTTTTGCTCAGCAGCTCGGCCAGCAACCGCAGCGCCCGGCTGGGGTCGCCCTCGCTGCCGGTCCACTCGGCCAGCAGCGCCAGGGCCGGTGCGTTATCGGGATCGTCCTTTAGCAGCGAGCGGAGAATCTCGCGAGCGTCGTCGCGGGCGTCGAGCGACCAAGCCGCCCGGGCCAGGGTCAGCGCCAAGGTCTCGGACGGATCGTTCTGTTTTCGGTAGGCTTCCCAGAAGCGTTTCGGCAGGGTAGGGTCGCCGACGGCGTCGATGAGTTTGTCGGCCTGGCGGGCCAGGGCGTCGGGCCGATTGGCCGTGCCGGCCAGCTCGATCAGCACCTCCTGGGCGCGGGCGAACTGTTTGGCGTTCCGCAGCGCGCTGAGCAGAGCCTCCGCCGTTACCCAGTTTGAACGGTTCATGCGGTAGGCGCGGTCAAGCTGTTCGATGCCCTGCTCGGTCTTGCCAAGCCGAACCATCAAAATGCCCCGCTTGATCATCATGAGTTCCGGTTGGAGCATCAGGACCGTCAGCGGCTTGCTGGCGCGGTAGCTCTGGCCGTGCTCGTTGAGCCATTGGGCAAGCGTCTGGTTGGCTTGCAGGGCGGCGGTGAGGTAGCCCTGCTTTTCGAGCTGGTCGGCGAGCACGAGCATGGCCAGGGCGGTCTCGGGGTTGGCCGGGTCGGCATCGGGGCAGGCCAGGGCTTGGCGCAGGCGCGTGATGGCCTGGGCGTCGCGCCCAGCCAGCAGGTCCAGCCGGGCCATCATGTACTGCATCTGGAGGGCATCGCCGAAGTACGGCAGCGCGGGCTGGAGGTGGTCCTCGGCCTTGCCGGTATTTCCCATGGCCAGGTACGCCAGCGCCAGACGCCGGTGGATTTTCGGATGATCCGGCGCGAAGCCTCGTGCGCGGTCGAGCTTTTCGACCGCCCCGGCCAGGTCGCCCTTGTCCTGCAGGGCGGCGGCTTCGTCCATGGCCTTGCGGGCCGGGTCGGGCAGCTCGGCCTGGACGGGCTGGGTGGTGGGCACTTCGGCGGTCGGCTGGAGGTCAGCCAGGGGCAGCTTTGCTTTGGCCGGCAGGGTCGGCTGGCCTTTGGCCGGTGCGGGCAGCTCGGGCTTGGCCGGCGCGGTGGTCGGGTCGAGCTGCTCACGAGCGGCCACAGACGAGGCAGGCTCGGCTGACGTGGCCGGTTGGGTGGTGGACGCCTCTGGAGCGCAAGCCACAATGGCCGGGATCACGGCGAGGAATACAATCAGGCTGCGCGTCATGGCGACCTCCATCAATGAATGATCTTGTTGAGCGGATAGGAAATGATGCCCGTCGCCCCGGCCCGCTTGAGCTTGGGAACCAGGTCGCGTTCGATGGCTTCGGCGAGGATGACCTCGACGGCCAGCCAGTCCTGCTCGGCGAGATTGGAAATGGTGGGGCTTTTTTCGCTGGGCAGCAGCGCGGTGATTTCTTCGAGCTTCGCGCGCGGGACGTTCATCTTCAGGCCGACGCGGTCACGGGCCTCGATGGCGCCCTGCAGGAGCATGGAGATGTTTTCGATGGCTTGGCGCTTGGCGGGAATCTCCAGCGCCTTTTTGTTGGCGATGAGGCGCGTGGTGGAGGTCATGATCGTATCGAGCACGCGGAGCTTGTTGGCTCGCAGGCTCGAGCCGGTTTCGGTAACGTCGACAATGCCGTCCAGCAGGCGGGCTTTGACTTCCGTGGCGCCCCAGCTGAACTCGACGCGCACGTTGACGCCCTGATCCTCAAAATACTTCTGCGTCACGCGGAGCAGCTCGGTCGCGACGACGCCGCCGTCGAGGTCTTTGACGGATTGGACGTCGGACTCTTCGGGCACGGCCAGGACCCAGCGGGCGGGTCGGCTGGTGGCCTTGGAGTAGGCCAGCTCGCAGATTTCCTCGACGTCCGAGTCGTTCTCGCAGATCCAGTCGTAGCCGGTCAAGCCGAGGTCGACGATGCCGTCTTCGACGTAGCGGCTCATTTCCTGTGCGCGGAACATGATGGCCGACATCGACTCGTCGTCGACCGAGGGGAAGTAGCTGCGCGACGGGACGCGGATGTCCCAGCCGGCGCGGGCGAAGAGGTCGATGGTGGAGTCCTGCAGGGAACCTTTGGGAATGCCCAGGACCAGTTTGTCGTCGGAGGAGGTGTGTACCATGATGATTGGTTTCTACCGGCCGGGGCCGGATTTTGTTCGCGGGGTTTGCCTCGGCGTACGGGCCGATCTGGCTATGACTTCTTGGACTTGCTTTTGGATTTGCTGGCCTTGGCGG
>CAZCDM010000045.1:6387-13671 GCA_964497475.1 uncultured Planctomycetaceae bacterium
CTTGGCGGCTTTTTTGGCTGTCTTCTTCTTGGTCGCCTTCTTTTGGGCGGTCTTCTTTGTACTCTTGGCGGCCGACTTGGTTTTGGTCTTCTTGGCCGATTTTTTGGCGGGGTTCTTTTTCTTGGCGGTCTTGGTCTTGGTGGGTGAGGCCTTTTTTGGGGCTGCGGTCTTCTTCCTGGCCGAGCTCTTTTGGGCGGCCTTGGCTTTCTTGGCGGCGGCCTTTTTCTCCTCTGCCTGGGCGGCTCGTTTTTCCGCTGCGGCGGCGGCTTGGGCTGCCTTTTCTTCGCGGGCCTTTTTCTCGGCCTGCTTTTTCTTCTCTTCGGCTTCGGCGGCTTTGCGTTTGGCTTCTTCTTGCTCAGCTCGCTTCCTGGCCTCGGCGTCGCGCTTCTTCTGCAAGGTGGAGAGGTTCTTGGCCACGTAGCCCCGCAGGAACTCGTGAACATCGGGGGCGTTCTTGGCCGGGACGATCCGCTCGAGGAACGCCTGGGTGTCTTCGACGTCGCTCTCGGGGTGGACGAGTTCTTCCATCAGGAGGATTTCGAAGAGGGCATCGTCGACGGGCACGGCATGGCCGCCGAAGACGGTCATCGTCACGACGGCTTCGGCGTAGGGCGTCATGCCGATTTCCCGCAGGTGACGGCGGAGGTCCCGCTTGGGCATGTCGTTCATGTAGCTGATGTCAATGCCGCATGTGCGGTGATACACCCCGGCCAGGACGATGGAGATGACCTCGGCCTTGGTCTGGGCCAGCGGAAAGTCGCGCCCGATGCAGTCGACGATTTCGCTCAGCGGCGAGACGCGCAGCTCGTTGATGTCGACGAACTCGGCGGTGAGTTTCTTCGCGGCGGTGGCGGCCTGGGTGAGGGTGGTGTCGGCCTGGAGGATGGCCTCGACCAGTTGGGCGGCGGCCTGGTCCAGCGGCGGGGGCGCGAGCTCCTGACCCCTGCCGGTCATCGACTTGCCCAGGAGCTTTTTTACCTTCTTCTCGTATGCGGTGGCGTTTTTCATGCAGGACCCTTACTGGGCGTCATCCGAGGCGGACGGGTCCGCGTCGGCCTGACGTTCGGCGTCGATCTGGCGAAGCTCCTCGGAAACTTCCGAGATGACCGCCAGGGTTTCCATGGTTTTCTTGAATTGTGTGTCGATGAGGAACTCCAGCCTCGGCGTGTGCCGCAGCTCGATTTTCTCCATCATCTTTTCCTGTAAATACCCGGCCGCGTGCTGCAGGGCGGCGATGGTCTGGTTCTGCACCTGGCTGGGCCCGGCGATGGACAGATACACCCGTGCCGACAGCAGGTCCTCGGGCACGTCCACGCGGGTGATCGACGTCTTGACCGGGTCGAACCGCGGATCAGACATCTTCGCCAGGAGGATTTCCCCGAGGGTGTTTCGTATCAGGTTGCCGACTCGTTCGGTTCGTCGTGTCATCGGTTACAGCCATTCGGTCCTCGCCCCGATCAGCAGCATGTCGCGATGCTGTCCCGCGGCGGTGGTTATGTTGGTTAAGCACTGCTCAATGTATCTTCGTTCGTTGCTGACCATGGCCACGGCCAGGCCCGCCCGACGGATCGAATCGAGCCCGTCGATCTCGGCGATCGACACATTGTGCCGATGGGCCGTGCGATCTTTGAAGCCCTTGATGATGCGTCGTTTGTCTTTGAGGCTGTTGGCCTGGGGGACGTGCAGGTCCAGATGCAGCAGCCCCAGAATGGCAGCCATGGTTTGCTCTCCGCGTGTCGGTTACAGGGTGCGGGCGACTTCCACCCGCTGGTAGAACTCCAGGACATCGCCTTCCTTGAGGTCGTCGAAGCCGGCCAGCTTGATCCCGCACTCCAGGCCGCTCTTGACCTCGCGGGCGTCGTCCTTGCCGCGTTTCAGGCTGTCGAGGGTTCGTTCGTCCTCGACCACGACGTTGTCGCGGATGAGGCGGACCTTGGCGTTGCGTTGCACGACGCCCTCGGTAACGTAGCAGCCGGCGATGGTGCCCAGGCGGGAAATCTTGAACAGCTGTCGCACCTGTGCCTGGCCGAGTGTTTCCTCGCGGACCTCGGGGGCCAGGCCCTCTTCCAGCGCCCGGCGGACGTCTTCGGTAATGTCGTAGATCACGCGGTAGAGGCGGATGTCGACATGCTGCTCGTCGGCCAGGCGACGGGCAGTGGGGTCGGCCACGACGTTAAAGCCGATAATCATCGCACCCGATGCGCCGGCGAGGGTCACATCGCCGGTGGTGATTCCACCCACGCCCGTATGCAGCACGCGGAGTTTGACCTCGTCGGTGCCGAGTTTCTCCAGGGCGCCGACGATAGCTTCGATCGAACCCTGCACGTCGGCTTTGAGGATCAGGTTCAGCTCGGTGGCCTCGCCAGCTTCGATCTTGCCGATGAGTTCATCGAGGCTGCGCGGTGCGGTGTCGGCCCGGGCGAGGGTCTGGCTGCGCTGTTCGCTGCGGCGCTGCTCGGCGACGTTCCGGGCGGTGTCGATATCTTCCACGGCGAAGAAGCGGTCGCCGGCTTCGGGGACTTCATCCAGGCCGGTGATCGCCACGGGCGTGGCGGGCGGTGCTTCGTCGATGGCCTGGCCGCGGTCGTTGTATATCTGCCGGACGTAGCCGAAGCCCCGGCCGGCCTGGACGACATCGCCAACCCGCAGCGTGCCGTTGAGGTTCAGAATCGTCGCCAGCGGGCCCTGGCCGGGGTCCATGCGGGCTTCGATGACGTAGCCGCTGGCCGGTGCGTCGTACTCGCCCGTCAGTTCGAGGACCTCGGCTTCGAGGCTCAGCAGCTCGACGAGCTCGTCAATGCCCTCGCCGGTCTGGGCGGAAGTGTGAATGACCTCGGTATTGCCCCCCCACTCCTGCGGCTGGAGGTCGTGCTCGGCGAGCTGGCCCAGCGCGCGGTTGATGTTGGCGTTGGGCACGTCGATTTTATTCAGCGCCACGACGATGGGGACCTCGGCGGCCTTGGCGTGATTGATCGCTTCGATGGTCTGCGGCATGACGCCGTCATCGGCGGCGACGACGAGCACGACCACGTCGGTCATGTTCGCCCCGCGGGCGCGCATGGCGGTGAAGGCCTCGTGGCCAGGCGTGTCGAGGAAGACCACGTGTTGCTCGCCAAAATCGTGACGGTAGGCGCCGATGGCCTGGGTAATGCCGCCGGCCTCGCCGTTTGCGACGGTCGTCTTGCGGATGTGGTCCAGCAGCGACGTCTTGCCGTGGTCGACGTGACCGAGGAAAGTCACCACAGGCGGGCGGGGAGTTTTCTCGCCCTCGGGACGCTCGGCGAGAGTTTCCATGAGTTGCTCCTCGGCGGTTTTGTCGCGGGCGATGACCAGCTCGATATCATACTCAGCCATGATCGCCTCAGCCGTCTCGGCTGGGATGACTTCATTGATCGTCGCCATCATGCCCTGGGTCATGAGCTTCTTGATGATCTCGCCGCTCTTGACGCCGGTGGTCGCGGAGATGTTCTTGATCGTCAGCGGTTCGGCGATTTCCACCTGCCCGCTCTTGACGCCGCTGGCGGACTGGCGCGCGCCGCCCTTGCCGCGCGTCGAGCCCCGGCTGCGACGCAGCGTAGCCCCGCCGCCGTGAATGCGCTGGTTGCGCTCGTCGAGGTCGCGCCGGCGCCACTCGCGGAGCTTTTCGCCCGCTTCGGCAACGCCGCTTCGGCCCTTGCGTCGCGGGCTGCGACGGGTGCGCTTTTTCGCTTCGTCTTCGCTCTCGCCGGCCTTGCGCTGGTGCGTGCCGCCGCCGAGCTGGGGCGGGCCCTGGTCGACCTGCACCTGGCGAGGCTGGGGCCTGGGGATGTAGTCGGGCTTTTCCACGCGGACGACGCGCGGGCCTTTGAGCTGGGCGGGGGCGGGCACGACCTGCGGGCCAGCGGGCTTGACGTCTTCGTCTTTTTCCTCGGGCTCGGGCTCCTGGGCCTGGGGCTGCTCGGCGGGTTGCTCTTCGGGTTGGTCAGGTTCGGGCGGGTCGGCTTCGGCGACGGCCTGGGCAGGTTCTTCCGCGGCGGGCTGAAGTTCCTCGGCGGGCGCTTCTTCCTCGGCCGGGACGGGCGCTTCCTCGGCGGGGGCGTCCTGCGACTCGTCGCCCTCGGCGGGAGGCTCTTGGGGAGCGTCGGCCTGCTCTTGTTCTTTCTTCTTCGCGCGTCGCTTGCGTTCTTTTTCCGCGGCGGCCTTGGCGGCCTCGATGTCAACGTGCTCGGCGGTCTCTACCGCGGTGTGCTCGCTGCCTTCGGCGCTGAACCAGTCCCGGATGGTTTCTTCCAGGCCGGCCGATACAGAGGCCATATGGTTCTTGACGTCCAGGTCCTCGGCCTTGCATTTTTCCAGAACGTCTTTGCTCCGGACGCCGAGTTCCTTGGCGATTTCAAAAATTCGTTTTGCCAAACCGGTCTCCCGTGATGTGCAGGGGAAGTGCTCATCGAACGATGATTACTTCGTGGGGTCCTGCTCTGTGGGCGTTTCTTCCGTGGTGGGGGTATCTTGCGTTTCTGTGGATTCTCGCAGTGCATCGCCGCCGGGTGCGGCCGTGTCGTCAGCCGGTGCTGGCTGGGCGGTGGGTGCTTCTTCGCCGGCCGATGTGGGCTCGGCGGCGGGTGCATCGGCCGACTCCTCTGCCAGAACATCGCCGGCCGGCGGGGCGGTATCGTCGGCGGGGGCAGCTTCGGCGGAGGGTGTAGCGTCGGCGAGTTCTTTGGCTTGCTTGGCCTGGGCGTCTTTTTGGGCCTGGGCTTCGGCGACGCGTTTGGCCTCTTCCGAGCAGCGGACGACGATCTGCCGGGCCCGCTCGGGTTCCATATTCAGTTCGTTGATGAGCGGCTCGGGGCCGACTTCTTCGACATCGAGCACGCTGACCATACCCATGGCGGTGACCTGGTCGATGACCGTCGAGTCGATGCCCTCGATATCCCGCAGGGCCGTCTCGAGCGTGTCCAGCCCGGTGTTGAACTCCTCGGGCGTGAGGATGTCGATATCCCAGCCGGTCAGCCGAGCTGCGAGGCGCACGTTCTGCCCTCGCTTGCCGATGGCAAGGCTGAGCTGGTCGTCGGTCACGACGACGGTGGCCCGGCCGAGCTCGAAGCACAGGGCGATTTCGGTGACCTCGGCCGGCTTGAGGGCGTTGGCGATAAGCACCTTGGAGGACTCATTCCACCGGACGATGTCGATCTTCTCGCCGCCGAGTTCGTCGACGATGTTTCGGATGCGGCTGCCGCGAATGCCCACGCACGCGCCGACGGCGTCGACCTTCGGGTCGATGGAGTTTACGGCGACCTTCGTGCGGTAGCCGGCCTCGCGGGCCAGGGCGTTGATCTCGATAATGCCCTCGGCGACCTCGGGCACCTCCAGCAGGAACATCGCGCGGATGAAGTCCGGGTGCGTCCGCGAGAGGATGATCTTGACCGCGCCGGGCTGTTCGCGCACTTCGAGGATCATCGCGCGGATGCGTTCCTCGACCTGGTGGCTGTCGCCGGGGATCTGCTCGCCGCGGGGCAGGATCGCCTCGCCGCGGTCCATATCGACCACGAGGCTGCCGCCTTCCCATCGGGCGACGCGCCCGGTGACGATCTGGCCCTTGCGCTGGGAGTACTCCTCCAGCAGGCTGCCGCGTTCGGCTTCGCGGATGCGCTGGATCATGACCTGCTTGGCGGTCTGGGCGGCGATGCGCCCCAGGTCTCGGATGGACATTTCCTCGCCGTTGACCACGGCCGAGATTGTCCCGGAGGAACGGTCGATCTGGACATCGACCTCGTCCTCGAGGCTGTTGGCCTTGCGGATCGCGGAGATCATCGCCAGTTCGAGATCTTCAAAGACCGTCTCGGGGTCAATGTTCTTGTCCCGTGCAATGCCGTCTACAATGCGAAGCAGTTCATGATTCATGTCGTATATTCCTGTGTTCCACCCTGGCGGGCCTGGTTGTGTACAACGCGTTATTCGCTTTTCGTCGCAGCCGATGCGGCTGGCTGCGGGCACAAAAAAAAGTGGGTTGCAAGCCCACCGTGTCGCCGCCAAGCCGAACTGTCTGCCACAGGCCGATGTCCGCGGGGAATACCTCGCGTCATCGGCCGGGGCAACCGGGTGGACCGACCCGGCCTTGGCCAGGCGGAACCACACCCGCGGGCGACCACCGCATGGGCTGGCAGGGACTCAACGTCCCCGCCCTCGCTCGTGCGTAGCGTTCCAGCGTTTCACGACGTGGGCTCCATGCCTTGCTTCCTGCCATCGCACCGGCAGGCCGGTACGACGGTAATCGTCTTGCTGTAAAGGGGTAAAAAGCCACCGGCCGGAACCGTCCGACCGGCAATACGGCTGCAAGCCGACAGACCACCCGATTACACAAGGCGTCCGGCAGTTCACAGTTTTGCAATTGTATAAAGCCCGCCCGGAGCGGTCAATAGAATTCAGGACAAAAAACTGCCCCTTTCTGCCGAGAGGGAGCTATTTCCGCCAGGTCTCTTTTTCGGGCTGGTGGTGGTCTTCGAGTTCGGCGGTGGGGCTTTGCAGCGCGCCGGCCTGGTGGGAGCGCTGGAGGACGCGACGCCTGAGGTTGCGGTAGGGCTTGGTGAGTTTGCGGTGCAGGCCATGAAGTCCGGCCCGCCGGCGGGAGAGGGTTTGCTCGGCCTCGGTGAGCTCGGCTGGTGCGAGGCGGCGTTTGTGCTTGTAGAGGTGGTAGATGTCCTTTTCCTGGAAGTAGCGGATCACGCGGCGGGCGAGGGCGTGCAGCGGGCCCGGCCAGGCCGGCATGCGAAGGGAGATCTGGAAGTCGATCAGCACGGGCTCGGGGCCGCGGACGAGGATGTTCGACCGCTTATTGCCATCGACGTACGCGACGTCGCGGGCGTGGATTTCGTCGAAGAGCGTTCGCAGGCGGTCGAAGAAGCCGGCCGGTATCTCGCCCGGGTCGAGATGATCCAGCGGCGAGGCGTCGACGTATTCGATGGCGTAGCTGGTCGGGCTGAGTCGCTCGATCCATCGCGGCACGCCGTCCAGGCCGGCCAGGGCGTGGTAGATCGCCTCCTCGTGGTCGGCCAGCAGTCGGCCGATCCAGGCCAGCGGGATGTTCGCGAAGTATTGCGCCCGGCCGAATTTTACGACGACGGGCGAGCCGGTCGAGTCGTCGGCTGGCTGGTAGAGGGTCGTCGCCGCCCAGAAGTCGTGCTTGAAGACGCGCGTCAGGCGGTAGTCGCTGCCGGCAATGACCAACCGCTGCGGCGGCGCGCCGGGCAGGGCGAACATCTGACGATTGCTTCGTGAGGCTGTCATGGATTCATCGGCCTCTAG
>CAZCDM010000046.1:0-13428 GCA_964497475.1 uncultured Planctomycetaceae bacterium
AAACAATGCCTCATTATACATGAATTGTGGTTTTCATCCGGGAAATCCGGGTTTAGGGGAACCGAATCCTCTGCGAAACGTCTGAGAATATGATGGGTTCATTAAACCAGCCGGTGAGCTGAGGAAAACCTCTTCCGCGACAGATATCGGACTGGACGCGGGAGGCGATTCCTGCTTTAATATCTCTCCGGCGCAACCGTGCCAAGGAGTACAGCATGAACGAATCATCCGAAAATCGCCCCGAAGAACCGCAGGATGCCCCCCAGCCGCAGGACGCGCAGGTGGAAGACGGTGAAGCTCTCGAAGAAGAGGAGCTGGAAGACCAGCCGAATCGCGACGACGTGTTCCTTCGGACCATGGCCAAGGCCATGCCCTGGGTCATCAGTATGCTCTTTCATGTGGGCCTGTTCCTGCTAATGACATTCTTCGTGTTTCTGGTTATGGAAGCCGAGCAGGACGATGCGCCGATTGTCCCCAACGCGATATTAAGCGAGACCCCTGGCGCGATGATGGTTCAGGCGCAGGAATCGCAGAACAAGTCGCAGACCAAGACCAAGACCAAGCGGAAGATGCGCAAGGAAAAGGTCCAGGCCGACACGGGCGAGACCAACAAGCCGCTGGATACGATTCTCAGTGCAGCCAAGGGGTCTTCCGGCGGTGCCTCGGGTGGGTTGAACATGGCTACCGGCGGCGGGGGCGGGCCTCGCAATTCGTTCTTCGGCTCGGGGGGCAATGCCTACAACGTCGTCTACGTCATCGACCGGTCCGGCTCGATGGTGCACACCTTCCAGGTTGCGGTTCGTCCGGAGATGCTCCGTTCCATCGGACGCCTGCGCGACTCGCAGATGTTCCATATCATCCTTTTCTCCGACGAGCAGACGCCGCTGGAGTTCGGGTACAAAAAGCTCGTCCCGGCCACGAAACGCAACAAGATCGAGGCCGCCCAGTTCCTGATGAGCGACGAGGTAACCCCGATGGGGCGGACCGATCCGGTTCCGGCGATTCGTCGGGCCATGGCGGTTCTCCAGCGGACCCGTAAAAAGGGCAAGCTGATCTACCTGCTCAGCGACAGCATGGACAACGTCGATCAGGATCGCGTGCTGAAGGAAATAGGCGCCGCCAACAAAGACAAGAAAGTCCACATCAATACGTTCCTCTATGGAACGGAGCCGAAACAGGGCTTTGACCTGATGGTGAAAATCGCCGAGCAGAATGGCGGCGTGTACAAGTTCATCAACAACTAGCAGCCGAGGTGTACGTGAAGCGAACCACGCTTATCCTGCTGACATGCCTCTGCCTTGCACCCCTTGCCTGGGCAGAGATGGATGTGATCTATGATAACCGGGGCCTGTCCAGCGAGGGCAAGGTGCTTGGCTATAAGGATCGCACGGTCGTGTTGCTGCTTTTGACGCGGCGGGAGCTGAAGAGGCCCATTGAGGACGTCCGCCAGATCAAGCTGGCGGAGCATCCGGAGTTCACCCAGGCCGAGACGCTGCGCAGCGAGAAAAAGTACGACCAGGCCCTGGCGGCCTACCAGAAGGCGACCGGGCGAGCCCGGTCAGACGACTGGCTCAAGCAGCTGATCCAGGACCGCGTCTACCTGACCCTGATGGAAAGCGGGCAGCTCGACAAGGCCATGGCGCTCTGGCTGAAGATGATGGACGAGTCCGGCCGCTCCGAGGCGGTCCAGCGGCTCGTGCCGAAAACCTTCGCCCCGGCCGGTTCCAAGGCCAACGCCCAGGCCATCGCGCTGCTCGACCGCAAAGTCGAGTCGCTCTCGAAGGATCCCAGGAAAAACCAGGCCTACATGGTCCAACTGCTGAAGCTGAAAATGAAAATACAAGAGGCCGATGGGGACACCGCCGGTCTGGCCAAGACGCTGGAGCAGATTGACCGGGTCATGGGCAAGACTTCGCCCGATGGCCCGGCCGGGACGCCAACCTCCCCGGCCGCACCGGCTGCGGGGGGGCAGGACACCGGCCTGATGCTGCTGGAAAGCAAGTTCAAGGTCGGCAAGTATGACGAGGTCCGCCAGGAGCTGGAACGCAAGTTCAAGAGCTACAAGCGGGTGGATCGTCCCGCGGCGTTGCTGTTGCTGGCCCGTTGCCAGCGCGAAGTGGCCCGGTCCTCGCAGGACAAGGAATTGCTCATCGAGGCGGGGCTGAACTTCATGACTGTCTTCTGCGAGTATGGCGGCAGCGAGCAGGCCACCGAAGCGCTCTACCGGGCGGCGGAGGTCAACCAGGCCCTGGGCAACCAGGCCGCCGCCCGCCGAACCCTGGTCGAACTGGTCGATCAGTTCGGCGGAGCCCAGGACCCGTGGGTCGACGAGGCCCGGGCGGCCCTGGAAGGATCATAACCTTTTGCCGTGCGGCATGGCCCGGACGGTTCGACACGACATACTACCCTAGACCGATGCTCGCCAACGAGATGGCCGAGCGACAACTTCAAGGAGATTTTACATGATGGATGTATTGATGCTTGCACAGGATAAGCCGGATATCGACTACTTCAACATTCTGATTCAGGGCGGCGGCGCGATCGGCTATCTGCTATGGGGTCTCAGCGTGGTCGTTGTCGCTCTGGCGGTGAAGTATTTCATCCAGATCCGCCGGGACAACATCCTTCCCGAGCTGGCGAACCAGCAGATTCAGGATCTCTTCGAGCAGAAGCAGTACCGCGAGGCGATCGATATGACCGAGAACCAGCCGGACTTCCTGAGCTACATCGTCCACGCCGCGCTGAGCGAAGCCCCCCACGGGTACCCGGCCATGGAGCGTGCCATGGAAGAAGCCGCCGAAGAACGCACCACCGCCATGCTGCGTTCGATCGAATGGCTGAACCTTATCGGCAACATCGGCCCGATGCTCGGTCTGCTCGGTACCGTCTGGGGTATGATTGGTGCGTTCTTCAGCATCGTTGCCGTCGGCGGCTCGCCGGATCCCTCGGCCCTGGCCGGTGACATCGGCGTGGCCCTGGTCACGACGCTGCTGGGCCTGGGCGTGTCCATTCCGGCCCTGTCGGTTTTCTCGATCATGCGTAACCGCATCGACGCGATCACCAGCGAAGCCGTCATGACCAGCCAGGAACTCATCAGCACCTTCCGCCCCACGGCCAAGAAGGGCTGAGCCTACGTGCATTGACCCGTTCGGCCGGGGCGGTATGGCCCGCCCGGCCGGGCAGCAACCAGTGATTTGCCAAGGAACCAACCATGGCCAGACGCAAAAAAAAGCAGCGGCAAGGTGGCGGGGCTGAGGAAGTCAACCTCACCCCGATGATTGACTGCACCTTCCAGCTGATTATTTTCTTCGTTCTGACGGCCCAGATGGCCTCGGAACAGACCAAGCTCGTGCCCCCGTACCCGCATAAAACCATCGCCATCAAGGCCGAGGAGGGCAAGGTTGCCCTGCCCAACCGCGTGGTGATTTCGGTGGCCAACAAGTTTGGCGACGCGCCGGCAGATGAGCGGGACAAGGGCCTCTCAGCCGTGCCGCAGTTCTACCGCGTCGGTGCGGGCAATAAGATCGACATTGGGGACATGGAAACCCTCAAGCAGATCATCGAGCAGCGCAAGGCGCAGTCGGCCAGTGATGGCTACAACCCCGATGATTTCGTCGTGGAAATCCGTGCCGACAAGGACATCGCCTTCGGCGGCATCGAGCCGATCCTCCGCGCCGCCGCCGAGGTCAAGATCACCAAGATGGCCATCACCGCCATCGCGGAACAGTAACCCCAGCCAGCGAGACTGTACATGAGCAGTTCACAGAAACAAACCATCGAACAGAGCGACACGCAGCACTTCGAGCCGCCCCGCAAGCAGCGCAGCAGCGGGGGGGGCAAGCAGCAGCCGCCGCTGACGCCCATGATCGACGTGACCTTCCAGCTGCTGATCTTCTTCCTGTTGACCAGCAGCTTCCAGCTTGACGAGGGGCAGATCCCCGGGTCGATTCCCGCCCAGGGGCCTTCCAGCCCGTCGATTATCGAGCCGGTCAATGTGACCCTGCGTCCGGCCGGGACCTATTTTGAGGAAGTGCAGTACAAAGTCGACCAACTGCCGCCGATGACCCGTCCGCAGGAATTGCAGGAGATCCTGCTCAGCAAGAAAGCGGCCTACCCGGAAGGCCAGGAGATTCCCGTGATCCTCGATGTATCGCGCGATGTCCGCTGGAGCTATGTGACCGAAGCATTCAACGCGGCCAGCCTGGCAAAATTCCCCGTCATTACCTTCAAGACCCGTTAGAGCTTCCATGCCCCAATCCATACATCACAGACACAACAGGATGAGATACCAGAGCGGATCGGCCCGGCTGCTGTCGGCCGGACGGAATCGGACGCAGGCGTGGGGTGCTTGTACAGCGCGGCGCTGCGCGGTGGGACTGGCGGTTGTGGTGGTATTGACCATCTCGCTCGGCGCCCAAGCCCAGGATGCTCCCGTGCGTCCCTATCTGCAGGGCGATGTGGACCGGCTCGGGCGGGTGCTTCAACGGCTGGGCATGAACGAGATGCTCTCGACCCTGGCCAATCAGAGCGATAACACCGCCATCGAGCTGCGTGCCCTCGATGCCGAGCGGGCTACGCTTTCGCCGGAGGCACTGGACCAGAGGCTGACGACCATTGCCGGCAAGCTCAAAGCCCAGGCCGACGCCATGAAGCAGCAGATCGACAAGGCCCGCGAGCCGTTCAAGAAGGCCCTGGCCGCCGCCGAAACCCATAAAGCCGACCGTGCCTGCCAGGTCTTCTATCAGAAAAATGAAGAGCAACTGCTGGACTACTACCGTAAGCGGGTTCGCTATCTCGACCTGATGGTGGTCCAGCGTTCCAAGCCGTACGTGGATAAGCTGATTTTCCTGATCGGCGGCGACGAGGATCGCAAGGCGCTGCTCGAGCTGACTGAAGGTGCCATCAACGACCTCGAGCAGCTCGAAGAGCAGATCACGGAAAACGAGCTCTCCGACGCCCGTAAGTATTCGCTGAATAACCCCCAGCTGGCCGGGCTGACGGTTTACTTCATGCCCCAGCTGGAAGACATCGCCAATACGCTGCGGTTCTCGGCGGCGTATGTCCGCTTTTACCGCGCGATGGCCTTGCCCGAGACGATCGTTACCGAGGAGGGCCCCGCGCCGAACAACAAACGCATGGACCTGCTGAACAAGGCGACCGAAAAGATCACCCCCTTCGCCAAGGACGATGTCTACGGCGTACGGACGCAGGCGACGCTGCTGCAGGGCCGGGCCTTCCGCACGCTGGGGAAGTACGATCTGGCGGCCAAGGCGCTGGCCTGGGCGACGGGCCCCGAGGCCGACTCGTCCATGCTCGTCGAAGCCCTCTTCTCCCAGGCGCGGAATTACATTTCCTGGGGCGAGTCGCTTGTGGGCAAGGCCGGGGCAAACCCGGACGATATCGCCCAGGGCGAGCAGAAATTCGACCAGGCCAAGGCCGCCATCGATACCTTCACCACCAAGGGCATTGAAGCCGTCGGGGAGGAAAACTCGCTCGGCGTGGACGTGAAAAAACTGCTGCTGGAGTATGCCCTCTACGACACCTGGGCGCAGGCTCTTCGCAAGGCGGACAAGCCCGACCAGGCGGCGGAAAAAGACCGCCAGGCCCAGAAGAGTTTCCTGGGCTTTCTGCAGAAGTACACCGACCCCGGCATCCAGGGTGCCATCGGCGAGATGGTGCGGGACAAGTTCCGTGGGCGGGACTGGAAGAAGCTTGATCCGGTGCTGGTTCTGCTTATCGGCATTGCCGAGCTGAACGAGGCGGAAAAAACCCTCGAAGCCAGCCCCGACGACCAGGCCGCCCTCGAACAGCTGGACAAGGCCCAGGAGATGTTCGAGTCGATCCGCACCAGCAAGGCCGAATCGGCCCAGCAGGCCATCCCCGACGCCCTCTGGCGCCTGGGTGTGATTCGCCTGAAGAAGACCGAGAACTTCCAGGCCGCCGAGATGTTCCGCGAACTCGTTGCCCGCTTCTCCGAGCACGAGCGGGCCTACGATGCGTCGCTGCTAGCCGTGAAGATCAACCGCCAGCTGATTATCCTTTTCCTGGAGGATCAGCCCGACCAGCCCGTGCCGGCCGAGCGTCGTCAGGAGCTGATCAAGTCCATCGAGCTGTTGGTGAACAAGTGGCCCGACAAGGCCGAGGCCGCCGTGTACAACTTCGACCTGGGCTTCCAGTACCAGCAGCTGGCCGAGTCGGCATCAGGCGCGGAGCGGACGCAGCTGGTCAACAAGGCCATCGCCGCCTACGATAAAGTGCCCGCCGATTCGGTCCTGGCCCCTGAGGCGCGGTTCTATCGGCTCGAGCTTCGCTACCAGCGGCTCGAGTCGCTGGACAAGCCCGACGCCCAGGCCGTGCGCGACCTCATTGCCGACCTGCGCCGCTACGGGCAGTCTGCTCTTGACCAGCGAGCCAACGCCCCGGCTGAGCGGGATAACACCGGCCAGCCCACCCAGGCCGACCTGGGCCGATGGGGCTCGCAGGCGGAGTATTTCGCAGCTGTGCTGCAGTACGAAAAGCTCGGCGAGCATGACCAGGCCCTGGCCAGCCTCGAAGAGCTGCCCACCCGTTGGCCCAATACGACCGTCCTGCAGGAAAGCAAAGATTTCCTGATCCGCAAACTGCTGGCCTCGGGGCAGGTGGAAAAGGGCGTCAACGAATTCCGGCAGTTCCAGAAGCAGTACAGCCGGGAGGAAACCGACGCCCTGATGCGGCAGGTGGTCTCGACGCTGAAGCGGACCATCGACCAGTTGGCCGCTTCGGGCAAGGACCCCCAACGCCTCGCGGAATTCCGCTCGGCCTACAAGAACTTCGGCCAGCAGCTCTACGACGGCCTGCCCAGCTCGGCTGCCCCGGAGGACAAGTACGCCATTACCGTACTCTACGCCGATGCTCTGGTCCAGAGCGGTTCCAAGCCCGACGCGACCCGCGCCCTGGAGTTGCTGAAGGTGCTCGAAGACCAGAACAACGCCCGCCGCAAACGCGAGGCACAGGCCATCGACGCCAAAATCACCCCCAGCCTCAATGCGGTTCGCAGCAATTCGCGTCCGGCCCTGGATCGTTCCCTGGAGCAGTACGAAAAGACCAAGGCAGAGTTTGACATGGCCGACTGGGACAGCATGGAAAACAGCCTGATCAACTTCGCCTTCAAACGCCTCGATGACGAGTCGCTGGTCGACTCGACGTGGTCGGAGCAGCGCAAGACCGAGTTCCGCCAGGGGCTGCGCGACCAGGCCGCCGAAGCCATACGCAAGGCGTACGGGGCAATGGCGGCGGTACTCAAAAAGCGGCTGCCCATGGATGCCAACGTCCCCTATCTGCAGGGCAAGGCCAAGATGAATCTCGGGCAGTACGCCGAGGCGGCCGAGATTCTCAATCCCTTGGCCCGGGGTCTTGCCCCGCAGGCCAGTCCGGAAATCTACTGGGATACGCAGCTGATGCTGCTGCGGGCGATGATGGAACAGGCCCGGGCGGCCGGTGAAATCAACAAGCTCCAGGCCCTGCTGGTCCGGCTCAAACAGATGCGCAGCGGTTCGCCCTGGCCGAGCCATTACCAGGGCCGGTTCAACCGCCTGGAGTTCCAAACGCAGCAGGCCGTTGAGGCGATGAAAAAGTAAGTGTTGGCCGGCAGAGACCTTGGCGTTGATTTTCCGCCGGCAGATCGTATACTCAACAGAGTGACAGTGGCGGCGTAGCCAAGTGGACCAAGGCGACGGATTGCAAATCCGTTATTCGTGGGTTCAAATCCCACCGCCGCCTGTGACGGGCTGAAGTTTTGCCTGTCCTCAGGCCGATTGAAGTGTCTGGGTTAGTAGACGCGGGTGCGATAGCACTGGGAATCGCCGGTCCTGACGCCCACAGGGACCTCTAGGGATGGAGAGTAGACCATGAGCAGACGCATGCAGATCAGTTTTTTGGGGATTGCACTGGCCGGGGTTTTCAGCCTGATGGTTCTGCCGAGCGTCTGGGCCCAGCCAGCCGATACCCAGCCGGCCAGCCAGCCGGCCGGGTCCAAGAGCATCGTCACCCTTGCCGATGGCACGGAGCTGGAGGGGTGGGTGACCAAGCAGGGCGATGACGTCGTCATCCTGCAGGAAGGCGGCAAGAAAGTCACGGTCGCAGCGACTGACGTCAAGTCGATTTCCGATCCGCTGACCCCCGCCGAGGACTACCAGAAACGCTACGCCGCGATCAAGCCCGACGATGTGAACGGGATGTATGACTTGGCCGACTACGTCTGGGAACACTACCCCGATGATCCGGAGTTGCTTGGCAAGGCCAAGGTGCTCCTGGATCAGGCGCTGGAAAAGAATCCCCAGTTTACCCGGGCCATTCTGCGGCGCCGGCAGGTCGTGGCCAGGCTTGAGCAGCTCAGTGCGGGCACCGCCGACAAGGCCCCCCCGGCCGCGTCTGCCACTCCGGCCAATACATCCTTCCTGGTCAGCGATCGGGACATCTACTGGATTCGCCTCAAAGAGCTGAAGAAGAATGATCGGGTTCGCATCCAGTATGAGAAGAACGCGCAGGGGGAAAGTGCCCTGAGGCGCTATATCGACATGATGCGGGGTGGACGGGACTACAACTGGGACCGCCGGGGCAAGGAAGAACGATTCCTGAAGATGTCCCGCCTGGAGCAGGTTGCGGAAATGCTCGATGCCCGGCCGAATGATGTGGAATTGCAGAAAGATATCCTGATTGAGACCGACCCGCAGTTCATGCTGACGTTCCGTCGGCGGGTGTGGCCTCTGATTCAGAACAACTGCGCCCGGCCGAATTGTCACGGCGGCGCTGTGCCCCGCGGCGGGTTCAAGCTGTTTGTCACGGGCGATGAGGAAAAGGTAGCCTACACGAATTTTGTGATTCTCAGCGGGCTCCAGCTGCCGGGCAATCGCCGGTTGATCGACCGGCAGGATACCGAAAATTCCCTGCTGCTTCAGTTTGGCCTGGATAAGAAGGTTGCCAAGCAGTCCATGCGTCATCCTCCCGTGGGGAAGGCGGATATTGCCCCCATTTTTGTTTCGAAACGTTCCAGCCGCTATCGCACCGTGTACGACTGGATTGACGGGCTCGAAGGCCCTGTCGCGCCGAACTACCATATGGATGACTACAAGGCTCCCTATGGTATGAAGATCGATACGACGGGCAAGCCCACGATGGACTTTCTCGGCGAGCCGAAGAAGGAACGATGACCCGATCCGTGCGGTCTGGCGGTGGCCGATTTCGATGGACCGCCAGGCCCGGGCGCGATCCGGGGCTCGGGTCAAGCCGGACGAGTCGGCCTGGTTGCTTCGCCTTGCCGATTCGGTTTTGAGAAAGGGCCCACACCTTGCAGATCGCTCTGATGGCCATTCTCATTCTGGCCTTGCTTGCCGCGGTGGCCTCGTTCAGCGTCATGGGCGGCCGGGATGGACTCCGTGCCCGTCGACTCGGGAGGATCGCGCAGGATTACGCCATCCGCTACAGCCGGGACGACCCCTATCAATGCCCGCAATTGTATGAGGCGTTCCTTCTGATGCGTTCGGCCCACAGTGCCCGCGCCTGCCACGTACTTCACGGCCAAGTCGGTTCCACCCCGGTGAGGCTCTTTGAGCATCGCTGCGAAGCCGGCCACGGTACGCATCGACAGACCCGGGCCTATCGCGTTTTGGTTCTGGAGCACCCCCAGCCTTTGGAGGCCGTTCTCCTGTGGAATGCCCAGGACGCATCGGCCAGCCCCCTGGAGACCCGTCACGATAGCTATCCGCTGAGCGCCTGGAAGGCCCGCGGCCCCGGCGAGATCGCCGAATCTCTGGCCCGCGAGATCGAGGATGCACTCGGCAGCGACTTCAGCCTGGAGACCCGGGGACAATTGGCGATGCTTTTTGTACCCATGGAGGCCATGCCGCTGCGTGATTGTGGACAGTGGCTCGAACAGATTCCACGACTGGACAAGGCCCTGCAGATCGCTGCCCGCCCCAGCCAGGCCCTCTCGCCCTGTAACGTGTGAAGCACAATGGTGTTGATAGACGCCGCGGGGCATGGTAGAACCTGTAAAAGCCAACCATCCCCACAGTGCCACCTTGATAAAGGAGATTGGGCATGAATCGTCTGCATGGTCGCTGCCTCCGGTCATTTCTTTTCTGCACGCAGATCCTCAGCCTCGTGCTGCTGTTGGGTTGTGCGGATCATTCCAGCCGCGCCTCGGGTGAGGCGCTCCGCAAGGCCACGGCCGATGCTCGCAAACTCTACAGCCAGGCCCACTCGATCCTCGCCGACCCCACCCGCCTTGGGCAGGGGACCGCGGGCGAGTACTTTCCCGCCGAAGCGCTCGACCTGCTGAACCAGGCCGAGAAGCAGCTCGGCTCGGCCCTGGCCAATGTGACTTCCGCCGATGGCGAGGATATGGACCTGATGCTCGCCCGCCAGATGCTCAGCATGATTCGCTTCCTCAAGGGGCAGTACAGCTACTGGACCATGCAGCACTTCGCCCGGGCCATGCAGGAGCAGGCCGTCCAAAGCCGACTCGCCATCCAGCAACTGGTCCAGCTGCATTCCAGCCCGGCTCGGCAGACGGGCCCCACCGAGCAGGCCCGGGCCATGAAACAGCAGGCCACCAAAGACCGCGATGCCGCCCAGGCCGAGCTTGCCCAGCTGGATGAGCAGCTCAAGCAGCTCGACGCAAAAAAAGGCGACATGCAGTCGGATATTGACACCAAGACCAGCCAGGCCATCAAGCTCCGCGCCCAGAGTCGCATGCGGACCACCAAGGCCGTCGACGGCCGAGCCGCTTCCCAAGAGCGACTCAAGCAGCTCGATGAGGCGCTTGCTCTCGAGCAGGAGGTCCATCGCATGCAGTCCGAGCTTCGGGCGCTTGGTGAGAAAAAGTCCACCCTCCAGACCCACCGCACGCATGTCGAGCTGGCCCGCGCCGGTGCCCAGACCAAGCTGGACCTGCTCGCCCAAGACGCGCAAAAGCGTTCCGGCAGCGACAGCACCACCATCGATGCGGAGCGCCAGAAATGGACCGCCCAACTGACCAAGAGCATCGAAGAGATGTCCCGGCTCAGTGCCCGGCTGCTCCAGCTGTCCATGGAAGCCGAGACGGCCTACGACAAATCCGCCCAGTCGGCGCGAGAGGCCCTGGCCCTGGCGCCGCCGACGGAGAAATTGTCCTGCATTCTTCTCCAGGCCGAGGCGCGGACGGGCATGGGCAATACGCACCTGCTGCTGTGGCAGATTCGCTCGCAGGTCGCCCTGGTCAAAGACGACCTCGCCGGAGAGGCTCGGCAGGTCCTGGGACAGCGACTGCCCTCCTTCCCGGCCGAGCTGGAAACCTACATGGCCGAAACCGCCCAGGCGACCGGAAATGGGGTGACCTACTTCACCGATGCCGTGGACCTCTACAACAAAGCCGTCTCCCAGGCCTCCCGAGCCCAGCGCTGGCGGTATCAGCAGGGGCTGGCATGGGCGTACCTGATCCAATCGCAGGCCCTGGCCGAGCAGGGTGAAACCGACCGTCAGTACCAGGCCCGCCAGAAGGCCCGCGACCTGTTGCCGGACATCCAGCAGGGGGCCAAGGCCGCCAAACAGGAAGACACCATCATTCCGCTGCAACAGAGGCTCGCCCCCGCGGGTGCCTGACCCGCTATTTGTCATTTGCCCAGGCCGATCCCGCATGGATGGCATCGGCCTGATCCGGTCGGCTCGACCGAGTTCGAGAGATTCCCCACGATGCGTAAGTATAAAAACAAGGCGATGGAGGAATTGGCCTCGGAGTTATGCTCGGGGTTGGTCCGGCTACGCAAGGGGTATGTCGACGCCGCGGAATCTCTACAGCAACTCATCGAAGACCAGCAGGATTACTCCCACGAGTTCGTCGTATTCAAGCTGACCGGCTATCGACCTGTCTCGCCCGGCGGGCTGATGAAGGGCAGGGACCTCCGGACCGACCTCCAGAGCCTCATGCTCGATGTCTGCGACAGCTTCGAGCTCTATACCCGCGATTACGACGAAACCCTGTTTGACTCGACCGCCCTGGCCCGGCGGTTCAATGTTTCGACCAAGACCATTCAGCGGTGGCGCAAGCGAGGCCTGGCGGCGCGGCGGCTGTTTTTTCCCGATGGCAAGCGCCGCATCGGCTTTCTGGAAAGCTCCGTGGCGGCCTTCCTCGAAGGCCACAGCACCGAGGTCCAACGCTCGACGCAATTCTCGCAACTGACCGACAACGAACGCGACGAGATCATCCGGCGTGCCCGGCGGATGGCCTCGTTCACCGACTGCTCCCTGGGCGAGGTCGCCCGCCGCATCGCCCGCAAGCTCGGCCGGGCCGCCGAGACGGTCCGCTACACCATCCGCAAGCATGACAGCGAATCCCCCGAGCGGGCCATCTTCCCCCATCTGCTCCAGACCCTCGGCGAGCAGGAAAAACGCCGCATCTATCGCAGCTTCCTGCGTGGTGTGGCCATTGCCGATCTGGCCGAGCAGTACCACCGCACGCGGAGCAGCATTCATCGCATCGTTAACGAGATGCGGGCCAAGCAGCTCATCCAACGGCCGATCTCCTACGAGTTCAACGACGAGTTCCAGCAGGCCGACGCCGATGCGATGATCATGCAGGACCCCGACGAAGCCAACGAGTCAGCCCCCAAGGGCCGGGCCAAAACCGTCAAGCCCCCGCGCGACCTGCCGCCGTATCTTAAGAGCCTCTACGACACGCCGCTGCTGAGCCCCGCCAAAGAGCGTGCCCTCTTCCGGCGGTACAACTACCTCAAATACAAAGCCGATCAACTCCGCAAGAAGATCGACCTCAGCAACATCCGCGTCAGCGAGGTCAAAGAGGTCGAATCGCTGCTGCTGGAATCCAACGTCGTAAAAAATCAGATCATCCGGGCGAACCTCCGGCTGGTTGTCTCCATCGCCAAGAAGCACCTCAAGGGGCCTTTAAACCTCTTCGAGCTGGTCAGCGACGGCAATATCAGCCTCATGCGAGCCGTGGAGAAGTTCGATTACAGCCGGGGCTTCCGCTTCAGTACCTACGCCTCCTGGGCCATCATGCGGAACTTTGCCCGCTCCGTGCCGAAGGAAAAATACCAGCTCGACCGCTTCGCCACCGGGCACGAGGGCGTGGTCGACATCGCCGCAAGCCTCCGCAGCTACAACCCCATGGAGGACAATCCCGCCGAGCTGCGCGAAAGCATCGACGTGATGATGAAGCACCTGACCTCACGCGAGCGGACGATTCTCATCGAGCACTACGGCCTCGACCAAGCCCACCAGGCCAAGACCTTCGAGCAGCTCGGCAAGGACCTGGGTATCAGCAAAGAACGCGTCCGCCAGATCGAGATTCAGGCGCTGGAAAAACTCCGCGACATCGTCGATCCGGAAGAAGAACTTTAGGGTACTTTAAAAAATTCAAATTCGGATATCGCGTAGGATTTTCGCTTTCTGGCA
>CAZCDM010000047.1:0-13364 GCA_964497475.1 uncultured Planctomycetaceae bacterium
CCAGGGAGCGAAAAGACCAGCGAGGCCGAAAAGTGAATTTTTCAAGGTGCCCTATCGTTGGTCGAGCCGAGCAGGATGACGTTGGCCTTGCGGTCGATGCGTCGCATGAGGCCTCGCAGGACCTTGCCCGGGCCGATTTCGTAGAAGGTGTCGATGCCGCCGTCGATGAGGGCCTGGCAGCAGGCTCGCCAGCGAACCGTTCCGGTCAGCTGGGCCAGGAGCTTATCGGCCACGGCATCGGGGCCGGGGTAGGGCTCGGCGTCGACATTGGCCAGGACGGTCATGGACCCATCGGCGAAATTCACCGCCTCGATCGCGCCGCGGAGGTCGGCCGCCGCCGGGGCCATCAGCTCGCTGTGGAACGCCCCGGCGACGTTGAGCACCGTTGCGCCCATCGCGCCGAAGGATTCTGCCTTCTCGGCGGCGCGTTGGCAGGCTTCGACGTGGCCGGACAGGACGATCTGTCCGGGGCAGTTGAAGTTGGCCGGCGTGAGGACCTGGCCGTCGGCGGCGGCGTCGCAGAGGGCCTGGGCCTGGTCTTCATCAAGACCCATGACGGCCACCATGCCGGAGGGGTTGGCCTGGGCGGCGGCCTGCATGGCCGAGCCGCGACGGGTCACCAGCGTCAGGGCGTCTTCGAAGCTTATCATGCCCGCGGCGTACAGGGCGGAATACTCGCCCAGGCTCAGCCCGGCCGCGTGGGTCGCGCCGAGGTCCGTGCCCCGCTCGGCCAGTACGGCCAGGACCGCTGCCGAGTGCGTGAAGATGCAAGGCTGGGCGTGGTCGGTCCGGGCGAGGTCTTCGTCCGGGCCCTGGAAGCAGAGCTGCTTGATCGGCAGGGAGGTGATCCGCTCGGCGGCGTCGAACACCTCGCGCGCGACGGGGAACGTGTCATACAGGTCCTGGCCCATGCCGACGCTTTGGGCGCCCTGGCCGGGGAATAGCAGTGCGACAGCCAATGGATGCTCCTTGCGGGCAATGTGGCCCGCGATGAAGGTGGCCTCAGTTCTGGAGGCGGAATTGGCACGCCGGCAAACGCCGCCGGCTGGATTGTTCTGGTTGTTCGGCTACAACTTCACGACCGCACCGGCCCAGGTGAGCCCGGCCCCGAAGGCCACCAGCACCACCGTCGAGCCCGGGCCGATGAGCCCCTTGTCTCGCGCTTCGGTCATCGCCAGCGGAATCGACGCGCCGGAGGTATTGCCCATCCGGTCGATGTTCACGTAGACCTTGTCCATCGGGAAGTCGTACTTCTGCGTGGCCGATTCGATGATGCGGATGTTGACCTGGTGGGGCACGACGAGGTCGATCTCGTCGACGGCCAGGTCGCAGGCGTCCATGCAGTCGCCCAGGAGCCATTGCATCTTCTCAACGGCGAACTTGTAGACATCGCGGCCTCGCATTTTGACGAAGTGCAGCTTGTCCTCAACAGTCTGCCGGCTGGCGGGCAGTTTCGTGCCACCGGCCGGGACGTGAATCAGATCCCACCCGCTGCCGTCGGCATGCATGACGGTGTGCAGGATGCCCTTATCCTCGGCCGGTTCGAGGACGACCGCCCCGGCCCCGTCGCCAAAGAGAATGCAGCTGCCGCGGTCGGTATAATCGCAGAAGCGGCTGAGTACATCGCAGCCGATGACGAGAACCCGTTTATACTTGCCCGTCTCGATGAACTGGCTGCCAATGGTCAGCCCGTAAATGAAGCCGCTGCACGCGCCAGAGACGTCGAAGGCCGGTACGCCGGTGGCGCCCAGGGCGTCCTGCACGAAGCAGGCCGTCGCGGGAAAGGGCATGTCCGGCGAGATCGTCGATACGATAATCAGGTCCAGGTCGGTCGGGGCGATGCTCGCATCGGCGAGGGCGTTGCGGGCGGCTTCGGTGGCCAGCGTGGAAGTCGACTCGCCCTCGGAAACCAGGTGGCGTGTCTTAATGCCGGTTCGCTTGGTGATCCATTCGTCGGAGGTATCGAGAATCTTCTCGAAATCTTCATTCGACATGACGCGCGACGGTACGGCCGAGCCCATGCCCGTAATTGTGGCGTGCTGCTTGCCGCTCATGGGCTGCCTACCTTTCGGAGAGTCGTTCGGTGATGGCCTGGTTGACCTGGTGGGTGGCGAATTCTTTGACGGCCCGGACCGCACTGGCAATGCCGGTGGCACTGCTCTTGCCGTGACAGATGATGAAGATGCCGTCCACCCCCAGCAGCGGCGCGCCGCCGTAGGCGTTGAAGTCGTAGCTGTTGTGCAGCTCCTTGCCGACGGCTTTGATCTCCGCGATGCGGTCGGGCATGGACATGGCGCAGCGTTCCAGCACAGCCCGCATGAGCCCGCCGCCCAGGCCTTCGATGAGCTTGAGCATCACATTGCCCACGAAGCCCTCGCAGATCATCACATCGCAGGTGCCGCTGACGAGATCGCGGCTTTCGACGGGGCCGATGTAGTTCAGCTCCGCATCCTCCCGCAGCAGCTCGGAGGTCTTTTTCACCAGGTCATTGCCCTTGGACTCCTCCTCGCCGATGCTCAAAAGCCCCACGCGGGGGGTTTTCATCTCGGGAACGGTCGCCTGGCCGTAGAGGCTGGACATGACCGCGTACTGGTGAAGGTGGGTGGGGCGACAGTTGACGTTTGCACCGACGTCGCAGAGGACGACCGGGCCCTTGTAGGTGGGGACGACGACGGCAATGCCGGGACGGTGGACGCCCGCAAGCCGGCCCAGACGCATCTGAGCGGCTGCGACACACGCGCCGGTATTGCCGGCCGAGATCGAGGCGTCCAGCTTGCCCTCTTTCTGGTCGATGCCCAGGCGGGCGATGGAGCTGTCGGGCTTGGACCGCAGGGCTTCGACGGGGGGCTCGGCCATGCCGATGACCTCGCCGGCATGGAGAACTTCGATGGCCTCGGGGACCGGGCCGTCGACTTCGCTGAGTGTCTTTTCGATTGTGGCCTGGTCACCGACGAGGACGATGCGGTCCTCGGCAGTCAGATAGGCGCAGCCAGCCAAGGCGCCAGCGACGACTTCCGCCGGGCCGAGGTCACCGCCCATGGCATCGAGGCCAATCCGCATGGGTTAGCTCTCCTGGTCGACCTGCAAGCTCAGACCCGGACGGACGAACCCGCAGTTTGTGCAGGCGGCGTGGGGCAGTTTAGGGTTGTTGCAGCGAGGGCAATCGGCGACATTGGCGGCCGACTTGGCGTGATGGCTGCGGCGCCGACGGGTGCGGCTGCGTGTCTGTTTCTTCTTCGGTAACATGGCCAGATCCTCATTCCGCACCGGCGCGGCGGCGCGATCAGGTTTGCGGCGAGAGCCCGGCCAATCGGAGCCGGTCTCGGCGTTGATAAACAAAAACGTGCCGTTCGGGGGCGGAAAGACCCGCTCCGCGCACGGCAGCGCAGTGCCGCAACCTAGCGGCTGATGCAGAACGTGTCAAGTAAAAATCACGGCTGGGCGGGCTGGCGGAGCTTGTGTTGCAGAAAGAACTCCGTCAGCCGCGTCCCCGCGTAGGCTTGGTCCCATATCTGATGGCCCATATCGGGGTAGACGATCATCTGCACCGCCCCGCCGATGGCCTGCAGCGCCCCGGCCATCTGCTTGCCCATCGCCAGGGGGACGGCCTGGTCGCGAGCGCCGTGAAACACCATGGCGGGCACGTTCTTGAGCCTCTGCTGGAGATACGGATTGCCCCCGCCGCAGACCGGCGCGATGGCTGCAAATCGGCCCGGGTACTGCTGGGCGAGATCCCACGTGCCGAACCCGCCCATGCTCAGGCCGGTCAGGTAGACTCTCGCCGGGTCGGCTGCGAGGGTTTCCTGCGTGTCATCCAGCAGGGCCATGACCGCCAGCCGCATGTCGGTATCCGTCCACCACTTGCCGGCCGGGCACAGCGGCGAGATGACGATGAAGGGGTAGTCCGGGTCGGTTTGAAGGCGTTTGGGCAGCCCGACCCCAGCCGTTCGCTTGATATTGCCCCGCTCGCCCGAGCCATGCAGGAAGACGATCACCGGCCAGTTTCGCTCGGCATCCCGGCCGTACGCTTCGGGCAGGTAAAGCAGGTACTCGACGTCAATCGATTCGTGGAGCGTCTTTTTCAGCGATCGGGCGTGCTGGCCAGTCTGCAGGATATTGCTCGGCTGCGCGGCAGGCTGGCTCGCCGGCGCACTGGACGGGCTCGCAGCGGGGAGCGATTCCTGGCCGACCAGCGGCCCCGTCAGGAAGGCTGCCAGAATCAGGATGACGCACGATGTGATGATTCGCATGGGAACTCCTTGTCTGCGCCCATCATACGCCCTGGCCAGACTGCGTACAAGGCTCGAGCGGCGTTGCAGGCCAAGCGCAGCAGTGGTACAATCCGCACATGACTGAAACACCCGAACCGAACAAACCGGCCGCGGAAGTTCCCGCGGAGACGTCCTCCCCTGCCCCGGCTGCGGCGAGTGGTCGCGACCGCCTGGTCAAGATCGGCTTCGTCGTGCTGCTGATCGCCGCCGTCATCGCCGTGTACTCCATGCAGACCCGCAAGCTGGACATCCCCGGCTGGGGCGACGACCTCACCGCCGCCCTCGACCAGGCCCGAGCGGAAAACCGCATGGTCGTGGCCCTGTTCGCCAACAAGCCCCCCTCCGCCACCGCGCGGGACATCCGCGACCGCGTCCGCCAGCCAGCCAATATCAACGCCGTCAAGCAGGGCAAGTTTATCCCCGTAGTCGTAACCACATCGGCCGGTTCGAGCCTGGCCACGAAGTACAAGGTCAAAACCTTCCCCACGCTGATCGTGTTCCTGCCCGACGGCAGCGAACGCAACCGCGCCGAGGGCAATGTCGGCGAGGTCCCCTTCCGCCAGAAGTTCCTCGAAAATCCAGCCGAGTGATTCCCCAGGCCAGCAGGTGCAACTCGTTTCGCCTGTTCGGCCTGGTAGTGTATAATACGGTAGCTCCGCCATGGGAGAACCAGTATGACAGCCTTCAACCGCATCACGACTACGCAGGAGATCATGAACGGCCAGCCCTGCATCAAGGGCACTCGCCTGACCGTCAAACGGGTTCTGTTGGCCCTTTCGCAACATGCCGACATGGATGATCTTCGCAAAGACTATCCCCAGCTCACAGAGCAAGACGTCCGCGAGGCACTGGCCTATGCGGCCTGCAGCCTGAATGACGAAATCGTTGAATTCAGGTCCGCCTCGTGAATCTTCTGCTCGACGAGGGACTTCCGCTCCGGCTTGCCGGGTTGCTCCGCGACCGACACATCGATACCTGTCATGTACTTGAGCTTTCGATGCAGGGTTGCAGTGACGAAAGCGGATTGGCCGAGGCCCGCCAAAGGCAGGCCATCCTGGTCAGTCTCGATGCCGACTTTCATCACATTCTTGCTACAACAGGGGTTTCACGCCCTTCGGTAATCCGTATCCGCATGGATGGGCTTGCGCTGGAGACGCTGGCCGAGCTGCTCATCGACGTGATCCAGACCATGAAGGAACCCCTTGAGCAAGGCGTTGCCATGAGCGTCCTGCCTCATCGTGTTCGCTACCGCAAACTGCCCCTGTCGCAATAACCCCTCGCAGCAGGCTGGACAGGCCCGGCCCCGCTCGCTACCCTACGGCCATGATCGAACACTGCGTAGTCATTGGCGATGGCGGCATGGGCACGATCTGTGCCATCCTCCTGGAAGAGAACGGCCATCGCGTCCGGCTGTGGTCGGCCTTCCAGGCCCAGGCCGAGGACCTCATCGCCCACCGCGAGAACCGCCGCTTCCTGCCGGGTCGGCCTCTGGCGAAGTCCATCGAGATCACGCCCGACGACGCCCGCACCTTCGCCGATGTGTCGCTGATCATCTCGGCCGTGCCCACCGTCCACCTGCGGAGCGTCTGGCAGCGGCTCGCCAAACACTGCCCCCCCGACGTGCCGATCTGCTCGATCACCAAGGGCATTGAAAACGAAACCCTCTTGCGGCCGACCGAAATCATCCGCGACGTCCTCGGCCAGCCCGACCGGGCCGTGGCCGTGCTCTCCGGGCCTTGCATCGCGCCGGAAGTGGCGTTGGGGCTACCGGCCTCGGTGACGCTCGCTGCCGAGCAGGCCGACCTCGCCGACCGCTGCCAGCACGCCTTTAACCGCCCCTACTTTCGCTGCTACGCCAGCACCGACATCGTCGGCGTGGAGCTGGCCGGCGCGACGAAAAACGTCATCGCCATCGCCGCCGGCGTCGTCGACGGACTGGAATATGGCGACAACGCCAAGGCAGCCCTGCTCTCGCGAGGCCTGGCTGAAATCGCACGCCTCGGCGCCGCCGCCGACGCCCATGAGGAAACCTTCTTCGGCCTGGCCGGCGTGGGCGACCTGGTCACCACCTGCATCAGCCCCCACGGACGCAACCGCACCTTCGGCCAGAAGATCGGCCAGGGCGACAAGCCCCAGGACATTCTCGCCTCGTCCGATTCGGTCGTCGAGGGCGTCAACACCACCCGCAGCCTCGTTGCCCTGGCAGAAAAACTCGGCGTGGACATGCCCATCACCGCCGCGACGGCCGAGGTGCTTTTCGAGGGCAAGGACCCCCGCGACGCCATCGCCGAACTCATGACCCGCCCGCTCAAAAGCGAATAGCCCGCTGAGCCATGGAACCATCTGAGGACATCTTCGCCGGCTGCGAGCCGCTGGTCATGGGCATCGTCAACGTCACGCCAGACAGTTTTTCCGATGGCGGGCTGCACCTTACCCCCCACGACGCCCTGGCCCGGGCGGAAGGGATGCTCGCCGAGGGCGCTGCGATTCTCGACGTCGGGGCCGAGTCATCCCGCCCGGGCAGCGACCGCATCGACGCCGCCGAGCAGATCGCCCGCCTGGCCGAGATCCTCCCGCCACTGTGTCGCATGGCCCAGCGCGCGGGCCGGGCCGTGTCCATCGATACCACCCGCGCCGAGGTCGCCCGCTTCGCCCTCGATGCCGGTGCGATCATCGTCAACGATATCTCCGCCGGGCGGGACGAGCCAGCCCTGCTCGCCCTGGCCGCCCAATACAACGCCCGGGTGGTGCTCATGCACATGCAGGGCCAGCCCGCCACCATGCAGGCCGACCCGCACTACGACGACGTCGTCACCGAAGTGCGCGACTTCCTGGCCGGGCGCCTCGCCGCGGCGGAAGCAGCCGGCCTGGACCGCAGCCGATGCATCGTCGATCCGGGGATCGGCTTCGGCAAGACGACCGAGCACAACCTCGCCCTGCTGGCCGGGCTGGGACGACTACGCGAGCTGGGCTGCGATGTCCTTCTCGGCCCCAGCCGCAAGCGGTTCATCGACGTGATCGCCACCGCGCCCGACCCGACCGAGCGGCTCGGCGGAACCATCGCCGCCTGCCTGGCCGGCCTGGCCAGGGGAGCGAGAATCTTCCGCGTCCACGATGTCGGCCCCGTCGCCCAGGCGCTGCGGATCGCCCGCGCCATCGAGCCGGCCCTTAACCAGCCCCCGACGAACTATTGAACGGACCCGCCCGGTCGGATAGACTGGGCAGTTCGTCCCCCCGGGCCCCGGTCGGCTCGGGAACCCACACCCTTACGCGAAACCGAGGTACACCATGCAATCCAAACGTAACCCCTGGCTGATCCTGGCTGTCGTGGCCGCCATCGCCGTCGTGGCCGTGTCCATCTCTCACACCGTCGCCCAGCCGGCGCCCCGCACCGACGGGCCCAGCCGCGTGGCCGTGTGCGACATTACCAAAGTCTTCGCCGACTACCAGCGAGCCAAGGACCTCACCGAGCAGCTCTCGCAGAAGCGTAACAAGTTCGAGGCCGAGAACACCCGCCGCCAGAAGCATCTCGAAGCCCTCAGCGAAGAGATCGCCGGCTACCAGCCCGGCAGCGACAAGTACGACGAGGTGCAGGACAACCTCCGCCGCGGCCTTGTCGAACGCGAAGTCTGGGCCCGCATGGAACAGCAGACGATTCTCAACGAGCACCTCCGGCTGACCAAGGAGATGTACGAAGAGATCAAAGCCGCCATCGCCGAGGTCGCCAAACAGCAGAATATCGACATCGTCGTTCAGGAAACCAATCAGCCCATCGAGGCCCAGAACGCCCAGCAGCTCATCATGCAGATCCACCAGCGACAGGTGCTCTACAACAGCCCGGCCCTGGATATCACCGAGGTCGTCCTGCTGAAGGTCAACGAGTCGTACCGCGTCAAAGGCAAATAACAGGCATGTTCCCGCACCCAACGACAGCCAGCGAGCTGGCCTCGCGTATCGAGGCGAGCATCGAGGGCCCCGCGGACATTGAACTGCAGGGCCTCGCGGCGATCGACCAGGCCGGGCCCGGCGAGCTGACCTTTGCCAGCGACGCCCGCCACGCCAAGGCCCTGGCCGATACCGGCGCATCGGCCGCCCTCGTGCCGGCCGGGCTGGACGTCTCCGCACACTGCACGCTGCTGCGGGTCAAGAATGTCCAACGGGCTCTGAACATCATCCTGGCCGCCATGGCCGGCGAGGAAGACCTCCCGCCCGTCGGCGTGCACGCATCGGCTGTCGTCGCTGGCGACGCTACCCTCGGCGCGGATGTCCGCATCGGCCCGGGCGTGGTCGTCGGCACCGGCTGTAGCATTGGCGAGGGCTCGGCCCTGCTGCCGGGGACCGTACTCGGCCGGGGCGTAACCATCGGCCAGCAGTGCTTCCTGGCCGAGAACGTCATCATCCGCCACGGCTGCTGCCTCGGCGACCGCGTTCGCATCGGCCCGGGCAGCGTCATCGGGCAGGACGGGTTTGGCTATTCCCACGCCGACGGCGTACACCACAAGGTGCCCCACGCCGGGTCGGTCATCATCGACAGCGACGTCGAACTCGGCGCCTGCGTCTGCGTCGACCGCGCCAAGTGGGGTGCGACGCGCATCGGAGCCGGGGCGAAAATCGACAACCTCGTCCAGATCGCCCATAATGTGCAGGTCGGCGCGGGATGCTTGCTGGCCTCGCAGGTCGGCATTGCCGGCAGCGCCCGGCTGGGGCGATTCGTCGTCATGGGCGGCCAGGTCGGAATCAAAGACCATATCGACATCGCCGACGGCGTGGAGGTCGGCGCCTGCGCCTGCCTGCCCCAGTCGGCCGGGCCGGGCGAAAGGCTGCTGGGCATTCCCGCACGCGACGCCCGCCAGTACCTTCGCGAGCAGAAAGCCCTGGCCAGCCTGCCCGAACTGCTCCGCCGCGTCAAACAACTCGAACAACAGCTCGCCCGGACCGAATCGGACTGACCGGCCGAGACAAACCCGAAAGAACCGATCATGCCACTGCAACAAACCATTCGCAAAGAAGTCCAGGTCGAAGGCAAGGGGCTTTTCAGCAGTGCCGACTGCCGGCTGCGGCTTTGCCCGGCCCCGGAAGATACCGGCGTGGTGTTCGTGCGGACGGACCTCGACCCGGCTGTGGAAATCCCGGCCGACATCGAGTTCCTCTCCCCCGAGGGCCAGCGCACCACCAGCCTGGTCCACAATGACAGTACCATCGAGACCGTTGAGCATGTGCTCTCGGCGGCCTACGGGCTGGAGGTCGATAACCTCCGCATCGAAGCTACCGCCGCGGAAATGCCCTCCACCGACGGCTCGCCCAAGCCCTTCGCCGATGCGATCCGCAAGGCCGGCATCGAAACCCAGGACATGGACCGCGACTTGGTCGTCATCAACGACCCGATCACCGTCTCGGAGGGCGATGCGATGCTCGCCGCCCTGCCGGGCTCGGCCGACTGCCTCGAAATTCTCTACGAGCTGGACTACGACTGCAAAAGCATCGGCCGGCAGATCTTCAGCTTCCGCCTCGGCAAGGACGACTACTTCGACCAGCTCGCCTCGGCGCGGACCTTCCTGCTGGAGGACGAGGCCAAGCAGTTCCAGGCCCGTGGCTGGGGCACGCACCTGACCGGCCGCGATGTACTGGTCATGCAGGACGCCGGCCCGATCGACAATGAACTGCGATTCCCCGACGAGCCCGTCCGCCACAAGATCGCCGACCTGCTGGGCGACCTGGCCCTGCTGGGGCGCCACGTGCGCGGACGCATCGTCGCCACGCGCAGCGGGCACGAGGCCAATCACGAACTCGTCCGCCGCCTCGTCGAAGCCATCGCCGCCAACGAAACCGCCACCGCCGCGGCCGGCGAGCCGGTCATGGACATCCGCAAAATCATGCGCCTCCTGCCGCACCGCTACCCCTTCCTCATGGTCGACCGCATCGTCACCATCGAGGGCGACAACCGCGCGGTGGGCATCAAAAACGTCACCATCAACGAGCCGTTCTTCCAGGGCCACTACCCCAACCTGCCCATCATGCCCGGCGTGATGATCGTCGAGGCCATGGCGCAGCTCTCGGGCATCCTGCTCAGCCGGCGGCTCGAGCACACCGGCAAGGTGGCTGTGCTGCTGAGCATGGACCGCGTGAAAATGCGACGCCCCGTCCGCCCGGGCGACCAACTCGTCATCGAAGCCCAGGCCCTCCACGCCCGCACCCGCACCGGCCACTGCAAATGCATCGCCACCGTCGCCGGCGAGACCGCCGCCGAAGCGGAAATCAAATTCATGCTCGTCGACTCAGAGCCCATCTGACGCCATGCCAAAAATCGACTCCCATTCCATCGTAGAATCCGGCGCGACCCTCGCCGACGACGTCGTCGTCGGGCCCTTCTGCCACATCGGCCCGGAGGTCACCATCGAGGCCGGCACGGTCATCGACAACAACGTCACCGTCACCGGCCGGACGCATATCGGCCAGCAGTGTCGCCTCTTCCCGCTGACGGTCATCGGCCCGGGCGTGGACTGCCCCGACGGCGTCTGCACCATCGGCAATGCCAACCAGATCCGCGAGCATGTCACCATCTACGGAGGCTCGGCCCAAGCCCCGACAGTCATCGGGCAGGACAATCTCGTCATGATCGCCTCGCAGGTCGGCCCCGGCGCGACGGTGGGCGACCATGGCATCTTCGCCAACAGCACCTCCATCGCCGGACGAGCCGTCATCGAAGACTACGTCCGCACCAGCGCCTTCAGCCTCGTCGACGAAGGCGTGCGCGTGGGGGCCTATACCTTCCTGGCCGGGTACGTCCATGTCGACCACGACGCCCCGCCGTTTGCAATGCTCCAGGGCTCGCCCTACCGCGTCCGCGGCGTCAACAGCCATAACCTGAAAATCTGCGGCTTCGGCGAGGACGACATCCGCGAGCTGAAGCGCGTCTTCCGCGAGCTGTACAACTCCCACGGCCAACTCAACCGCGACGTGCTCAACCGCATCAAGGACGACCAGCCCACCAACCCGCACGTAATAGCCGCCATCGAGTACATCGAGCAGACCGACCCGGCCGGGGAGTCGGCCCGTGGCTGACGTCGACGTCCTCCGCGAGATCGACCCCGCCGCCCGCATCGCCCCCGATGCGACCATCGGCCCGTTCTGCGTGATCGGCCCGAACGTCACCATCGGTCCGCGCAGCGTCATCGGCTCGCGCGTGACGGTTACGGGCAATACCACCATCGGCTCGGGCAATCGCATCGGCGACGGCTCGGTGCTGGGCGCCCACCCGCAGGACCTCAAATACCGCGGGGCCAACACACTGCTGATCATCGGGCACAACAACGTCATCGGCCGACTGACGACGATGCACGTCGGCACGGAGCCCGGCGGGTATGTCACCCGCGTGGGCGATGGCAATACCCTGCGGGAAGGCGTGCATATCGCCCACGACTGCTTCGTGGACAATCACGTCACCCTCGGGCGCGGCGTGCAGCTGGCCGGGCACATCCTCGTCCAGGACGGGGCGGTCATCGACGACCTCTCCGGCGTGCACCACTTCGTCACCATCGGGCGCTACGCACGAATCACCGCGCGAACTCCCGTCCGCCGCGACGTGCCGCCGTTTACCGTCTTCGGCACGACCGCCAGCTACTGGGACGCCCCGGCCGTGACGGGCACGAACGAGGATGGCATTGACCGGGCCGAGCTGAAAAAGGAAGAAGCCGCCGAGCTTCGCCGCGCCCTGGCCGACCTCTTCGAAGACGAAGCGGCCCTGCAGACAAAGATCGAACAACTCGAGAACCTCGGCGTCGAGGGCGAGGCGGCCCGGCTGTGCGAGTTCTGCCAGCAGAGCCTCCAGGGAAAGTTCGGGCGCATCCGTGAGAGCTATCGCGGGCAAGTGCCCCCCGAAGCCAAGCCCTACCTTCGCCCGGATATTCTCGCTGCCATGGAAAGGAACAAAACATGAGCTTTCGCGTTGCTGTGGTTGGAACCGGACGCATGGGCAAGCTGCACGCCCGCGTACTGAGCGAGCTGGACTCGGCCGAGCTGGTCTGCGTGGTCGACGCCAACGAGGCCGCCGCCCAGGCCGTCGCCAAACAGCGCGACTGCAAAGCCTTTACCGACCCGGCCGAGGCGGTCGACCTCGTCGACGCCGCCATCATCGCCACGCCCACCGTCGCCCACCTGGACTGTGCCCGCCCCTTCGTCCAGGCCGGCAAGGACGTGCTCATCGAAAAGCCCATCTGCAACGACCCCGCCGCCGGGCAGGAGCTGCTGGACCTGGCCGCCCAGACCGGCTCGACGATGCAGGTCGGCCATACCGAGCGGTTCAACCCCACCAGCATCGCCCTGCGGAAGTATGACATCCGCCCGAAGTTCATCGAGGCCCACCGCATCAGCCCCTACACCTTCCGCAGTGCCGACGTCGGCGTGGTGCTGGACATGATGATCCACGACATCGACCTGGTGCTGATGTACGTCCGCAGCGAGGTCGAGGACATCCAGGCCGTCGGCGTGAACGTCATCGGCAGCAGCGAGGACATCGCCAACGTCCGCCTGCGGTTCGCCAACGGGTGCGTGGCCAACATCACCGCCAGCCGACTGGCCATCAAAACCGAACGCAAAATGCGCCTGTTCTCCGAGGAGCATTACCTCTCGGTGGACTACGGCAAGAATGTCGGCATCGTGATCGAGAAGGCCCGCAACCTCGACCTGATCCAGATGGCCCGGGACATGGACGTGGACGACATTGCCGAACTCGCCCAGAGCGTGGACTACAAAGAGCTGCTGAAGGTCGAGGAACTCACCCCGCCGGATGACGACAAAGACGCCCTGACCCGCCAGGCCGAGGCCTTCCGCCAGACCGTCGAGGAAGGCGTCCCGCCCGTCTGCAGCGCCGCCGAGGGGCTCGCCGCGGTGCGCACCGCCCAAGCCATCGTCGAAGCCATCCACGCCCACCACTGGGACGGCCAGACCACCGACCGCACCGGCCCGGACATCCTCTCAAAGTAACCCCGCCCCAAGCCGAGGCAAGGCATACTCCACGCGCGGGCGCACCGTGGAACATACTCTAGTAGTCTGTCCCATCTAAAAGGATGGGTAGAGTCGCTTCAGTTTCACTCG
>CAZCDM010000048.1:0-13320 GCA_964497475.1 uncultured Planctomycetaceae bacterium
CAGGGAGCGAAAAGACCAGCGAGGCCGAAAAGTGAATTTTTCAAGGTGCCCTGGAGGACTCTCAATGTTTCGGTCATGTCGTACAGCCTGCGATTGTACTCAGCCATGATCTGCTCGACAGGCACGTCGCTAAAATCAATCTCGCCACGCCGCATCGGGCCTTCGCCAAGCAGCAGCCAGTCGGCGGAAATATTCAGGGCGACACATGCGTCGACAACAAACTCTGCCGGGATAGACCGGAGCTTGAAGTAGCCGGATAACGTTGACGGAGGAACCCCTGTCATGCGAGCGAGGTCGGCCGGTCGCATGTCTCCCATTGCAGTGAGCAGCCGGCTACGAATACCGCCCATCGACTTATCGGATTTTTTTTCGACATCTCGCACAGCCCGAACAGGGCTTTTTTGAGGCAATGGAATGCGAACTAATCCACAGCATATCGCGAAACGAGCAAACGTCAAGGCCCAAACCAGATTTTACATGGCCGGGCTGCTGATGGCCGCACAGGGGATCGACTCGTTCGAGGCCCTCGCCGAGACGATTGGGATCTCGAAACAGTACATCAGCCAGATCATTCGCGGCGAACGCCGCCCGGACGTCAATGACCCGCAGGCCTTCGCAGCCCGGGTGACCGGCGATTCGATGTCGCCCAAGTACAACACCGGCGATATCGTGATCTTCTCGCCGAACCGCCAGGCCCGGCCCGGGCAGGATGTCTTCGTCCGCTTCGAGACCGGCGCGACGACGTTCAAGCGGTTCTACCTCGACGACGAAGCCACGCTCCGCCTCCAGCCGATCAACAACGCCTACCCGGCCCGGACCGTCCCCCGCCGCGAGGTGACGGGACTCTGGCCTGCAGTCTACCGCATCGAGCAGATCAACCCCTGACCCCGCCCGGACGCAGCCTTGCCGCCCGTCGCAGCAACTGTATGATGCACGCATGAGTCCCGTGGTTCACATTCTCGATCGCACCTGCCCGGCCGACCTGCTGCGGCAGGTGGAAGCTCTGGCCCGGCCGGAGGATGTTGTCCTGTCCCTCGGCCCGGAGCCACGAACAATCTTGCCGATCACGCGAAGCATCGCCCGGCCGCTGGGCTCGGCCGCTCTGACCGGTCGCGCCCTGAGCCGGGCCATCCGCCCGGCGAGCCTGCTGCACTGCTGGGGCTGGTCGGTGGTCGCGCCGGCTGTCGTTGCCGCCCGACGAACCGCCGGCCGCGTCGCGGTCAGCGTACCCGCCCTGCCGGCGCGGCGTGAGGCAGTCTTCGTGCCGTGGGACATCGCGATGAACGGGCTGGACCTGATCCTGCCCACCCAGGCCGCTGCGCGGTGGGTCATCGCCGCCGGGGCCGACCCGGCCCGGGTGCATGTGCTGAGCCCGCCGGGCCTGGCCGAGCCGCCCGAGGCAACCACGCGAGCCCGCGTGCGCAGCGAGCTGGGCCTCGACGACGGAGAAGTCCTCATCGCCGCGCCCAGCGAGATGCTCACCTACGCCGGCCACGACCAGGTCTCCTGGATTCACGCAATCTGCCGGCACGTCCAGCCTCGGGGACGCATCATCATGCCCGGCTCGGGCACGGCCGAGGGGCATGTGAACTTCTTCGCCCACACGACCGGCTTCGGCCAGGAGGTCCACTTCACGCGCGGCCGCTTCAGCCTGGCCGAGGTGCTGGCCGGGGCCGACATCGTGGCGGTGCTGCACCGCTGTGACCTGGGCGTGACGCCGGTGGCCTCGGCGATCTCGGCCGGGCGGGCGATTCTCGCCACCGACACGCCGGACCATCGCGAGCTGCTCACCGACGACCAGACCGCCCTGCTGGTCGAGCCCGGCAGCCAGCGGATCGGCTCGGCCCGGCTGCTGGAACTGCTGACCGATACCGCCCTGCGAACGCGCCTCGGCCAGGCCGCCGCCGAACAGGCCGCCGCCCACCACCCCGCCGCCGCAGCCGCCCGGCTGGAAGAAATCCATGACGCCATCGCAGCCCGGCCGATATAATGCTCCCCCTGTCGCTGCCATGACCAACGAACCATCCAACCTCCGCCCGATCCAAGTGGGGCGAACCTTCTTCGCCGACGGCCCGACCCGCCACGCTCTCGAGCCCCACCTCGACGCCTGCCGATCGGTCGACCAGGCCGTCTGGCAGCAGGTCAAGCACAACGCCAGCCGCACCGTCTGGAAGGGCGAGCTGGCCGGCCAGCGCGTCTACCTCAAGCAGTTCCACGGCCGGAGCCTCTCCCACCGCCTCCGCCGACTGCTGCACCGCAGCGACGCCATGCGCGAGATGCAATTCTCGCTCTACCTCAACAGCAAGTCGGTCCGCTGCGTCGAGACGCTGGCAGGCGAGTCTGGCCCGCAAGGCGAATGGGTGCTGACGCGGGATCTGGCCCCGGCCGAGCCGGCCGAGCAGTGGCACGCCCGACAACTTGCCCGGACCGACCTCGACCGCCGCACGCTCCAGCCGATCATCCTCCGCCTGGCCCAACTGATCGGGCAGATGCACGCCGCCGGCGTGATCCATCGCGACCTGCACCTGGGCAATGTGATGATCGACGAGTCCGGCCACGAGCCCGAGCTGGTGCTGATGGACCTGCACCGCATGAGCCAGCGGGTCAGCCTCAGCCGGCGGGCCATGGCAGCGAACCTCGCCCAGCTGCTGCACGACCGCCTCCACACCACCACCCGCACCGAACGGCTGCGGTTCCTCAAGCAGTACCTCTCCGCCTGCGGCCGGGGCGGCAGCGTGCGGGGCTGGCAGATGCTCATCGACGACCTGGCCGCACGACACACCCGCCGACAGAACCGCCAGCGCGACCGGCGGATCTTCGGCACGAATCGCTACTTCGCTCCGCTCTCACTGCCGGGCCTGTGGCGAGCGCAGGTGGTGCTGGCCTCGAAACGCAAGCCCACCGGCTCGACCGCCGCGGAGAAGGTTTTTACCGCCGAGCAATGGGCCCGCGTGCTGGCCGACCCGACCTCCCTGATGGACGAATCGACCGGCACGCTCATCAAGTACACTCCCAGCGGCAAGGTCGTCCGCCGCACGCTCCGCCTGGGGGAAACCGATATCGACCTGTTCGTCAAGCAGCCTCGTACCCGGCGGATCTGGAAACGCCTGGCCAACATCTTCCGCACGAGCCGACCCAAGCGGGCGTTCCACCTCGGCCATCAGCTGCTGACCCGCCGCATCGCCACGGCCCTGCCCCTGGCCGTGCTGGAACGGCGCATCGGCCCGTTCCTGCTGGACAGCATCCTCATCACCGAAACCGTCCACGCCCCGCACCTGTACGAATTCATGGACGCCTGGCTGAGCGTGCCGCCCAAAACCCAAACCCCCCTGTCCGTGCCCCAGCAGAGGCAGCTCGCCCAGGAGGTGCTCTGGCAGCTCGGGCGGATGCTCCAGCAACTGCACGACAACCGCTTTGCCCATCGCGACCTCAAAGCCACCAACATCCGCGTCTATTGGCAGCTGGGGCAGAAACCGGCGATCATCCTCGTCGACCTCGACGGCGTCGTGCGGGTTCACGCCATGACGGCCCGGCGGATGTTCCAGGGCCTGATGCGCCTCAACGTATCGCTGCTGCAGTGCCCCGTCGTAAACCACGCCGGACGCCTGCGCATGCTGCTGGGCTACCTCCGCCGGCCCGGCAGCGGACGCATCCACTTCAAGCCCTACTGGCGGTTCCTGGAAACCTGGTCGGCCCGCAAGCTCAGCCAGCAGCTCCGCAGCCGGCAGCAGAGGCAAAAGGCCCAGCGGAGGCCCGCATGACCGCCCCCGCCCTGGCCGAGCTGCCCGCCCCCCAGCGGGTGCTGCTGATCAAACCCTCCGCCCTCGGCGATGTCGTCACCGCCCTGCCCGTGCTCGGCGGGCTGCGGCGAACCTTCCCCACCGCGCAACTGCACTGGCTGGTCTCCACGAGCTGTGCAGCCATTCTTCAAGACGAGCCTCGCGTTGATGAGCGGGTACTCTTCGAGCGGAAAAAACTCGGGCGGGCGTGGTACTACCCCCCGGCCACGGCTTCGCTGTGGCGGTTCCGCCGAACGCTGGCCAAAGGCCAGTACGACTGGGTGATCGATCTGCAGGGCCTGGCGCGCAGCGCCATCTTCGCGCGGTGGACGGGCGCTGCGGTCCGGGCCGGCTTTGCCGACGCCCGCGAGGGCGCCCCGCTGAGCTACACCCACCGCATCGAGACAACCGCCGAGCACACCATCGACCGCAACATCGACCTGGCCAGGAAGCTCGGCATCGATGCGCGTGGCGAGGACCTCCGCCTGAGCGTCTCGCCAGCCGCTGCCGAGCAGGCCCGGGCGATGCTGGCCGAGCACCTGCCCGCCGGGGGCGAGTACCTGCTGTGCGTGCCGCCGACGCGCTGGGCCACCAAGCAGTATCCCGTGCGTCACTGGCGGCGGGTGGTGGCCGAGTTGGCGCGGGATATCCCCGTCGTGCTGACCGGCAGCGGGGGGGATCGGCCTCTCTGCGGCGCCATCGCCGCCGACCAGCCCCGCGGCGTGATCGACCTGACCGGCCGCAGTTCCCTGCCGGTGCTGACGGCCCTGATCGCCGCGGCGCGCGGCGTGCTCTGCTGCGACTCGGCGGCCAAGTTCATCGCCGCCGCCGTCGAGACCGACTGCCGCATCCTCATCGGCCCGACCCGCGCCGAGCGCACCGGCCCGTGGGGCACGGGCGAATCCGTCATCGCCGAAGTCGCCTGCCAGGGCTGCCTCCAGCGCAGCTGCCCGCACATCTCCTGCATGGACTCCATCGCACCGGCCCGCGTCGTCGCCGCCGGGCGCGAGATGATCGGAGCCGCCCGATGAGCGTCCTGCGGACCCTGACCTACTTCATCAAGAAGCTCGAAGTCTTCTTCATCTACCGCGTGCTGCACGTCAACGACACGCCGCACCGCATCGCCCTGAGCATCGCCATTGCGGTGTTCTGGACGTGGACGCCGACGATCGGCCTGCAGATGGTGCTGACGCTGGCCACGGCCACGCTGCTGCGGGCCAACAAATTCGTCGGCCTGCCGTTCGTGTGGATATCCAACCCCGCGACGATCATCCCGCTGTACGTACCGAATTACTTCGTCGGCTGCTGGATCACGGGGGGCGACTACAGCGGGTGGACCGTCATCCGCAACGCCACCACCGAAGCCTTCGCCCTGGAAGGCGGCATGTGGGAGCACTTCGTGCGGATCGGAAACTGGTTCCAGGCCATCACGCCCGTGTTCCTGGAACTGTGGGTCGGCAGTGTGGTCGTCGGGCTGGCCCTGGCGGTGCTGAGTTACTTCGGCCTCTACCGTATGATCGTGGTCTACCGCAGCAAGTACCACAACTGGCAGGCCCGCCACGCCGAACGCAAAGCCGAGCGAAAAGAAAAGCGGGAAGAGAAACGGCAAGACAATCAGCCATCGGCCTCGTCTTGAGGGGCGCATCGAGACAGGCCCCGAAGAGCGATTGTCCACAGGCGCGTATAAAAAAACAATCCGCCGCCTCCTGAGGTTTCCATTGCTTCGCCCCGCCCGGGCCATGCTATAATAGCCCATCGCCATGCATATCGGTCCGACACAATCTCTCGATTCGCTTCGGCTGTTCCTGTTCGATCGGCCGCTGCACCCGGAACTCTTTGAGATCCACCAGGACATCCGCCTGGCCCGCGGTGAGTGGGATGCGCAGATCTGGATCACCGGCTGCACGCACGTGATCGGCTTTTACCGCGGCGACCAGAGCCTGCTCGAAGTCGTCGCCGACGACCAGGCCACCCTCCCCCGGCGCGGCGAGATGATCTCCCTGCCGCTGCGGGGCGAAAAAGCCCACGAGAAAAAGCAGCTCGGCGGCATCGACTACATGATGAACTTCCAGACCGAGACGATGAGCCCGCGGGTCTACCGCACGACGCACCACGAGATGGCCCGCAAGGCATCGCGGCGCGGCATTTTCGTGCCCTTCCCCCACTGGATGGTCAACTCGCTGACGCCCTATTCCTACCTCACCTACGAGGCCCGCGAGAATCACCTGCACATCATGGCCTTCCACGCCTTTCCGGGCGATCTGACCATGGTCAAAACCCAGTCGATCTTCGAGCTGGGTTGATCGACCCCCGGCCAGCCGCGCCTCTCTTGCCCAGCCGGGATAAAAAAACTCACCCGCCCGTTGACACATTCGCCCCAAACGGTATACTCGCGGGTCTGCAATGTAAGGCGTCGTACCGTCCGCACGGGGCGCCCCGCGATGTTGGCGGGAATGGGCAGGTGAGCTGGCGGCCACCTGTTCAGACCTCCGGACGCAGTCGCAGCCGCCGATCCCACATGGGCTGGCCGTCCTGACCCGACGCCTCGGCCGCCCTGGATGTTTCATACCGTTACGTTACCCGCCTGCCCGCTGCAATGCACCGGCTGGGCCCACGGACATAACCCGGTGGTGTAATTGGCAACACTGGAGGTTTTGGTCCTCCCATTCCAGGTTCAAGTCCTGGCCGGGTTGATAACTACGAGGCAATGAACACGACAGCAAATCCATCTTCGGCTACCATCGGCCTGCCCCCGGAGGCCCGCGCATGATCCTCTTCTGCGGACGCAGCAATCTGCCGCTGGGCCATAAGATTGCCGACTACCTCGGCATGAGCCTCGGCGAGGCGAAGATCTACAGCTTCCCCGACGGCGAACTGATGATCAAACTCGAGGAAGACATCCGCGGGCGGGACGTGTTCATCATCCAGCCGACCTGCCAGCCGGTCAACGAGTCGGTCATGGAGCTGCTGATTTTCATCGACTGCATTCGCCGCGCCTCGGCCAATCGCATCACGACCGTGCTGCCGTACTTCGGCTATGCCCGGCAGGACCGCAAAGACGAAGGGCGCACCCCGATTACCGCCAAGCTGATCGCCAACATGATCGCCTCGGCCGGGGCCGACCGCGTCCTGACGCTGGACCTCCACGCCAATCAGATCCAGGGCTTTTTCGACATCCCGGTCGACAACCTCCTGGCCGAGCCGGTCCTCAGCCGCTATTACGCCGACAAGCACATCGAGGACCTCGTGCTCGTCAGCCCGGATGTGGGCAACGTCAAGCGGGCGCGGGTCTACGCCCAACGCCTCGGCGGCGAGCTGGCCATCATCAACAAGCGGCGCATCAGCGGCTCGGAGGTCGAGAGCAGCTCGCTGATCGGCGATGTGCGAAACAAGACCGTGCTGATGGTTGATGACATGATCTCCACGGCCGGGACGGTGTGCAGCTCGGCCGAGCTGTGTCGGGAATTGGGCGCCACGCAGGTTTTCGTCGGCGCGACCCACGGCGTGCTGTGCGGCCCGGCCGTCGAACGCCTCGCCAACGCCCCTATCGACGAAATCACCGTCACCGATACCATCCCCATCCCCCAGGAGAAAAAGGAAGGCATCGGCAAGCTGAAAGTTCTGAGCATCTCGGCCCTGCTGGGCGAGGCGATCCATCGCATCCACAATAACGAATCGGTAAGCAGTCTGTTTTTACGATAACCCCGCCGGACAGACCGGCACAGGAGAAACAACCCCATGGCAACGTTGAAAGCAGCCAAACGTGACCAGATCGGCAGCCGCAAAGCCACCCACCTGCGCCGCGAGGGCAAGATCCCCGCGGTGCTCTACGGGCACGGCCAGCCGACCGAATCCATCAGCCTGGAAGGGCATGACGTGGAACTGGCCATCCTCCACGGCGAGCGCGTTCTGGACCTCGCACTGGACGGCAAGGACCAGACCGTCATGTTCAAGGACGTACAGTACGATACGTTCGGCCAGGAGATTCTCCACGTGGACCTCGCCCGCGTCGATCTCGACGAGCGCGTCGAGGTGGCCGTGTCGGTCCTCCTCGTCGGCACACCCGCCGGGGCCAAGGACGGAGGCGTCCTCGAACAGCCCTGCAACGAAATCAACATCGAAGTGCCCGTCCGCAGCATTCCCGAAGAACTTCGCGTGCAGGTCAACGAGATGGAACTGTGGGACCGCATCCAGCTCGGCGAGATCGAGCTGCCCCAGGGCGCGACGCTCATCGACGACCCCGAAGAGGTGCTCTGTTCCTGCATCGAGGTCCAGGAAGAGCTGCCCGAAGAGGGCGAGGAAGAAGTGGACATGCTCGCCGAGCCGGAAGTCATCGGTGCCTCCGACGACGAGGAAGGCGACGCGGACGAATCCGAGGAAGGCTAGCCCGTGGCCGAGCCATCGGCCAGCTCGTGGCGGTTCCTCGTGGGCCTGGGCAATCCCGGGCGGAAGTACCGCGACACCCGCCACAACGTTGGCTTCGGCGTGCTGGACGAGCTGGTCCGCCGCTGGTGCCTCGACGACGGCCGGGCCGCCTTCGACGGGCGGTTCTGGGATACGCAGAGGTCCGCGGGCGATGAGGCCCGCGGGCGGGTGGGGCTACTGGCCCCGATGACATACATGAACAACTCCGGCCAGGCGGTCAGGCAGGTGATGCAATTTTACAAAGCCCAGCCCGACCAGCTGCTGGTGATATACGATGACGTCGCCCTGGAAACCGGGCGGCTTCGCATCCGCCCCGGCGGATCGGCGGCGGGCCATAACGGCCTGGACGACATCCTCCGGGCCTGCGGGACCGACCAGGTGCCGCGACTGCGGGTCGGCATCGGCCAGCCACCCGGCCGGATGGAACGGAAAGACTACGTCCTGGGCACGTTCCGGGACAAGGAAATCGAGCTGATCGCACCGGCGATTGTCCGGGCGGCCGACGCGGCCGAGCGATGGCTCACTGACGACATGCAATCGGTAATGGAATCAACCAACGCGCCCTGCGATCAGGGCTAAGGAACAATCAGGAAACCACCATGGAAAAGACACAGACGTACGAAGCGATGTTCCTCCTCGATGCCGGCAAAGGGCACGAGCAAAACGCCGAACCCATCCAGCGCGTCCTGGATCGCGCCGGGGCGGAGGTCCTGGCCATCAAGCCGTGGGAAGAGCGCAGGCTGGCCTATGAAATCGAAGGCCGAAAGCGAGGCCTCTACATGCTCACCTACTTCCAGCTCGACCCGGCCAAGGTCGCCGAGCTCGAACACGACAGCACGCTCGCCGACGACATCCTCCGCGTGTTAGTCCTCCGCAAGGACGACCTCACCGACGAGGAACTCAACGCCGAAACCCCCGCCATGCTCGGCCCGGTCGACAGCGATGAGGATGCCGAGGACTCCGGCAAGGGCAGCCCCAAGGCCAACTCCCGCGCTGACGATAGCGACAACGATGCCGACCACGACAGCGATGACGATTCGGACGATGACTCAGATGACGATGCCGACGACGACAGCGATGACGATTCAGACGATGACTCGGATGACGATGCCGACGACGACAGCGAAGAGGACGACGACAAATAACCCCACCCGGACCCGCTCGGGCTTGGCCCGGGCAGGTCACACCCGCCGATCCCCGGCAGGAGGCCGACATGGCTAGCTTCAACAAAGTGATTCTCATGGGCAACCTCACGCGCGACCCGCAACTGAGCTACCTGCCCAGCCAGACCCCGGTCGTCGAGATCGGCCTGGCCGTCAACCGCACCTACCGCACCCAGGACGGTCAGCAGCGCGAAGACGTCTGCTTCGTCGACTGCCGCTGCTTCGGCCGCCAGGCCGAGGTCATCAACCAATACCTCAAAAAGGGGCGTCCCGTCCTCGTGGAAGGCCGACTCGAACTCGACCGCTGGGAAGATCAGCAGGGCAATAAGCGCAGCAAGCACCGCGTCTTCATCGAACGCTTCAGCTTTGTCGATGGCGGCCAGGGCGGCAGCGGCCAAGGCAACCAGGGCGGCGGCGGCGGCGGTGGTAACTACCAGAACAACAACCAGGCCTCCAACGCCCCACAGATGGGCGGCAACCAGGCCCCGCCCAGCAGCTACGACGAAGACTCCGCCACCGGCGAAGACATCCCCTTCTAACACAGACCAACCCCACACCGAATTCAACCTGCATACGTAAAGGATAGACCATGGCACGATTCAAACGGAAAACCAAAGGCAAGCGAAAAAGTGCACGCGTCCGCGAGCAGGCCAAGTGCCGCTACTGCCGAGACAAACTCGCCGAGGCCGACTACAAAGACATCGCCCGGCTGACCAAGCAGACCACCCAGCAGGGCAAGCTCTTCAGCCGGAAACGCAGCGGCAACTGCGCCCGGCACCAGCGCAGCGTCACCCGCGCTCTCAAGCGAGCCCGCTTCCTCGGCCTGATGCCCTACGTCGGCTGAGCCTGAAAGGAACACACACCATGAAATTGCTTCTGAGACGAAAAGTCAGCAAGCTCGGCACGATCGGCGACCTCGTCGAGGTCAAGGACGGCTACGCCCGAAACTACCTCCTTCCGCAGGGCCTGGCCATCGCACCCTCCGAGCAGAACATCAAGCAGGTCGAGTCCGAAAAGGCACGTTACCTCGAAGAGCTCGCCAAGCAGCGAGCCGAACTCCAGGTCCGCGCCGATGCCGTCAACGGCAAGGAAATCACCATCGCCAGCCGAGCCAACGAGGAAGGTCTGCTCTACGGCTCCGTCGGCCCGGCACAGATCGCCGCCGCCCTCACCGAAGGCGGCTGGGCCATCAACCCCGACGAGGTCACCCTCGCCGAGCCCATCCGAAAGCTCGACAAGCACGACGTCACGATCGAGTTCGACGATGACATCACCGCCACCGTCGGCGTCTGGGTCGTGCCCCTCCGCGAGGACGGCACGGCCGGCGAGCCGGGCGACATCCCCACCCCCATCCCGCCGACCGAGGACATCCTCGAACAGGTCGACCGCGTCGAACCCGGCGGCGCCGAGGACGACGCACCGGCCGAGGACGACGAGGAACCCACCGCCGAGTAATCCTCGCCGAACGTAAAATAGGTACTCGACCGTGATGGGTCGTGTAGCACAGCCGCCCCCGGCTGGGGTTGTTCCTCCTTTCTTTGTGCCTCTGTGGCATGGCTGGCGGGGGTCCCATCCCGCCAGCGATGGCGACGCGACCCTGCTGTTGAGGCGGCGGGACAGGAGCCCCGCCACCCGGATATTGTGTAGTCCCGCCACCCGGAGGTTGGCCTCGCGTGTAGCACAGCCGCCCCCGGCCGGTTTGCTGAACCGCATCGAGGGGCGAGCTGTTGACAAAAAGTTTGGCTCGGGGCAACCCTCGCAGCGGCCGGGGGTTGGAAAAACGTCCCGCCGCAACGCATACCCCGCCCGCTTGCATCGCCGCCCGCGAGGAGTACACTGGACCAATCGGCCCGACGGACGGGCCCCCAACCGCCACCCTGTCAGGGAGGACATGTGGACTACCAATCGACCGGCCCAGCCGAGGCACCCGCCGCCGACGCACAGCTCCAGAAGCTCGTGCCCCAGTCCATCGAAGCCGAAGCCTCCGTCCTCGGCGCGATGATGCTCGACGGGCTCTGCATCGACATCGTCGCCAACATCCTCCAGGGCGACTACTTCCACCGCCCGGCCCACCAGGCCATCTTCCAGATGCTCCTGGAAATGCGCGACGCCGGCGAGCCGATCGACCTCGTCACCCTCCGCGAAGCCCTCACCCGCACCAAACAGCTCGACGCCGTCGGCGGCGTGGAGTACCTCGTCGAACTCGCCGAGGGAACCCCTGGAACCAGCAACGTCGAATACTACGCCGGCATCGTACGCGACAAGGCCCTGCTGCGACAGCTCATCCGCGCCAGCCGAGATATCATCAACGAAGCGTACGACTCCACCGACCCGGCCGCCGAGGTCATCGACCGCGCCGAATCCACCGTCTTCCGCATCTCCGAACAGAAACTCGACGACGACGTATCCGAGCTCCGCACCCTGCTGGCCCAGACCTTCGAAAACCTCCAGGAGCACGAGGGCAAGGCCATCACCGGCCTGTCCACCGGCTACGCCCAGCTCGACGAAATGACCGCCGGCTTCCAGAACGGCGAAATGATCATCCTCGCCGCAAGGCCCTCCATGGGCAAAACCGCTCTCCTGCTGAACCTCGCCGAGTACATGTCCGTCGTCGACCATCGCCCCATCGCATTCTTCAGCCTGGAAATGTCCCGCCACCAGATCACCCAGCGACTCCTGGCCAGCCACGCCCAGTTCAACCTGCGGAACATGCGGCGAACCGTCATCAGCCCCGAAGCCTGGACCCAACTTCAAACCGCCGCCGGCGCCCTCGAACAAGCCCCCTTCTTCATCGACGACTCGAGCATGCTCACCCCCCTGCAGCTTCGCGCCAAATGCCGCCGCCTCCACGCCGACAAAAACATCCAGGCCGTCTTCATCGACTACCTCCAGCTCATGAGCCCCCCAGGCGGCGTCGGCAACCAGACCAAACGCCACGAGCAGATCGGCGAGATGTCCCGCTCGCTCAAAGCCCTCGCCCGCGAACTCAACGTCCCCGTCGTCTGCGCCGCCCAGCTCAACCGTGGCCCCACCGATCGACCCACCCATCGGCCTCGCATGAGCGACCTCCGCGAATCCGGCAGCATCGAGCAGGACGCCGACGTCGTCGCCCTGCTGCACAACGAGGACTATTACCATCGCGGCGAGGTCGACTACCCCCAAACCGGCGTGACCGAACTCATCGTCGAAAAGCAGCGTAACGGCCCGACCGGCGTGGTCAACCTCATCTTCCGCCCCGAGTGCACCCGATTCGAACAAGCCGCACCAGACCACGTCGCATAACATGCCATCGTTATCGCTTCACTATTGGCCGGTAGCCGGGCTGCGGGTAGACTTGTTGGATGTCACGGCCATCCTGGCCGTGCCTGGCAGAAATTCACGGCCGACACGGCCGTGACACCCGGCCGGGGTTTGACAGCCAGAACCATAGCGGCCTCCGGCAGGGCCGAAGGCCCGAAACAGGAATAGCCCCCGGCGTCAGCCGGGGGTATGCGGCCATATGAAAATCAGCCCCGAAGGGGCGGCACGATTCATCCGACGTCTCGCCCCTTCGGGGCGGTCAGGTTTGGGGCCTCCTGCCGTGGGCTCGCGCCCACGGCTATTCCTGTCAGGCCCCGGCGGGGCCATGACACCTGTCGGCCTTTCGGGGCTGCGATTTGCGGAATCCGGATACCGTGGCTTCCTCCTTCGCCAAGGCTGCGGGAGGACAAGTACGGCCCGGCTGAACCCTTTCGCCGCTTCGCGGCTGGCTGACATGCAAATCGGCGGACGATGCAATACAATGGGCTCCATGAGTCCAATACGAATTACGATTGTTTGCGTGTATGTCATCGGCCTGGTGAGCTTGGGTCCGGTTCAGGCTGGCGAACCGGCCCTGCCGAGTACCCCCCAGCTGCTCGAGGAATTCATCGCCCTTGACAACGCCTTCAACGACGGCAAGGGGTATTCCGAGG
>CAZCDM010000049.1:0-2249 GCA_964497475.1 uncultured Planctomycetaceae bacterium
GGCCCTCTACGACCTGCTCCATTGATTGGGTGTCCCAATGTTGAAGTCAGGAATGTGGGCGTCTACCTTCAGTGGGGCCGGGCACCACATCGGCGGCGGGCTGCGATGGCAGGGACCGATTCCGGGCCGGTCGGACGACGTTTTTGGCGTGGGGTTCAACACGGTGCGGTTCAGCGAGGCCCGCGGGGCGGGCTTTACCGAGAACTGGGAGTTTACGACCGAGGTCTTCTACAAGGTGCATCTGACGGGGTGGATGAGCATCCAGCCGGATCTGCAGTACATCGTCAACCCCGGCGGGCGCGGGCTGGACAATGCGTTGGTGGGCATCGTCCAGCTGGCCGTTCAGTTCTGATCGCGGCGGGTGACTACTCCTTGAGCTGCTCGATCCGCTTGCGTGCGGTCCGGGCCGGGGCCGTGTCGGGGTACTTGCGGATGAGCAGGTCGTACTGGCTGCGTGCCTGGGCGAGCTTGCCGAGTTTCGTAAAGGCCGTCCCGCTTTCCAGCAGCGCCCGAGCGGCCCACTCGGTTCCGCCGTAGACGGTATCGGTAGCGATGAACTCGCGGGCGGCCCGGCTGAAGTTTCGCTGGGCGAGGTACGTCTGGCCGATGCGATACTGCGCCCGGGCGGCGGTGGGGCCCTGATGGGTATCGATGACCTTGGCGTACCAGGTGCGGGCCTCGTCATACTTGCCCTGGTTCTCCAGCGCCCAACCCATGCCGAACCGGGCAAGGTAGACCAGGGTGTCATCCGGATACTTGGCCAGGAAGACGCGGTAGCTCGCCTGGGAGGGGGCGAACTGGCCGGCGTCGGCCTGGGCCTGGGCCAAGCGGATCATCCCCTGCCGGGCCAGCGGATTGTCCGGGTGCTTTTCCACGAGCGTGCGAAGCATGGCGATGGCCTGGTCGTACTTCTTGATGGACATGTAGGTGTTGGCGCCCTGGTACAGGGCCGAGGGGGTCGACTCGTGCTCGGGCCAGGCCGCCGCGAAGCTCTCGAACGAGCTGGCCGCCTGGGCGGGCTCATCGAGTTTCTCATAGCACCAGGCCAGGCGATACTGCGCCGCGGCACGGGTTTTCTCGTCGGCCTGCTGGTCGAGGACGATGGGCTTGAGCCGCTCGGCCGCCTCTTTGAACTGCCCCTCGGCGTAGAGCATGTCGGCCAGTTCCAGCCGGGCCTTGCCGGCCAGGTCGTGCTCGGGGTAGCGCTCCAGCAGCGTGCGATAGGCGGCGATGGCGGCATCGGGCTCGGCCGATTCCTTCCTCGACCAGGCCAGGTCGTACAGCACCTCGGGCGATGCCGTCTTGGGGTTCTCGGCCAGACCGTCGAGCAGCTTGGCCGCCTCACGATGCTTCTTGTTCTCCAGCAAACACTGGGCGTAGAGGCGGCGTGCCTGGTCGCGCTGGGGGGCCTGCTCGTTGGCTTCGAGCCAGGCAGCGAAGAGTTCCGCCGCCGCGTCATACTTCTCGGTCCGCATGGTACAGATGGCCTGCTGCAGGGCCGCGTCCACGGCCAGATCGTGCTCCGGCCACGTCGTCACGAACGTCTCGAACAGATTCCGCGCGTCGGCGAACTCGCCCTTGTCTTTGCACATCCACGCCCGCAGGTAGATCGCCGGGGCGGCCAGCTCGGCCGGCGGATTGGCCTGGCTCAGCCGGGCCAGCATCTCGCCCGCCTCGTCCAGCTCCTTGCCGCGATACTTCATCTGGCCGTACTCCAGCAACGTCCGCTGGACCCATGGCGAGGCGTCCTTGCCCTCGAGCACTTTCTGGAAGCTCCGGGCGGCGGCGGCGGCCTGGCCGTCGCGCAGCTGGGCGATGGCCAGGTAGTACTGCGCCCGAGGACGCTGCTTCTGCGAGACGCTGAGGTAGGCGTCCAGCACCTTACGGGCCTTTTCATACTGCCCGGCCTGGATGAGCGAATCGCCCAGCGCCAGCAGGGCCGGGTGCAACGACAGATCGGCCAGCACCTTCTTGTTCTCGGCCAGCGGGGTCAGGGTAGCCATCGCCTGGTCGTACTGGTCGAGCTGGTACTGACACTGCCCCAGACGCATGTCAATGCGGAGCACTTGCGGCTCGGTCAGCTCCCGCTGGCGGAGGGTTTCGAGGACCTCGGCGGCCTGGGCGTACTCGGCCTGGCGGAACAGAGCCTCGGCCTGAAGGTCCAGCAGGGCCGTCAGCAGCGGCCCCTGGGCCGACTGGCTCGCCTCGGCGGCCAGCTCGACCGCGGGGGCCAACTGGCCCGACTCGAA
>CAZCDM010000049.1:2349-13319 GCA_964497475.1 uncultured Planctomycetaceae bacterium
CCGAGGGGTACCGCCCATTGTCCTTGCCGGACAGCTCGGCGAACAGCTCGCCGGCCTCGGCGTGCTGGCCGGCCGCCTCGAGCGCCGTGGCCAGACTGTAGCGGGCATCGAGCTTGCGATCGTCCGGCGCGGCGGCGACCATCGTGCGGAAGGTTTCGACGGCCTGGTCGTTCTGCCCGGTGGCCTGCTGGGCCTGACCGAGCAACAGCAGCGCATCTACATAATACGGGCTGTCTTTCTTCTCGGTCAGCTCGCGAGCCACGCCGATGACCTGGGCGTGCTTGCCCTGCTTGCGGAGGCTCAGGGCCTGCCAGTACATCGCCTTGTCGCGCGACGCACTGCGGGGGTTGTCGGTGAGGAAGCTCTCGCAGGCCTGCTGGGCCTGGTCGTACTTGCCCAGGGTGTAGAGCAGCTGGGCCTCGTTGAGCTTGGCCGCGGCGGCCTGTTTGCTGTCGGGGTAGTCCTTGCCCAGCGTGCGGAAGGTCTCCAGGGCCTGGCCGTACTTCTTGGTCTGCATGAGGCAGTAGCCCAGCACGACCAGCGCCTCGTCGCGCTGGGGGAAGTTTTTTTCAGCGACGACCTGGTTGAGCAGCGTGACGGCCTGGTCGTACTGGCCGAGCTGATAGCGGCAGATCGCCAGGCCGTACCGCGCCAGGTTCCGCTGCGGGTGGACGGGGTATTCCTGGAGGAAGTCGGCATAGCTCTCGGCGGCGAGCTTATACAGCTTGCCCTGATACAGACCCGACGCGGCGGCGAGTTTCTTTGCCGCGGCCGCCCCGGCGGTAGACGCCGCCGGTTCGTCGGGCTGGGCGATAAGAACAGCTGGCCAGAGAACCACAGCCAGCAACATCAGGAGCGATACAAGGACGCGAGGGTTTTTCATGGTCTTCTCCATAAGATCCAAGAACACCGGACAGCACAGCCCGCATCGAGCCATGCGTGGAATGTCGTTTTGCACATTGCCGCAAGGGCAAATGCAGCCGAGGGCAGGCCGGCATCGTGCCGCCCGCCCGCCGATCATGACCTTATTGTGGGCTTAACGTGGCCCGACCGCAAGGAGATTATCGGTCCTTCTGGTCTATCGGCCAGATGGAGTGGCTTTCACCACCTCGCCGGGCGTTTCAGCCGGCGTCGCGGGGCGTGCAGACCAATGTAAAATCGTTGGGCAGGTAATCGTCGATCACGCGGACGTCGCTGCACATCGGCTGGACGATTTCCAGCACGGCCGGGAGGTTGTAGTGGAAGTACCGGTCGTCGGTATTATCCAGCCGATCGTTGAGCAGGTTCACGACCGCCCGGCCGGTGGGCGCGGTCACGGTGAGCATGCGGTCAAACGCCCTGCCGAGAAAGGCCATGTTATTGCCCAGGTTCAGATTCAGCGTGCCCGAGCAGAAGACCACGTCGAATCGCTCGCCGGCAAGTGGCGGGTCGTCGCCGAAGAGGTCGCCCAGGACGAAGCGGGCGGCGGGGTGATTCCGCCGGGCCAGGTCGAGCAGTTCGGGCGTAATGTCCAAGCCGGTGTAGTCCAGCTCGATGTCGTTGGCGAGGTACTCCAGAAGATCGCCCAGCCCGCAGCCGACGTCGAGTAGCCGGCAGCCTTGAAGGTCGACCTGCCCTGCCAGCACGGCGAAGCGCAGCTTCTGGGTCGACTCGGCGGCCCAGTCGAGAATCTCGAAGTTCTCCCGGCCGGGGCCGATCAGGCGGCGGTAGTGGTTGCGGATTTCCTCGTGCTTAGCCATCGGACGACTCTTCGGTGATCTCGGCCGCAACGATGACCTTGCTGTAGAACTCCTCGCCGCCCAGGGCGACGCACCACGGCATAATCGCCCCGCGGGATTCGTAGAAGTCCAGCCCGGCTGCGTGCGTATCGCGCACGACCTGCTCGAGCAGGTCGGCTGCGAGGGTGGCCTGGTCGTCGCGAATCTGCTGCCACAGCTCGCGGACGCGGGGGTCTTTGGGGTTCTGTTCAGCCAGTGTGCATTTTTCATTTTCGCGCCGGTCGATGCGTTCCAGCAGCTCGGGCTGGGCTTGTCGGGCCCAGGCATCGCGGCCAGCGTCGGTGGTCAGCTCGTCCAGGCGGGTTCGGGCCTCGTCGATCACGTCGCGATGCCGCCCGGCCAGTTCGGCGGCGGTCAGCTCGTCACAGCCGAACGATTCGCGAAGACTCTTGGGCAGGCGGATGAGGGTGTCGACCTCGCCTATGCGGTCGAGCAGTTTCAGGTTGAGGCGGAGGACCGGCTGAAGCGGCGCGGGCAGCAGGTCGGCCTCGGCGAGGAGGCTCGCGAAGCGGTGGACGGCGGGCATGTAGGTCGAGCCGTGTTTCGGCAGGGCCAGGGCCCGGCCGTGGGGGCCGATGCGTGCCTGCATGGCCAGCAGAACCGCCTTGCCGGGCAGGGCCTCGATGCCGGCCTGGCGCATGGCTTCGACGGGCAGGTGCGAGGACGCGTCGAGGTCGAAGCCCATCTCCGCGATGCGAATGGTTCGCCCGTCGAGGCGGGCCTGGCCGCGGACGAGGTGGTCCTGATAGGTGAACACGCCGAAGCAGGGCAGCTCGCCGGCGGCGGTATCCAGCGGATGCAGGCCGAGGTCGACCTCGGCCAGGGCCTGGTTGTACAGCCCGGCCGCGGTGTCGTAGTCGCGCAGGAACAGCTCGATCAGCGCGTCGCGGTGCGGGTCGGCGCCGGGGGCGAAGAGCGAACTGCTGCGGTCGATGACAGCCGTGGACGAAACGTACTTGGCCAGCCACTGGGCGTAGACGTCGCAGAGCGAATCGTCGGCCCGGGCGAGGATGCCATCGACGATCTGGAACTCGGTGGAAAACCAACCGCGGATGCGCTGGTGGGCGTCGGGCTGGGGAAAGCGTTCGAGGCAGTTCTGCTCGGCGAGCTTCAGCAGGCGGCGGAGCCAGGGTTCGGTTTCGTCGCGCCCAAGGTCGCCGATGCAGCGGTGGTGGTGGCGGTCGCCGATGTAGCTGCTGCCGGTGAGGATCCAGTTATCGCTGAGGGCGTATTGGTCGTAGAGTGCTTCAACGGTGGTGTCCATCGCGCGGGCGACGGCGGCGAGCTTCTGGCCGAGCTGCGGCTCGATGCGGCGCAGGTCGATGGGCTTTCGCCCGAGGAAGTCGCTGTAGAACATCGCCGCGCCCCAGTCCTGCCCGCCGGAGGCGTAGAACCGCTCGCGGCGGAACTCCAGCGGCTCGGCGTCGAGGTCGGCCCCGATGGCGGTAAAGGCCACGTCGATATCCTCGATGAAGTGGTGCACCTCGCGCCCGGCTGCGACGAGGGCCTGGAGCTTGGGCAGCGTGTCCCAGAGGCTGTGGGAGTTCTGGTCGATGCTGTACACCGTCATGCTGCGTCGCATCCTTCCGCGATGGGCCCGGCCCAGGCGGCCGCGGCGAACTCGGCCGAGAGCTGGCCGCAATAGATCGGCCGGACGAGCGTTTCCAGGCAGGGGTCGGTGACGGCCTCGGCGGCGTCGACGTTGAAGAAGATGCGGAGCACATCGCCGCCGGCGGTGTGAACGGCCACGGGCTCGATATGCTGGCGGACGGGGCCTTCCCAGCCGGCGCGGAGGGTGGTGAGGATGGCTGCGGCGCTGCTGCCGGTTCCGCAGGCGAGGGTTTCGCCCTCGACGCCGAACTCCCAGGTGCGCAGGGCGATGGTTCCGGGCCCGAGCACCTTCACGAAGTTGACGTTCACGCTCCGGGGGGCGAAGTCTTCGTGGTATCGCAGGGCCGGGCCGAAGCGTTGGATATCCAGCCCGGCCAGGTCGTCGACGGGCACGACCAGGTGCGGGATGCCAACCTCGGTGTAGTCGCCAGTGAAGCTCAGGCCCGCTGCTTCGATGGTGATGTCCCGCCGGGTGTGTTCCGGCGAGGGGATGCAAACGCGGACGTAGCCGTCCTCGCATCGCGAGCCGAGGACCACGCCGGCGTCGGTGAGGATCTGCAGCTGCCTGTCGGGCACGAAGCCGGAGGTAATGGCCCACTGCGTGAAACAGCCCGTGCCATTGCCGCACAGATCACAGCTGCTGCCGTCGGCTTCGTAGAACTGCGCTGCGATGTCAGCCACGCCCTCGATTTCGGGATGGCTGGCGAAGATTACGCCATCGGCCCCGACGCCGTGCCCGCGGGCGCAGAGGCTCGCGGCGAAGTGACCGGCCCGGGCGGGCTCGGCCAGCAGCGCATCGAACTGCCCCGCGCGGTTGTCGACGCAGACGAAATCGTTGCCGGCGGCACTGAGTTTGTCGAAACGGATATCGGGAATCATAAGACGAACGTCCTTGGCGAGCTTCGTCATTGTACGGCCCTGACAGGCAAAATGACAGCGGCAGCCCGCGAGGGCTCAGATGGCCTCACCCAGCAGCAGCGCCCGGCTGAAGCGGCCCACCACGCGCTGATTGACGAACAGCAGCGGCAGGAGCATGGCCAGGCTGGTGTTGGGCGGGCGGAGGTAGTCGCCCAGGTCCTTTCGCCAGGCGTCCTTGTACTGCGGCAGGACGTCCTGTGGGGTGTCGGCATCGAGGGCCTGGTGGATGGTCTGGGCAGCCAGGACGGCCGAGACGATGGCGGGGTAGAGGCTCTGACCGGTGATGCTGTCGGCGAAGCCCCCGGCCGATGCGGCCAGGAGGCAGCGCTTGGCGAGGTGGACTTCCTGATCCAGGGCCATGCCGGCCGGCGGACTCCAGGCAGCGCCGGTCGCGCGGTCCAGAGGCAGGTCGGATGGAATGAGCTTCGCCTGGCCCAGGCGGGTCAGCAGCTCGGTCATCTCGCTGGTTCGCAGCCCGGCGGCCCGGCTGGTGGAAATCACCCGCACGTGCAGCGTCCGGCCGACCTGCATCATCATGCCGATTTCGCTTCGCTCGGCCATCTCGATGATGTGCATGGCCTCGGGCGGGTCGAGGGCGTCGCGGCGGCCGGGCAGAGGGATGTCCAGCGCGATGGCCTGCATGGTTGCTGCGTTGGGCATACGCGTGGGTCGGCCGATCTGCGGGATGATCGCGTGGGGATGGTCCTGGGCGATCAGCAACATCCGGGCGTGAACGCTTCGCGAAGCGCGCAGCTCGATGCCCGATTCGTGCAGTTGGATCTCGGCGGGGTCCTTGGCCGAGCGGATCGTCGCGCCGCGGTCTTTGGCCCAGGAGGCCAGGGCATTGTCCAGCCCGCCGGCGGGGAGGAAATAGCCCAGGTCGCTGCGGGAGTTGAAGCTGGCTCGCCGCTCCAGGGCGCGGTCGTGGAATTCGACGCGGGAGAAGCTCACCGCGCCGCTGTCGCGCTGGACGGAGCGGACGACGGCGGGGTGTTTGAAGAGGTCGCGGGGAATCCAGTCGGTCAGCGGGCAGCGGGCGAGGCTGGCTGGGGGCGCATCGAGGACGATGACCGAGCGGTTGGCTTTGGCGAGCGTGCCGGCGGCGGCGAAGCCGGCCGCCTGGCCACCGAGAACGGCTACGTCATAGGTCGTGGGCATGGCCGAAGGATACCCGCCCGGCGAGCAAATCGCAACGGACAGCTCGCCGCGGTCACTCGGGGTCGGCGAGGTCTTCGTCGCTGAGCAGGATGAACTCCATCCGGGTGAGAACCTGCCGGGCTAGGCAGAGGTCATCCACATGGAAGGCCATCACCGGGTTCTCGTTGCTGCGGATCGTCAGTGGGAAGGCGAAGTGGACGTTGATCTCGGCTCGCAGCAACCCCTGGAGAATTTCCTGCAGGGCGCTGTCGCTGTGGAGCTCAGCCAGGAGGACCTCGGCCTCGGTGAAGCTCTCGCGGCCTTCCTTGAGGAGCTGGCGGGCATGGCCGGGCTGATCGAAAATCATGCGGACGACAGCCCAGTCGGTCGAGTCGATCACCGAGACGCCAACCAGCCGGACGTGATGCTCGGCGAAGTGCTGGAGCAGCTCCTGGAACTGCCCCACGCGGTTTGGCATGAAGACGCTGAACTGCACCGCGAAGGGTTCCTGGTGTCGCTGGGCGGTTTCGTAGGGCGCTCGCATGGCGATATTATCCGGGCGGGCGGGGTGAGTCTCAAGAACAAACCGACGGAATTCGCTTGTTTGCGGCGCAGCAGGATTTTATAACCAAAGGTATGAAGCTGCGTTGGACAATTCTGACAAGCATTGGGCTGCTGGTGGCGGCGGGCTGCGTCGAGCGGGAATGGACGATTCGCTCCGAGCCGGCCGGCGCGATTGCGTATGTCTCGAACGTCGAGGTCGGCCGCACGCCGGTGACCATCGATTTTACGTGGTATGGCGACTACGAGCTGATCCTGCGCAAGGAAGGCTACGAGACGCTCAAAACCAACATCAAGCTCGACCCGCCGTGGTACGAGATTCCCCCGGCCGACTTCTTCAGCGAGATCGCCCCGTGGACCTACCACGACCGCCGCGAGACGCTGCACATCCTCAAGAAGCCAACCCCGCCGGATAAAAAGGAGCTCATCGACCGGGCCGAGAAGCTCCGGCAGGAAACCCTCCACGGGCAATGACGCTACGGCGCGGCCTCGGCGGGGACACCCTGCTCGTCGAGCAGTTGCCGTGCCTGGGGGAAATGACGGGCGACTTCCTCGGCTGCTACCCGCCGCTCCTGCCAGCCGTCGCCTTCGCGAAGAATCACCTGGCCCGAGTCGTCCAGGGTGATCCGTTCGGTGGACCCGCCCGAGAAAGATACCTCGACGATTCGCTGGCCATCGGGATCGACCGACGCGGGGCTGACGGTATGTTTCACGAAGTCAGGCCGACGGCCTCGCGGCGGCTGGCTGTCGCTGATGAAGACGAACCGCGCCTCCGTGCCGCGTTCGGCAGCCAGGCCGACCAACAGATCCATCGTGCCTTCGGGAATGTAGTTCGACGGAACCAATGCCGAAGAGGTCAACACCTGCCCGTTCATCCGCTGATCGACCAACAGCTTCTGCGGCGTCATCTCGATTTTCGCATCGACAGCGACGGTCTGGCCGTTGGGCAGCTCAAGAATGCTCTGGCCGGTGTAGGTCCCCTGCGAAGCATCCGGCGTGAGGGTCCACCGGCTGAAGTACCTCTGGGCGACGGACTGCTCGGCCTGGACCCGCAACTGCCCGCCCTGGAACCGCCCGTCGGCGAGGCGATGGCGGTACTCCACGGCAAAGCCGCTGATGTCCCCCTCGGCCGTTCGCAGCCACCAGTGGACCTCCGGCTCGTCGGACCACCAGCTCGCCAGGCCCCGCTGCCACAGCTCGGCTACGAGGTCGGCCCCCTGGGCCGACAGCGCATCGCCCGAGCGCACCATCGCCCAGGCACCCAGGGCGGCGAGAATCAACAGCCCGAGCAGAACGAGGGTGCGGAGGGTTTTGCGGTCGTGACGTGGCGGCGGAGAGGGAGGCATGGATTCATGGTATGCGCCCAGGCGGGAAATGCAACGGGTCCCTGCCGGCTGAGGTTGGTTCTTGTCATTCCCGGGCCGGTCGTCCACAATACGCCATCGCAATGCAGGAACCATCCGAATGAATGACGCTGCATCGGCTGAACCCGACATCGCCCCGGGCACGGGATTGCTGGACAAGACGCCACCGCCGGAAATTTTCCAGCGTCGGCTGGAGCTGCGCCGCCGGGCCAGCGTGCTGCTGCTGTGCCTGCTGACGGCGGTACTGCTGCTGGTTTCCATGCCGCCATTTGACCTGTGGTACTTCGGGTACGTTGCTCTCGTGCCGCTGGCGATGGCGCTGTCGGCCGGGGTGCATCATCGCTGGACACTGCTGTGCAGTTGGCTGGCCGGGCTGGGGTTCTGGGCGATGGCGCTGTACTGGCTGACACTGCCGACGATGGTGGGCTACTTCGGGGCAGTGCTTTATCTCTCGCTGTACTGGCTGGCGGCCGGGGCGATTCTGCGAGCTGCCCTGCGACGCAACTGGCCGATGTGGCTGGCCCTGCCGGTGGTCTGGGTCGCGCTGGAATTCGTCCGGTCCCACCTCATCAGCTTCTCGTGGTTCACCCTGGCCCAGACGCAAACCATGCACCTGCCGCTGATTCAGCTCGCCGACGTGACCGGCTCGGCGGGGGTGAGCTTTTTCGTAGCCATGGTCAACGGAGCCGCAGCCGACCTGCTGACGGCGCCGCTGTTCGCCCGCAGCGAGCAACGCAACCGGCTCAACCCGACAATCTGGCATGGCCTGGCCGGTTGTGCTCTGGCCCTGGCGGGGCTGCTGGGCTACGGCCACTGGCGACTCAGCCAGCCGGCCGGAACCGATGGCCCAACCGTCGGCATCGTCCAGGAGGCGATTCCCATTTCGCTGACCGGGCCGGTCGTGCCGACGCTGACGTTCCTGCAGACGCACCTGGCCGGGTCGATGAACCTCATCGGCGCCGGCTGCGACTTGATCATCTGGCCGGAGACCATGCTCCCGGAGGGCATGAACCCCGAGCTGCTCGAAGCCGACCTGGCCTCGCTGCCGGACGATGACATCCGCTCGATATCCATGCAAGTCTACGGCCGGGCCCAGACCGACGCCCATGACGTCCCCACCCTCCGCGAGAGCCTCATCCGCAAAGTCGGACTCTACGATCGCAGCGCATACTACCCCATCGCCGCACGATACCTGCTCAGCCAGACCTTCACCCCCGAGATTCTCGCCCGGCTGGATCAGCCCTCCGTCGAAGCCCTCGGCCAGCTGCTCTTCGGCCCCGGCGCCACCACCCTTGAACTGCCCGCCCTGCGCGACGCACTGGGACTGGCCCTGCCGCAGTACACCCCCCGCCGGCTCAGCCCGGCCGACCGGGCCACCCTGGCCGGGTGCCTCGGCGTGACGATCGCACCCGAGACATCCAGCGAACAACTGGGCGAGATGCTCCGTAGCACCCTGGCCCGGCGCATCCAGCGCGACGAGCCGAGCCTCAAAACCCTCCGCTGCCAGACGGCGATGATGCACCTGGCCTCGCTGCTGCTGGACTGCCCGATCATGGCAGGCGGCACGACGCTTCGGCCCAACCCGCGAGGCCACATGGAAAACATCCAGGACCGCTGGGTCCGTCAGAACAGCGTGCTGTGGTTCACGCCCGACGGGTGGGGCATGGAATATGCCAAAACCCACCTCGTACCCTTCAGCGAGGCCGTGCCCTTGCGATACACCCTTCCCGCGGCGTACGACCTGCTGCGAGCCTTCGTCCCCGAGGCCATGCCCCAGCTCCACCCCGGCGACGAGTTCACGCACTTCATCCTCCGCACCGGTCCGGACGAGACCTACCAGCTCGTCACGCCCATCTGCTATGAGGGCACGGTCAGCCAGCTCTGCCGGCGAATGGTCGCCGAGGGCGCCAAAGACCGCACCATTCTGGTGAACCTCTCCAACGACGGCTGGTTCGTCTCCCAGGATGCCGCCGGCCAATTCCGCGGCACGACCGAACACGCCCAGCATCTGACGCACTACATCTTCCGGGCGATTGAAAATCGCGTGCCGGTCCTCCGAGCGGTCAACACCGGCATCAGCGCGTCGATCGACAGCAACGGGCGGATCGTCGCAGTGCTGGAGGAAGACGATGGCGATAGCCGAAAAAGATTACTGGCCCGCGGTACGATGATGGTGCGCCCTCTTGTTGATGGCCGGATAGCTTTGTATAGTGTCGTGGGTGAGGCGTTCGGCCTGGGCGTGACCACCTTGGCCGCCGGGCTGATCGTCATCCTGATCTGGAAAAAACGAACCGAGGCAAGGACATCCCATTGACCCGCAATCGAACCATTCTGTTGACCCTGGCTGCTACGCTGTGTCTCTGGACGACCGGCTGTGACCGCATGGGCCTGGCCAGAAGCAGCGACGAGGAACCCAAGATTTCCGTCGACGCAGCCTTCATCGACGCCCGCACGACGCTGCTGCAGGCCGCCGTCAGCAACGACCCCATGACGCGAACCTACGCGATGGAAGGCATTGGCAAGAGGCTGGGCGCCGCCGAGGCAGGCACGCTCATGCAAGGCCTCGACGACAAGGCCGTCACCGTCCGCTTCGCCGCGGCGATGAGCCTGGGCGACCTGGCCTACCCCCCCGCCGAAGGGCGCATGGAGCAATTCATCCTCAACCCCGCCACCGACCAGCGCGTGGTCTGTGCGGCCATTTACTGCCTCTACCGGCTGGGCAATTCCAAATACGCCAGCCAGCTCGGCGCGATCCTCAACAGCGACTTCAAGTTCGGCCGGGCCACCGCCGCGATGGTCATGGGCAAGATGGGCGAGACCTCCGCGATCAAGCCCCTCCAGTCGCTCCTGGCCGACGAGCAGGACCCCACCGTCCGGCTGAACACCATCGAAGCCCTCGCCCGCCTGGGCGATCAGCATTCCCTCCGCATGCTGGAAAGCTACGCCAAAGGCTACTACCTCGACATGCGACTGGCGGCCATTCCCACCATCGCCGAACTGCGTCCGCCCTCGACCGATCGGCTGCTGCACTCGCTGCTGAGCAGCGACAACCCCCCGCGCGTCCGCGTCACGGCCGCAGGCGGGCTGGGCACCATCGGCCAGGCCGACGACGACGCCTATGATATGTGCCTCGCCGCGGCCGCCTTCCCGCTGAAGTTCTACCAGGCCTCCTACGGCGAAGACAAAACCTTCAAGCCTTACGAAATCAGTTCCCTCCAGCGCCTCGCCGCACTCAGCCTCGGGCACATCCGACGCCGCAGTGCAATGGACAGGCTCCACAGTCTGCTCGAAAGTCCCGAAGGGGGCGTCCGCGTAGCCACCGCCATGGCCCTGCTGGAAATCATCAGCCGCAAGCCCGCCGCACCCCGCCCCGGCCCGGCCGCCAGGCCAACCAACACCACACCGCAGGCTCGTCCGAAACTTCACTCCGCCGGAGCCAGAGACTAACTCCAGGTGACTGACATTTTTTTCTGGCGCGATGTTAGCCCTTGATTTATAATGGCTTACGGCAATGGTGCCTAATGGAGTTAAGTCATGGAAGATCAAGGGACAGGGGTATTTACTTGACTCAGGTGCCTCTATATCTTGTGTTTTCGGCGCT
>CAZCDM010000050.1:0-13171 GCA_964497475.1 uncultured Planctomycetaceae bacterium
CTAGGGCGATCCGATCGCCTCGTTCTGCCTGGCCCGGAGGGTTTCGATCCCGCCCGCGGCCAGGTCCAGCATGGCTTGTAATTGCGCCGCATCGAAGGGCGCCCGCTCGGCCGTGCCCTGCACCTCCAGGAACTTCCCGTCGGCGGTCATGGCGATGTTCATGTCGACCTCGGCGGCGCTGTCCTCGGCGTAGCAGAGGTCCAGCAGGGCCGAGCCGTCCACAACACCGACCGACACGGCCGTGACGGCCTGGCCGAGCACGCCCTGGGGCAGTTGCCCGGCCCGCTGGGCCGATGCCACCGCCCGCGCCAGGGCCACATACGCCCCGGTGATCGAGGCGGTACGCGTACCGCCGTCGGCTTCGAGCACGTCACAGTCCAGACATATTGTAGTATCGGCCAGTTTCTCGAAATTCACCACATTGCGGACCACCCGCCCGATGAGCCTCTGGATCTCCACGCCCCGGCTGTCGGGCTTGCCGATCGGGCGGTCCTTGCGTCGCCCGGTGCTGGCCGGCAGCATGCCATACTCCGCCGTCACCCACCCCAGGCCGCTCGCCTCCCGCCAGGCCGGCACGGACGGAATCACACTGGCCGTGCAGATCACGCGCGTCCCGCCGGTCTCGATCAGGCAGGACCCGTCGGCCGAGCCGACAAAGTCCGGGGTGATCGTCACGGGGCGCAGTTCGTCGCAGGCTCGGCCATCCGGCCGCTGGAAAGACATGGGGTTACTCCTGGGAGGTTCAGGCAATGTTGCCCTCGCCCAGCAACACGCCCAGAAGCGTCCGCTGGAAGTGCAGGCGGTTCTCGGCCTGGTCGAAGATGTGTTGGGCGTTGGCTTCGAAGACTTCCTCGGTGATCTCCGAACCGCGATAGGCCGGCAGGCAGTGCAGGACGATGCACGAGTCGGGGGCCTGCTTCATCAGGGCCGAGTTGACCTGGAAGGCAGCGAAGGTCTCCTGCCGGCGAGCGCGCTCGGCCTCCTGACCCATCGAGACCCACGTGTCGGTGTAGATCACGTCGGCATCTCGAACAGCCAGTTGCGGATCGTGCATCAGCAGCAGGTCGGCTTCGGGGTGCTCAGCCGAGAGGGTGTTGAACAGCTCGTCCTCGAGGGCGTAGTCCGGCGGGCAGGCCAGGACGAACCGCATGCCCAGGCGGGCACAGGCGACGGCCAGCGAGCGGGCCACGTTATTGCCATCGCCAATGAACGTCAGCGTGCGCCCTTCCAGGCTGCCGAAGTGCTCCTGGGCGGTGACCAGGTCGGCCATGGCCTGGCAGGGGTGGGAGTAGTCGCTCAGCGCGTTGATGACGGGCACGTCGGCCCAGGCGGCCAGCTCGACGACGAGGTCGTGGCTGTACGTTCGCGCCATGATGCCGTCGCACATGCGGCCCAGCACGCGGGCGATGTCCTTGACGGCCTCCCGCTTGCCAATGCCGATCGCCGCATTGTCGAGGTACATGCTCGTCCCGCCGAGCTGGGTCATGGCCACCTCGAAACTCACGCGCGTGCGGAGCGAAGCCTTCTCGAAAACCATCGCGAGAGTCTGTCGCGTCAGCGGGGCCGGGCCCGGACCAGGCCGGTAGGCGGGCTTTTCGGCGATGGTGCGGTCGATGAGCCCGGCCAGTTGCGGCCCGGTGAAATCGGCGAGGTTGATGAAGTGTCGGATCATGGCGGTTGCGTCAGGCCGAGGTGATACCGGCCGATGGTTTTTCGTCCATCTGGATGAGTGTGCCGCTGCCGAGGTCGGTGAAGATTTCCAGCAGCAGCGCGTGGGGGATTCGGCCGTCGACAATGTGGGTGCGTTTCACGCCGCCGGCGAGGCTGCGCAGGCAGGACTCGACCTTCGGCAGCATGCCCGAGGAGATGCGCCCGTCGAGGATGCGTTCGCGGATGGCCGAGACGTCGATGGTGTGGATCGTGCTGTCGGGGTCGTCGACATTCTCGCGAATGCCATGGGTATCGCTGACGACGACGAGCTTCTCGGCCTGGACGGCGGCGGCGACTTCCCCCGCGGCCGTGTCGGCATTGCAGTTGAGCTTCTGGCCGGAGGCATCCCGCGCCAGCGGCGCGATGACCGGAATGGTATTGGACTCGCACAGCAGGTTGATGAGTTTGGCGTTGACGTTGACCACTTTGCCCACGAAGCCGAGGTCGATTTTGCGATCATCCTCTTCCAGCCAGAGTCGCTCGCCCGTCAGCACGCCGCTGGCAAGAGTGTGCAGGCCCATGGCCTGGCAGCCGAGCGATTCGATGGTCTCGACGATCGAACGGTTGACCTCGTTGCACAGCACATGCTCGACGACCGTCAGCGTGCGCTGGTCGGTGTAGCGTCGGCCCTGGACGAACTCGACCTCCAGCCCGCGCTGCTCCATGGCCGAGCTGATGGCCTTGCCGCCGCCGTGGACGACGACCGGCCTCATGCCGACGGCGTTGAGAAACACCACGTCGGTGAGAATGTTGCGCATGGCTGCGGCGTCGTCCATGACCGATCCGCCGAACTTGATGACCACGATCTTCTCGTGGTATCGCTGGATGTAGGTCAGGGCCTCGATGAGCACGGCCGCTTTGGATATGGCTTCCTGCATGGGGCGTCTCCGGGTCCGCTGCAACAGCTACGCGGGAAACTGTCCAGCGTACCTGGCCGAGGCGGTGGTGTCAATCGTCGGCCTTACGAGGCCAGCGACGCATGAAGGACCAGCCCGCCCAGCAGCCCCGCCGCGAGAAGCACCACGACGCTGCCGCCGATGATGGACGCCAGCGGGCCGTGCAGCGAGCCCCGCGTCAGGCAGCTGAAATCCGGCCGGGCCGGGTCGTAGTGGATCATGACCTTGCTGTGGAGCGGGTAGGTCTGGGCGTGCTTGCGGGCGGTGCTGGCCGCGCCGCCGGATCGGCCGGTCGAGAGGCTGAAGTTGATGTCCCCGCAGGCGTGAATCCGCGTGCCGAAGTACCGCTGGCCGTCCACTTCATACTGGTATCGCAACTGGACGCTTTCGGGGTCGTCCTGGTCGGAGGGCTGGCTTTGATCGGCGGAGTAGACGATCCAGCCGGGGGTCTGCTGCAAGCGGTCGAATTGCTTCCAGTGCTGCAGGGCCATCACGCCGCGCACCAGAATCAGCAGGCCGATGACCGTGCCGCCGCTGCACAGGAAGTAGACGAGAATCTCCGCACTCATGAATATACTGTCACCGAAATCGACGAGTCGGTCAACCCCCTGCCCGCTCCCTCGTCAGCAGATCCACAATAGGGGCCGTGGTGACCTGCCGTTGGGTTCTCTGGCCCCCTGCCAGCGGGCGTTACTCGTCGCTGGCGGACTGGTCGTCTTTGCCGTGCCGGATGATCTCGCCGGTCGAAAGGAAGACGATATCCTCGGCGATGTTCGTGCAGAGATCGCCAATGCGCTCCAGCGCGCGCGATACGCTCAGCAGGGCCGAGACGATCTCCACGCCAGCCGAGCGGTCGCGCTCGTGGTCGAGCACGGTGCGCATGAAAATCTGGTGGGCGCGATCGAGCTTTTCGTCCTCGTGAATGATGACCTGGGCGGTTTCGGTATCGGTAGTCGACAGCAGGCGGACGGTTCGGCTCAGCGCCTCCAGAGCCATGTCAGCCAGGCTGTCAAACAGCGGATACTCGTTGAGGTTGATGTTGTTGTCCTGCAGGGTGGGCACCTGCTTGGTGATCGAGCAGGACAGATCGGCGATGCGTTCGAGGTCGTTATTGACCTTGATGATGAAGCAGATGCGTCGCAGGTCGATCGCGGCCGGCTGGTAGAGGGCCAGCAGCCGGATGCATTCCTTTTCGATCTCGACTTCCTGCTTGTCGATGACGTTGTCCTGCTGCTGGACGTCGCTGGCTTCGCGCAGGTCGCCATTGCGGACGGCGTGGATGGCGTCGGTCATGGACTGCTCGACGCGCAGACCCATGTGGTCGAGGCGGAGCAGCAGGCGGTCCAATCGTTTGGGTAGTTCGGACATGGGGAGCTTTAGCCGAATCGTCCGGTTACATAGTCTTCGGTTTGTTTCTTCTGCGGGTTGGTGAAGATATTGTTGGTGATATCATACTCGATCAGGTCGCCGAGGCAGAAGAAGGCAGTCCAGTCGCTGACGCGGGCGGCCTGCTGCATCGAGTGGGTGACGATGGCGATGGTGTAGTTGTTCTTGAGTTCGACGATGAGCTCTTCAATCTTGCCGGTGGCGATGGGGTCCAGCGCGCTGCACGGCTCGTCCATCAGCAGCACGTTGGGCTTGGTCGACAGGGCGCGGGCAATGCAGAGCCTCTGCTGCTGGCCGCCGGAAAGCCCCAGGGCCGACTTCTTGAGGTTGTCTTTGGCTTCCTCCCACAGGGCGGCCTTGCGGAGACATTCCTCGACGAGTTCTTCGAGTCGGCCGTGGTCGCGCATGCCCTGCAGCCGCGGGCCGTAGGCGACGTTATCGAAAATGCTCTTGGGGAACGGGTTGGGCCGCTGAAAGACCATGCCCACCTGCTGGCGAAGGTTCACGAGGTTCGTCCGTTTGTCGTAGACATTCGTGCCGTTGATGATGATCTTGCCCGTCGTCTTGACGATCGGGATCAGATCGTTCATCCGGTTGATGCTGCGCAGGAAGGTACTCTTGCCGCACCCGCTGGGCCCGATGATGGAGGTCACCGCGTTGGGGTAGAAGTCCATCGTGATGTTCTGGACGCCCATCTTCGCGCCGTAGTAGAGGCTGAAGTCTTCCGAACGGACAATGGGCTCGGGGCGAGGGGCATTGGCCTGGGCGTCGGTGGGCTTGTTGGTGGCCTGCACGCGGGAAATCTTCACGCCCGACTGCGGGGCCGATGGCGAGGAAGGCTCGGCCTGGGCGTCTTGGGACAGATCGGTAGCGTCCTGAGAGATGGTTTCGTCGGAGGGAGGCATGTCGTTCTCGTTATGTTCCATGGATTGTTAGTTCAGAAGAGCTGCGCTCGCTACATTCCCTTGAGACGCTTGGACACTCTTCCACGAATGATAATGGCAGCAAAGTTCAACAGCAAAACCAAAGTAATCAGCGTGGCGACCATGCCCCACTGGTTGTACGGTACGAGCCTGGCTATGTCGTCGCCGACGGCGAGATCGTAGCTGCTGTAGCTCAGGGCGGGCGTGGCTGAAAACAGCCCCGTCGCGAAGCCGCCAAAGGCGACCGCCCCGGTAAAGAGGATCGGCGCGGTCTCGCCGGCGGCGCGACTCATGCCGAGGATCGTCCCGGTGAGAATGCCCGGCAGGGCCGCCGGGAGCGTGACGTTTACGAAGCATCGCAGCTTGCCGGCCCCCAGGCCGAGGGATGCCTCTTTATACGTCTGCGGAACCGAGCGGATCGCCTCTTCGCTGGCACGGATGATGATCGGCAGGATCAGCACCGCCAGCGTCAGCCCGGCCGTCAGGACACAGCCTTCATGAAATTCCCCGCCGGAAAACAGCGGCAGCAGAACCATCACGAAAAAGGCGAGCCCGAACAGGCCGAAGACGATACTCGGCACGCCGGCCAGGGTGTTGATGCAGATTCGCAACGTGCGGACCACGACGTTATCGCCGGCGACCTCGACCAGATAGGCCGCCGCAATCACGCCCAGCGGGAGTGCGACGCAGATCGCCACCAGCGTCATCAGCAGCGTGCCGAGAACCTCAGGCCCCACCCCGCCGAGAAAGTGACCGGCCGTGGCTTCGTCGGTGAAATAGCGGTAGTAGAATTTGAACTTCGGCTCCATCATCGCCGAAAGGTTCGTCTCGGCATAGTCGAGCATCTCGCGCATCTGGGCGAACTGCGCGCCGGCAAAGAGCACCTTCCGCGGGACGGGACGCTTGACGTTCGCCAGCGGATTGCCCTGCTCGTCGTACATCGGCACCCAGACCTGCGCGGTCACGAGGTCGGCCTGGTACTCCTCGGCCATGTCGTAATGCAGCGCGCCGAAACGACTCTCCGGCGGAATGTGTTTGATGATATCCCGCTGGGCGGGGGTCTTCCGGTCGGCCGGGCCCAGCAAGCGGAGGACCTTCTCGCGGACCGAAAGGTACGCCTGCTCGTAGGTCATCGACAGCTCATTCGGCAGGCCCGAGCCCTCCATCGGGCGGATCGATTTGTCCCGCAGTGTCAGGTCCGCATTGCGGATCGACTCGCCATACACCCGGGCGATGCGGAAAATTTTCTCGCCCGGCGTGCCGATCAGCAGTTTCCCTGCCGGGCTCTCGCTGAGTTCCTTGACCTCGGCGATACGACGGAGGACTTCGTCCTTATCGTCAATCGTCAGCGCCCCGGGGACAACCTGGAAGCCACGCCGCCCACCAACGAGGCTCGCGCGGATCTCTTTGAGCAGTTTTTTTACGCTGCGCAGATTCTTCCTGGTCGTGGCGAGCTTTTCCTCGGCCCGGGCCATCTGCTGTTTGAGCGTATTCATCTGCTCGGCATTGTTTGCCTGGCGGGCGTCGTTGTACTGCACATCGATCACACGGAGCTGGGCCGACTGTGCTTCCACCAGTGATTCAAAGTGCTGTTCGGCATCGCGCTCGTAGGCGCGCGCTTCACGAGCCAGCTCATCCGGGGCCAGCCAGGCGTACTGGTCGATGGCGTCATAGAGAGGCTGGCGCGCCGCCCAGGCCTGGTCGATCTGCGATTGCAGTTGCTCGGACGAGCCGCGGCCAAACCGATCGTGCAGGAAGATGCGATGCTCGACGGTCTCGTCGAAGAAGACCGCTCCGGCGCCATTGACGAAGATCGGCCCGATGACGATCACCAGCGACAGGCCCAGGAAGACCACGCTGAGCAATGCTACGCCGGTGAAGATGTTGTTCGTCGCCAGCCTCGCCTGCATGCGGACCGGTTCGATGGCCCGGTCGATGGGCATGTAGAGATAGTGGCCCAGCGTCTTGATGATCTTGCCGACCAGCCGGAAGACCAGGCCCGGGACAAACCAGATCGCCCTGCCGACGGCGACAAAGGCTGCCTTGATCTTCGCAACAACGCCGGTGGCCTCGGCGGCTCCGCTGGCGCCCATGCCCTTGCGGAACTGAGTCGAGAAATACTCCGTGACCATATTCAGGATGAAGGTGAAAATCAGCAGCAGCAGGCCCACGGTGAACAGGGCACTGCGGTGGATGGATCCCTCGGCCGACTCGCCCATATCGCCGGCGATGGTGGCCGTCATCGTCGCCACGGAGTTCTGCAGGTGGGCGAAGAGGTCGGTCAGGTTCCACCAGTTACCCGGCACTTGCGATGCATTACCCGCCGCCATCCAGACCACCATCGTCTCGCCGATCGCTCGCATCATGCCGAGGATCACCGCCGCGATAATGCCATTATGGGCTGCGGGGATGATGACTTTGAAGATGGTTTCCACGCGGGTCGCGCCCAGTGCGTAGGACGCTTCGCGGAGGTCCCGGCCCAGGGCGCTGAGGGAGTCTTCAGCCACGCTGACGATGGTCGGAATGGCCATGATGCCCAGGATCACCGCGGCGTTGAGTGCGTTGGTTCCACTGTCGAAGCCGAGGGTCTTCGTCATCCACGGCGAGACGACCAGGATCGCGAAAAAGCCGAACGCCACCGACGGAATCGCCGCCAGCAGCTCGATGATGGGCTTGAAGATCTGCCGGACCTTGAACGGCACGATGTCACTGAGGACCACGGCTGCGACCACGCCCAGCGGCACGGCGAACAGCAGCGCCCCGAAGGTCACCAGCAGCGAGCCGTAAATCAACGCCAGCATGCCGTACTCGGGGTCCGCGGAGTGCTCGGGGTCCCACGCCGTAGCGCCGAACATCTCGCCAAGGCGGTGGATGACGTGCCCGGCGACCGCGCCGGAGCGAGGCCTGACGCCGTCGATGAAATTCTGCTTGGCCTGGAGGGCTTTTTTCTCGCTGCGGGTCTCGGCAATGGTGCGGTTGTAGACGTCGTCAGCGGTCGAGGCGATGGCCTGGCGCGCTTCGGCTGCCTTCGCACGGTCGCCGGTTTCTTCGAGCTTCTCGAACCATGCCCGCTGGGCGTCGCCCTGGACCTGCTGCTTGGCGCGGCGGGCCTGGGCGGGGCTGTTGGTCTCTTCGAGGGCCCTGTTGTAGATGGCGTCGGCCTGGGCGAGCACCTGCTGCCGGACGGCGTCGGCCTGAATTTTGTTGCCCGTATTGATGATGATCTCGCGGTAGGCTTGCTCGGCTTCGGCGAGAACGTTCTCTTTGGCTTGGGTGGCCAGCTTCTTATTGCCGCTGTCGCGGTAGGCCTGTTTGTAGACTTCCTCCGCCTGGGCCTGGATGTACTCGTCGGCAGCGGCGGCCGCTTTTTCTGCATTGCCCGATCGCCACAGGGCCGACTGATAGACGCTCTGGACAGCGGCGTCGGTTATGGCTGCGACGGCAGCCTCGAGGCGATCCGGACCGCCGGCCTGGTTAAAGCGCCGAACTTCGGCGAGCATCTGATCGGCCTGGGTCTGAATAAACGTCCGGTTGTTCTCGGCAACCTGATCGTTGTTCAGCAGCGTATCGACGAGCTGCTCCTGATGGTCGGCCCCGGCGAGGAGCACCTCGCGGGCCTTGCGCGCCCGGGCCATCGGCGAAAGCGAGGCCATCTCGGCGCGGAATTCATGGACGGCCTGGTCGGCCTGGGCTTTGTTGCCCGTCTCGGCCAGGACGGCTTCGTAACGGACCAGCGCCTTCTGCGCGACGGTTTGACGATTCTGCCGCTGGGTATCGCCATCGGTGGTCGTCAGGAACAGGCCGCCTCGACTGACGACAAAGTACAGAATCAGCAGAACGGCCAGAACACTCGTCGCGGCGGTGATGAACAGCGCCGCCGAGCCGATCTTGCCGGTGATGTAGCCGAAGAGGTCTTCCCCCGGAGTCAGAAGCAGCGGCCGATCAAAATCAGCCGCTGCGGCCTTGCCGGAGGGCATCTCCTTGGTATCGAGAGATGTCATAAGTCTTCCTTCGTCCCGGCCGGGCCGGTACGGAAATGTGCGCGCAGGGGCCCGACACGCGGCCGGACCCCTGCCTGCACGGTTGCGATTAGTACGTGGTCAGGGGGATGAAGCCCTTGGCCCGAACGATCTCCTGGCCCTGTTCGGTCAGGTAGAAGTTGCAGAACTGGAAGACGATCGACCCGAGCTTCGGGTAGCCGTTGGTGAAGAAGAACAGCGGACGGCTGATGGGGTACTTGCCCATCGCGATGGTCTGCTCGGTGGCCTCGATGCCGTCAACGGTGACGGGCTTGATCGAGTCGTCCACGAAGCCCAGGCCGACGTAGCCGATGGCGCCGTCGTTCTTGGCGACGTTGGTCTTCATGTTCGGGTTCGAGCTGACGGTCTGGACGTGGTCGCCCATTTTCTTCTTGTGCATCGCCAGCTTGTGGAACGTCTCGTAGGTACCCGAGGAGGTGTCACGCGTGTAGGGCACGATGGCCTTGTTCGGGCCACCCAGCTCGGACCAGTTCTTGATCTCGCCGGTGTAGATCTTCTGGATCTGCTCGGTGGTGAGATTCTTGACCGGGTTGGAGGGGTGCACGACGACGCAGACGCCGTCCATCGCGATGGCGTGGGCGACCGGCATGATGCCGTTGGCGACGGCCTTCTTGAACTCCTTGGGCTTCATGAAGCGGCTCATCGCGGCGATGTCACACGTGCCGTCGACCAAGGCGCGGGCGCCGTCGCCCGAGCCGGTCTTCTTGACCGTGTAGTTCACGTCGGGACGAATCTTCTTGAAAGCTTCGACGAAGGCGTCGGCGATCGGACCGACCGTGGTGGACCCTTCGATCTGGAGCTCTTCGGCGGCCACGGCCGGGGCGGTCACAGCCATCAGAGCCAGCACAACTGCCAGCATGGTTACAATCGTTTTCATCTTGCATTCCTTTCAAACACTAGATGCACAGGTGAGGTCGCGGGCCTGTCCCGCAACCAGCATGATTGACTCTAGTGATCCTATATGTGCTAAATAGAAAGATTGTGTTAAGATTACATTAACAGTGACGGCTTGAGTTTCGCGGCTTTGCCTCCTGAAAAAGGGCGCGGGTCGCGTATTAATACAATCTAAACAGTACGCTAATATAATGTTTGTTAAGTTTAGCTACCCTCGCAGAGTAGTTATGTCGACTGGATTGTCCCGATCCTCCTGAAGCAGGGCAGGTACCCAATGCCGAAAAAAAGAATTGTTGTCGTAGAAGACGAACGAGACATGGCCGAGCTGACCGCCCTGCGTTTGAAGAAGGAAGGCTATACGGTGGACTGTGCCTTCGACGGCAAGGAGGGGTTGCGGATGATCCAGGCCGACCCGCCCGACCTGGCCCTGCTGGACCTGATGCTGCCGGGCATGAGCGGAACCGACATCGCAGAGAAGCTCCGCGAAGACCCCCGCACCTGCCACGTGCCGATCATCATGGTCACCGCCAAGGGCGAAGAGTCCGACGTGGTGGTCGGCCTGCATGTCGGCGCGGACGACTACGTCACCAAGCCCTTCAGCATGTCGGTCCTCGTAGCGCGGATCGCCGCGGTACTGCGGCGGACGGCGCAATCGGCCGCCGACCAGAACCGCCGCCTGGAGATCGGGCCGATCTGCATCGACCAGGAACAGCATGCCGCCGAACTCGACGGCGAGCCGCTGAGCCTGACGCTTACGGAGTTTAGGCTGCTGTCAGCCCTGGCGGCCGCCCGCGGCCGGGTGCTCACCCGCAACCAGCTTATCGACCAGGCCATCGGCATCGACGCCGTCGTGACCGACCGCACGATCGACGTACACCTGACCAGCCTGCGTCGCAAACTGGGCTCGGCCCGGGAATACCTCAAGACCGTCCGCGGCGTGGGCTACCGCATGGTCAGCGATGCCGACCTCCAGGAGGCGGAATAGCGCCCCCGGCCCGCCACGCAAATCAGCTGACGGGCAGGACGCCCCGAGGCGAATCATGAGACGAACGAACTTTTTCTTCCGGCTGTTCCTGGGCAACCTGCTGCTGGTAACCTGTCTCATCGCAGTGGGGGGCTATATCTTCTTCACCTACCTCGACCGGAACATCCAACGCCAGTCGCTCCAATCTCAAAACCACATGCTCCGCTTCGCCCGCAACGAGTACCAGCAGCGCTGGCCGATTCCGCCGGAGCTGATCCAGCGCGAGGTGGCCGCCCAGGCCAACGATCAATACCGTCTGACGGTTATCGACTCCCAGGGCAATGTCCTGGGCGACAGCAGCGAACCCCCGGCCAAGATGGTCAACCAGAACACGCCCGATCACCCGGAGGTTCTCGCTGCCCTTACCGGCCATGAGGGCCAGGACACCCGCCGCAGCGACTATAGCGGCCTGGTGATGCGATACCACGCCTCGCCGATCCTGCGCGACGGGAAGGTCGTCGGGCTGGTCCGCCTGGCCATGCCCGCCGAGCAGGTCTTCTGGCGGGGCGACTTCCTCAAGCGAACGATCCTGTGGGGGCTGGGCCTGGCCGTCGCTACGGCCGTGCTGCTGGGCGGGCTGTTCAGCTGGGTCTGGTATCGGCCGATCCGGCAGGTGACGGCTACGGCCGAGCAACTGGCCTCGGGGAACCTTACCCTCCGGCCCAGCGTGCGCGGCTCGACGGAACTGGCGGACCTGGCCTCGTCGCTGAACAAAATGCGACACACCGTCTCCAGCCAACTGGAGACCATCACCGACCAGCGGCAGAACCTCCAGACGATTCTGGCCAATCTTCGCGAGGGCGTCATCGCCATCGACGGCGAGCAGCGTATCGTCTTCATGAACGCCTCGGCCCGTCGGCTGCTCGCAACGCAGGACGACGAACCGGCCGGCAAGCTGCTCCAATCGGTGGTGCGTGTCGCGGAGGTCATCGACGCCGCCAATGCGATCATCACCCGCCCCGATGCTTTCTCGCGCCAGATCGAGACCGACATCCGGGGGCGGCGGTACACCCTCAGCGTCCACGCCAGCCGCATTGCCGAGTACAGCAGCGAGGGCACGACCTGCATGCTCGTGGTGCACGACATTACCGAGCTGGCCCGGACGGCGAGCATGAAGGCCGAGTTCGTCGCCAACGCCTCGCACGAGCTGCGCACCCCCCTGGCCACGCTCCGGGCCGCCGTCGACAGCCTGCTGGACATCGAACCCGGCGATTCCCGCGCCCTGGCGCGATTCATCGCCATGCTCGACCGCAACGTCGCCCGCCTGGAGAACATGACCGGCGACCTGCTCGACCTGCACATCGTCGAGGCCTCACGCGATGGCAGCCGAATCGAAGAGGTCGAAATCGAGTCGCTGCTCTGGTCGGCCCGGCAGCAATTCGGCCCGCGCGCTCGCGAAGCCGGCGTGGAACTGGAACTGACCTCCAATGACGACTCGGCCGTGGTTTCACTCGACCGCAAGATGCTGGTGCTGATCCTGCAGAACCTGCTGGATAACGCACTGAAGTTCACGCCCTCGGGCAAGGCGATTTCCTGCGATCTGAACTGCCGGCAGGGCCTGCTCGAACTGCGCGTGCAGGACACGGGGTGCGGCATTGCACCGGAGGATCAGGCCAAGGTCTTCGACCGCTTCTTCCAGGCGGAGACCTCCCGCACGGGCGATACGAGGCAGCGGGGCACGGGGCTGGGCTTGGCGATCGTCAAGCACGCCGCCGATCGGCTGGGCGCGGAGATTACCCTGCACAGTGAGGTCGGCCGGGGCACGACGGTCACCGTCGCGATACCCACGCACCAGCAGGCCACCCCTGCCGCGGGCTGATCCGGCCGCTTGCTCAGATACCGACCTGGCTGTGCTGCGGGAAAATCTGCCGGAACTCATCCATCACGTGCTCGGCGTGGTGATCGTCGAACGACCGCGGCAGGGCCAGGCCCAGACGCAGCGAAATCGTCTCCCAGTCGCCCCAGGGCCACCACGCCCCGAAGGCGACAATGGGCTCCTCGACGGCCGTGACGAAAAGGTACTGCGAGCTGCGGAGCCCGCCGGCCATTTCGATGATGTCCCGCACGACGTCGGGCGCATCGGAGACCGACTCGAAATCCCACACGCTGGCGAAAGAGTTGTCGCAGGCGGCGAAGACCGTCCGCACCTCGGGCAGCTTGAACGTCGCGAGCATCGCCCCGACGTATTCATCCCACTGCCATCGCAGAACCTCATCGGTCTGGTCGAAGATATTGCGGCAGACGTTTTCCTGACTTCAACATTGGGACACCCAATCAATGGAGCAGGTCGTAGAGGGC
>CAZCDM010000051.1:0-13113 GCA_964497475.1 uncultured Planctomycetaceae bacterium
GGGAGCGAAAAGACCAGCGAGGCCGAAAAGTGAATTTTTCAAGGTGCCCTCAAGCTTGCTGTTTTCCTCTGCTGCTCTGCGCCTCTGTGGTTTCACGTTGTTTCTGTCTCCTGTTTTCCCCTAACCTCTATCCGCCCCGCGGGTCTGCTGAAATAAGACCCACCGAAGGAGAACGTCATGAATACGCCCGCAGCCTTGCTGCTTACCATCGCGACCGCCCTGCCCCTCTGGGCCCGCCCGAAGGACCAGCCCCGCGTCGATCCCGATCCCCAGCCGGCTCCCAAGGCTCGCCCAGCCCGCCGGCCGGAGGTAACGATTTACCCCGGCGGGAAGGTCTGGCGCCAGGGCCGACGCGTCCTTTCCCGCGGGATGGGCCTGGCCCGGGGCACGCGCCCGCAGGATCGCCTCATGGCCCAGCGGGCCGCCTACCTCGTCGCCGTCCGCAATGCGGGGCTGTACCTGGCCGGGTACGACGCCGATGACGCCGGCCGACTGCGCCGCGGCCAGCGCACCATCCAGGCCGACCTGCACGTGACGAACTTCCGCGAAGTGGAATCCACCTGGGACCCGGCCACCCGCACCGCCACGGTCACCGTCGAGGTCCGCCTGCCCCGCCGCAGCCGCGACTGACGCCGCTACCGACCGGCCCGGAGTTTGGCGATCAGCATATCGACGTCCACCGTCGCAAAGGCGGTCCGCGCATCGCTCATCGCGTAGGGAATGATGAGCTGCTGGCCGTGGATCATCGCCCCGCAGGTGTAGACGACGTTGGGCACGTAGCCTTCGCGCTCATCTCCCGTGGGCGCAAGCAGCGGCTCGTGCAGTCGGCCGATGACCTGCTCCGGCTCATCGAGGTCCAGCAGGATCGCGCCGATGCAGTATTCCCGCATCGGGCCCACTCCGTGGGTCAGCACCAGCCAGCCCTCGGGCGTTTCCATCGGCGAGCCGCAATTGCCCACCTGCACCAGCTCCCACGGATCGACGGGGGCCTGGATTTTGTGCGACGTGTTCCATTGGTACAGATCGTGGCTGCGGAGCAGGAAGTTGTTCTCGCCGTCGTGGCGGGCGAGCATGCAGTAGTAGCCGTCGACCTTCCGCGGGAAAAGGGCCATGCCCTTGTTGCGGACGAACCGCCCAGCCAGCGTGCCGACGTGAAAGTGCACGAAGTCGGGCGTCTCCAGCAGCATGGGGTGTGTGTTGCGGCCGTCGTAGGCGGTGTACGTGCCGTAGTAGGTCCCCTCGCCGTCGTCGCCGGTGAACTGCACCAGGCGGAGGTCCTCCATGCCTCGCTGCTCGTGAGCGGTCGCGGGGAAGATCACGTTCTCGCTGGGGTGACAGTCTTCGGGGAAGCCGAGGCTGTAATTCGCCTCAGCCAGCCAGCGCATCTCCGCGGCGACGGATCGAAAATGCTCCGGCGTGCTTTTGCGTTGGAGCTTGCGGTTCAGGGCGGCCGAGAGTTGCGACAGCGAGAACGGCTCGGGCAGGCTGCGGAGCAGGCTCTCGGCGTCTTTCTGATAGTCGCCCAGGTCGCGCAGCTTGCGGCGGAAGAGGTCTTTGCTGAGCTGCGGGTCGGCTGAGGGCCTGGCGGTGTAGGCGTAGCGCGGCGGCGGGTCGAAGGTGATGGCCGTCTCGGCGTCGATCACGCCGCGCCGAAAGACGATGCTGCTGAGGTGCCCCTCGCCCGTGGCACGCAGGCCCATCAGGAATCGCACCTGCCCTTCGCCCAGGCCGCTCTGGTCCGGGTGCGGCACGATCGACGGGTTGAACAGCGCCGCCGATTCGATGGAGTATTCCATGGTGAAGTAGGCACCCACGAGCAGGCGGCGGTCGTCGCTCATCGGCGGGACGGTCCGCATGAGGCTGGCCACCTCGCGGAAGGATCGCTTCCAGGCCTCTTCCAGGTCGCGGTGTCGGCCAACGAAGTCCTGCCGCGCTTCGGTCAGCAGGCCGGCGACCTTCGACTCGGGAATCTTCATGATCCGCCGAAAGATGCCCCGGATGCGGGCCGGCCGGCCGAAATCGAGATACCGCGGGATGACCCGCTTGTCGTCGTTGAGCAGAACCTCAGGCCGACGCGTGACGGTGAGCTTTCGTGTGGGCATGGAACGGCGGTGTCCTTCCTGTGTGCTGGTGTAGCACAGCCGCCCTCGGCTGTGGTGGAGCAGCACAGGCTGGGGGTTCACTGGTGTAGCACAGCCGCCCTCGGCTGTGGTGGAGCACCGGCTGGGGGTTCACCTGCATCAACAAAACCTGCGAGCAAATATCAGCGGGCCAGTCCGGTTGGACTATCGGAAATCCCCGGGCCAAAGTAAAGCCCCTTTCGCCCGGCCGGGTGGGTTGCGAAAAATCGCAGCCGCAGAAGCGAGTCAGTCGTCCTCGCCTTCTTCGGCGGCGACCTCTTCAATCGTCCGCCAGGTCAGGACCGACCGCGGCTCGGTGGAGACCGGGTTGCGCCGAGCGTCGGCCAAGTCGTCCCGCATTTTGATCAGCAGCCACTGCGGCTTGCCACCCTGCATCCGCGTGCGGATCAACGCATAGCCGCCGGAGAGTTTTTTACCCGCCAGCGAAATCTCCACGCGACCGGCTTCGAGACACTCGGCCATGGACATCTCCCGGCCGTCCTCGTCGACCTTGAGATTCCTGTACCGCCCGGCGTCCCAGACGATCACCGTCCCGCCGCCGTATTCCTCAGCCGGGATCACGCCCTCGAAGTCGGCGTACTCCAGCGGATGGTCCTCGACCTGCACCGCCAGCCGCTTGACGCTCGGATCGGTGCTCGGGCCCTTGGGCACGGCCCAGCTTTTCAGCACGCCGTCAACCTCGATCCGCAAATCGTAATGCAGGTGCGAGGCGTCGTGCTTCTGGATGACGAAGAGGCGGGCGTCCTGCCCGGCAGCGCCCTTCTCACCCGGCGGCTCGGAGGTCTTGCGGAAGTCCCGCTTGTCGCGATACGGCTGGAGGGAATCGTTACTCATGACAGGAAAGTATAGGCGCCTGCTCCACCGGCCACAACCTGGCCCCCGCCGCCTTGACTTGCCCGGCCAATCGGCGTACAACGCACCCTGCCCCGCCAACCGCAACACGAGGACGCTATGCCCGCATACGATTTCACCGCCATCGAAGCCAAGTGGCAGCAATACTGGAGCGAGAACCAGACCTTCCGCGTGCCCAACCCGGGCGAGAGCGGCTTTGCCGACAAGCCCAAGCTCTACGTGCTGGACATGTTCCCCTACCCCTCCGGGGCCGGGCTGCATGTGGGCCATCCCGAGGGCTACACCGCCACGGACATCGTCTGCCGCTACGGCCGCATGACCGGACGCAACGTGCTGCACCCGATGGGCTACGACGCGTTCGGCCTGCCGGCCGAGCAGTACGCCGTCGAGCATGGCGTGCACCCGCGCGAAACCACCGAAGCCAACATCGCCAACATCGAGCGGCAGATCAAGATGTTCGGCTTCAGCTACGACTGGTCCCGCCGCATCGCCACCACCGACGTGAGCTACTACCGCTGGACGCAGTGGATCTTCCTGCAGCTGTACAACAGCTGGTTCGACCCGCGCACCAACCAGGCGGCGCCTATCGATACCCTCATCCACGACCTCGAAAGCGGCGAGCTGGTGCTCGACGTGAACTGGGACATCCAGGCCCGCCCGGCCAATGAAGATATCGCCGCCGTCCTCGGCGACGACGCCAGCACGATCGACATTACCTCGCTCGACCCGGCCGACATGCGGGCCGTCATCGACAGCCAGCGACTGGCCTACATGGCCGAGGTGCCCGTCAACTGGTGCCCTGCCCTGGGGACCGTGCTGGCCAACGAGGAAGTCACCAACGAAGGACGCTCCGAACGCGGCGACCACCCCGTCTACCGCCGGGCCATGCGCCAGTGGATGCTCCGCATCACCGCCTACGCCCAACGCCTCGAAGACGACCTGGCCATGGTCGACTGGCCCGAACCGATCAAGATCATGCAGCGCAACTGGATCGGCAAATCGACCGGGGCGGCGGTCTTTTTTCGTATGGCAGGCGTCTCGCCTGCCCTTTTTGAAACGCTTGCCAATCGACCGAAAGGCAGGCGACCGGTTCTCACCGCCACCACCTTTGACGCCAAAGACCCCTATCCCAACGATACAGAGCGCCCAGCGGACCTGCTTGCCCATGTACGCAACCTGCCCCATGTCCAGCTCCCGGGCGCAACCTACTTCATAACATGCAATATCGCAGACGACAGAACTCTTGACGAAGACGATTATCAAACCATCTTTGATGCCTTCTGTCACTGGAATGGGCAGCGATGCGACATCTACGCACTGGTCCTGATGGGCAACCATGTACACGCACTGATCCGCCCGTATGAAGATCACCCGCTGCCAGACCTGCTGCACAGCATAAAAAGCTACTCGGCCCATCAGATCAACGAACGGCAAAACGTTTCCGGCTCGCTATGGGAAGGAGAAACATTCGACCATATCGTCCGTGACAGTTGGTGGTTTACCAACTTCGTTTACTACCTCTGCGAGAATCCCGTCCGTGCCGGGTTGTGCGACACGTGGGATCAGTGGCCGTGGTTGCGGATCAATTCGAGTCTTGTGCGAACTGTTCCCGACGGAGAGCCGTTTGGCAATTCCGGTGGCGGGCGAGACGCCCGCGATACGGAACTGATCGAGGTCTACACCACCCGCCCGGACACGCTCTTCGGCGCGACCTACATGGTCCTCGCACCCGAGCATCCGCTGGTCGAGCAGATCACCACCGCCGAGCAGGCCGACGCCGTGGCGGCCTACGTCCAGGCCGCACAGAACAAGTCCGAGCTGGAACGCACCGCCGAGACGAAGGAAAAGACCGGCGTCTTCACCGGCGCCTACGCGATCAACCCCGTCAACGACGAGAAGATTCCGATCTGGGTGGCCGACTATGTGATGATGGGTTACGGCACGGGTGCGATCATGGCCGTGTCCGCACACGACGAGAGAGATTTTGAGTTTGCAAAGCAGATGGAACTCCCCATTAAACAAGTTGTTGATCGATATTTTGTAACTATTCCAGAAACACAAGAAAATGTTTCACCAGGTGAAGTACGTAAACTAACTCTTGAAAAATTTACTAACAGCGCTCTGGACAAAAACTGGGGCTTCATTGGGGTCGGCGAAGCGGAGGAGGCCGATACCATCTTCTTGGAGGGCACAAAAGAAGCGATTGAAGATTTTTTAACCTCGAAAAATTGGGAACACAGTTCTGTACGACTCAGAAATGTTCCTTTGCCATACACAAAGATAGGCGTCGCGGTCAACTCCGGGGAGTTCGACGGGTTGCCGACGGCCGAGTTCAAACAGAAGATTACCGCCTGGCTGGAGGAGAACGACCTCGGCCGGGCTGCGACGAACTACAAACTGCGGGACTGGCTCTTCAGCCGGCAGCGATACTGGGGCGAGCCGTTCCCCATCGTGCATTGCGAAACCTGCGGCACGGTGCCCCTGCCGGAAGACCAGCTCCCCCTGACCCTGCCGGAGATGGACGATTTTTCCCCCGCCAGCAGCGACGACCCCAACGCCCCGCCGGCCCCGCCGCTGGGCAAGGCGACCGACTGGGTCAACACCCTCTGCCCGCACTGCAACAGCCCGGCCACACGCGAGCTGAACACCATGCCCCAGTGGGCCGGCTCGTGCTGGTACTACCTGCGATACCTCGACCCGGAGAACGATCGCGCCTTCTGCGACCCAGCCATCGAACGCTACTGGATGCTCGGCGGCAAAGACGCCCCCGATGACGGCGGCGTGGACCTCTACGTCGGCGGAGCCGAGCACGCCGTGCTGCACCTGCTGTACTCACGGTTCTGGCATAAGGTGCTGTTCGACCTCGGGCACGTCAGCACGCCCGAGCCGTTCCACAAACTGTTCAACCAGGGCATGATCCGCAGCTTCGCCTATCGCGACGGCCGGGGCGTCTATATCGGCTACGACGATATCGACTTCCGCGACGATGGCCCGCACCACAAGGCCACCGGCGAAAAGCTCAGCGAGTCGGTGGAAAAAATGTCCAAGAGCCTCAAGAACATCGTGAACCCCGACGAGGTCATCGGCGAATACGGCGCCGACACATTCCGGCTGTACGAGATGTTCATGGGCCCGCTGGAGGCCTCCAAACCCTGGAACACACAGGACGTGCCCGGGCTGTTCCGCTTCCTGCAGCGGGTGTGGCGCATGGTGGCCGGCGATGCCGAAAACGACCAGCCTGCCCTGCTGAGCAAAGCCGCCGATGACGGCGTGGAAAAGGCCCTGCACAAGCTGACGAAAAAGGTGGCCGAGGACATCGAGGCGATGAAGTTCAACACCGCCATCGCCGCCATGATGGAGTTCGTCAACACGGCCTTCCGCGCCAAGGCGATCACGACCGGCCAGGCCGAGCGGTTTGTCAAAATCCTCTCGCCCTTCGCGCCGCACATCGCCGAGGAGCTTTGGCAGCAGCTCGGCCACGATGCGACCATCGCCTACGAGCCCTGGCCCGAGGTCGACCAAAGCCAGCTCGTCGAAGAGACGGTCGAGATTCCGGTGCAGGTCAACGGCAAGGTGCGCGGGCGGATTTCCATCGCCCCCGATGCCGGCCAGGATGACGTCATCGCCCAGGCCCTGGCCGATGCGAAGGTGGCCGAGCAGGTGGCCGACAAGCAGATCGTCAAGCAGATCTACGTCCCCGGGCGGATGGTCAACCTGGTAGTGAAAGGATAGGCAGGCTGTTCAAGCGGACAGGTGTTCTGCCCGGTATACCGCAGGGAGGCTCGTATGACTCGTCTTGCCATCTTTGTAATCATCGCCGGTGTCGCAACGGCCCTGGTCTTTCGGTTTTCTCGAACCGGAATTGTCCGGCGAAACGCCCCAGCAGGCGGCCAGCAGCTTCTACCGGGCGTACAACCGGTACGACGCCGAGGTCATGGTCGAGTACCTCCACGCCAGCGACGCGATCAAGTCCGTCGTCGCCGCTCATACCGAAACCCGCCAAGCCTACGACGAAATGAACCAGGCCATCGCGGATGCGTTCGGCCGGCCCTGCCCGGAGTGCAAATACGCCGGCCGGGCCGCGGAGGGCATCTTCGGCTGGGACGATGACGTCTGGATCACCGACGGGCAGTGGACCATCGAGGGCAACCGCGCCACCTGCACGTTTGCCTCGCACGATGTTCCTTACACGTTCGTGCAGGGCGACGACGGCGTATGGCTGCTGGACGGAGCGACTCTGCTGGCGCCCACAATCGCCGGCCGGGCCAAGCGGGAACAGTCCTGGTCGTCCTGGACGGCACGACAGTTCCGCAACATCTCCAGCCTCTGCCAAAGCGCCGGGTACAGCTACGACGCCTCGCAGAGAGACATCGCCCGTGTGATCGGTACAATGCGGGCGGGATGCAAACAGGGTGGTTTTGCGCCGTCGAAGGATCTGATCGCCCCGGCGGGCTGATCGGCCGGTTCGCTCCTGCAGGTTGACACTGGCCAAGGCCCCCGTGGGGCGGATATGATCGTCGGCATGTCCAGCGATACCGAAAAGTCTCATACTCTCTACGCCCGGGCCTGCAAGAGCCTCGTCGGCGGGGTCAACTCGCCGGTCCGGGCCTACGGCTCGGTCGAGCTCGACCCGCTGTTCATCGCCCGGGCCGAGGGCGTGCGGGTGATCGACGTCGACGGCACCGAGTACCTCGACTACGTTGGCAGCTACGGGCCGATGATCCTCGGCCATGCCCACGAGCAGGTCGTCACCGCCGTCAGCAAGGCCGTCCGTAACGGCACAAGCTACGGCGCGTCGACCGAGCTGGAGATTCGGCTCGCCGAGCGGGTCGTCCGCGCGGTTCCCTCAGTCGAGAAGGTCCGCTTCGTCTCCAGCGGTACCGAGGCGGTGATGACGGCGGTCCGCCTGGCGCGCGGCGCGACAGGGCACTCCAAGATCGTCAAGTTCGTCGGCTGCTACCACGGCCACAGCGATGCTCTCCTCGTCCAGGCCGGCAGCGGCGCAGCCACCCTCGGCGTGCCCAGCTCGCCCGGCGTGCCGCCCGGTGCGACGGCCGATACGATCCTCCTGCCGTACAACGATCTGGCTGCGGTCGAAGAGGCACTGGCCGAACACGGCGCGGGCATCGCGGCCGTGCTGGTCGAGCCGGTAGCGGGCAACATGGGCGTCGTGCCCCCGGCCGATGGATTCCTGCCCGGGCTGCGAACGCTGTGCGACGGCTGCGGGGCGCTGCTGATCTTCGATGAGGTGATGACCGGCTTCCGCGTAGGCCCGGCCGGTGCGCAGGGGCTGTACGATATCACGCCGGACCTGACGACACTGGGCAAAGTCATCGGCGGAGGCATGCCGGTCGGCGCCGTCGCCGGGCCGGCTGCGCTGATGGACCACCTCGCCCCGGTGGGCAAGGTCTACCAGGCGGGCACGCTTTCGGGCAATCCGGTGGCGATGGCGGCGGGCCTGGCCACGCTCGATGCGATAGCGGCCGAGGATGGTTTCTACGACACGCTGAACGATCGCTCGGCCTCGCTGGCCCGGCAGCTTGACAAGGCGGCCGAGGCGGCAGGCTTGGGCGAGGTGATCTGCATCCAGCGGGTCGGCTCGATGGTGTGCGTCTTTTTCACCCCCGGGCCGGTGGTCGACTACGCAACCGCAGCCGAGGCCGACCGCGACGCCTTCGCCGCCTTCTTTTCCGCGATGCAGCGGGTGGGCATCTTCCTGCCGCCGAGTCAGTTCGAGGCGTGGTTCGTCTCGGCGGCCCACTCGGCCGACAACATCAAAGCCACCGCCGAAGCGGCCGGGCGGGCCTTCCAGGCCGCCGCCAACGTAATGAAAAGCCGCTGATCTGGTCGATAGAATGCAGGTAGCTGTCCTCTCGGCCGACGATCGACCGAGCGGCCCGACACCACCGCGGAGGCACCCATGCAAAACCGACTGGAACTATCCGACTTCGTCGCAGCGATGAAATCGCTGAACACCGCCAAGAACATTTTCATGGCGTTGATTATCGTCGCCCTGCTTGCTCAGATCGCGATTTTCGTGCTGCTGAACTTCACGTCGGTCCTCACCATCGAGCCGAACGTCTCGGTCTCCTCTTCGTCACAGCCGGCCTCGATGCCTGCAACCGCAGCGGCCCTGGCAGCGAGGGAAATCATCATCCACTATCGCACCGCGCTGGAATGGTCGATGTCGGCAGCGCAGTTCCTGGCCCTGGTGGCGGCGGTGCTGAACGTCCTGGTCATCATGTATGCCGCGGCGCTGTCGCTGGTTGGTGGCGGACGGGGCATCCCGCCGCTGTTCCGCGCGTTCTGCTGGTCGCTGGTGCTGCTGGCGCTGATGACCCCGTGGCAGAATATCCTCCAGGGCTCCAAGGCCTGCGGCGCACTGAGCACCTTTGCCAAAATGGAAAGCTGGTATCAGCACACGCGAATGTTCGGTAATGGGCTGATGGACAGCTGGCAGTTCTATGCGCGGTATCTGGCCTACCCGGCCGTGGCCGTGCTGACCTGGGGCATCGTGATTGTGAAATTTGCCTCCGGCTACCGCCGCCTGGTCGAAACGACCATCGAAGTGCTCAACCCCGGTTCGGAATCATGACCCGCACCGGCCGGGCGAGCATCTTCCGTCGGGTCGGCTCGGCCGCTATCGTGCTGGGGCTGGTCTGCCTCACCGCCTGCGAGCGATTCAACTCCACCTCGACCGCGCCACCAAGCCCGCCTTCGCGCTCCAGCGATTCGCCCATCGCCCCGCCCGACCAGCCTGCCGAGACAAGCCCAACCCCTCCACCGGGTTCGGTCTACCTCATCCGCGTTACGATCATGACCGTCGAGGTCCCCGTCGATCAGGCCAGCGGCTCGGAAGAACTCTGGAGCCTTCTCGACGAAGAGCCCCTCTCCCTGCAATCGCATGTACTGGGCCTCAACGGGTTCCGTGTCGGGATCGGCCAGAACGAGCTCTGGACCGACGCGCGGAACATCCTGCAAGCCATGACCGGCAAGCAGATCAAGATCGGCAGTTTCCATGCTTTGGCGGGCGAGCCGGGGTCGATCATTCTGGGTAAGCTGCGCCCGGCCCGGCTGTTTTTCATCTATCACGAAGACCGCAGCCTGTCGGGGCGCGACCTGCCCCCCGGCGACGACCTGCTGACCTTCAGTTGCGGGATCGACCCGGACCATCGCGACCGCATCCTGCTGACCGCCTTGCCCCAGCTCCGCACCACGCGCCAGTTCCCGCAGGTCGTGCAAGAGCCCGCCCAGCCTCCGCGAATCGTCTCCCAACCGAAATATTTCCCTCTGGAACCCATGACCTTCCAGTTGCGTGTCGATCGGGGCGATTTCCTGGTCATCGGCCCGGGCATCCAGGCCCGCCGCCCCAACAGCCCGGGCCATCACATGCTGACCCATACGCGCGAGGGCATGACGTTTGAGCGCATCGTGGTGCTCAAGCCCGAAGTCATCCTGCAGGAAGTCTCCCCGCCGCGGCCGGCCACGCCGCCCGAGCCGACTCAGTAAATCGGCGCATCGAGCAGATGCAGGTCGCTGGCATTGGCGGTCTGCAGTTCTTCCATGTAGGCCGGCAGATCCCAGGACAGAAATTTCTCGGCCAGGGTTGCATCGAACTGCGTTCCGCTGCACCGCTTGATCTCGCAGATGGCCCGGTCCAGATCCAGCGCCCGCCGATAGGTACGGTGGCTGGTCATGGCGTCCCAGCTGTCGGCCAGGCCCACGATGCGGCCCTCCAGCGGGATGTCCACTCCCGACAGCCCCTTGGGATACCCCGTGCCGTCGAGACGTTCGTGATGCGTCAGCACCCCCGCGACGATCGGCTCGAGATGGCGGATCCGACGGAGAATGCGGGCCCCGATCGCCGGATGCCGCTTGATGTTGTCGTATTCCTCGTCGGTCAGTCGCCCGTCCTTACAGAGGATCGCCTCGGGCACGCCGATCTTGCCGATATCATGCAGCAACCCGGAAAGGTAAATGTGCTGCGCCCGCTGGCCGTCGAGCCCCTGGCTGATGGCCAGGCGCCGGCTGATCTGCGCGACGCGTCGCGAATGGCCACACGTGTAGGGGTCCTTGGCGTCGATCGATTCGGTCATCGAATGCAGCACACCCATCAGCAGGTCCTGCAGCTCGGCGTACATGCGATGGTTGGCCAGGAAGACCGACCCCTGCCCGGCAATCGAACCGAGCAGCTTGGCGTCGCAGGAGTCAAAATCGGCCCCCTGCTTGTTCAGCCCGATCAGAATCCCAATCCCCTGCCGGTCCAGCATGAGCGGCACGGCATGAGGCTGTCAACATGCCGATCGCAGAGCGGGCCATGCGCTTCGTCAATGGCATTTTGCAGAACGAAGTCGGCCGGCTGGAGCAGACGCGGAGCCAGGTGCGTGGCCGAAACCAGACGAATCTCGCTGGAGGACAGAACGGACCCGCCAGCCGACACGACAATATCATCGCCCATCTGCATCCGCTCGTCATAGACGACCGCGACGGCCTGATCAAGCTGCATGACATCAACGATCTGCTCGCAGATATCCTCCAGAAACTGTCGCGGGCTCTGCGAGACCTTCATCGAGCCGCTGATGTTGTACAGCAGCGTAAGCTCTTCGTACGTGCTGGCGAGATTATCCGACAGGGAGTGGACCGCCTGGGCCGACTGCCACGCCCGCAACTGCTCGCCAAGAAGCAACTCGACGACCTTCATCAGGTGCAGCGCTTCGCTGGCGGGGTGACGGCAGTCCCGTTGGGCCTGGGCGGCCAGGGCCTGGGCGTCGAGCTCGAGCGTATCGGCCCGATAGAGGAGCGTATCGCCCCGGAGCAACTCCAGCGGCGGATATTCCGCGACGACCACGCCGAGGATTCGAGCGTGATCGAAAATCGGCAGGCCCAGCAGGCAGCACCCGCCGGCTGAAGTCGATCGCGATGGCTGGCCGGTATCCAGGATGTAATCGACGAGCTCCTTGCGTCCGCATCGGCAGCTGGAATCGCGGGCGGCGAGGAACTGGCAGAATCGCAGGGTCAATTCAGGACCGGCCACGAGCCCGCCCTGCGCATCGAAGAGGCTCAGCTCCAGGCCCATCTGCGAGACCTTGCCGCACAGATTCTCATAGAACGAGAGAGGCTCGTATGCGAGCCGAGTTGGATCTCTTCGACCTTCACGCGGACTCCCGGGGGGCGGTTGAGGCGGGCGATAGATCGAGCAGTTCGCGAACGACCCGCACGACCTGGCGAGGGCTGAAGGGCTTGGCCAGCACGCGCGCGATGCCACATGCTTTGACCCGCTGAGGCGGCAGGTCGAACTCCCGGGCCGTAATCAGCAGAATCGGCATGGCGGTCATGCCGTCCTGCCGGCAGGTTTCGGCAAGGGCCAGGCCGTCCATGTGAGGCATCTGGAAGTCGGTGATCAGCATCTCGGGGCTTTCGGCCCGGACGACCCGCAGCGCCTCCTGCCCGTCGGGGCTGGTCAGCACTTCAAAGCCGGCATTGGTCAGCTTGATCGCCAAGACATGCAGGATGTATGGCTCGTCGTCGACTATATGTATGCGATGCATCGGGGGCTTCTCCTATGCGACCAGGGGCAGCTCGACAGTGAACGTCGTACCCTGACCGACTTGACTGGTCACGCTGAGCTGCCCGCCGTGAACCTGCTCGATAAGGTATCGAGCCAGGGGCAGGCCCAGTCCGCTGCCCGGGCCCATGTCTTTGGTCTCCCGGACGCGGTAGAACTTCTCGAAAATGCGGGGCAGTTCGTTGGCGGCAATGCCCACGCCGCTGTCGGCCACCTCGAGCAGAACCCGGCGGCGGGCTTCTTCGACCCGCACGCGAATCCAGACCGTCCCGCCGGAGGGGGTATATTGAATCGCGTTGGTCAGCAGGTTCAGCAGGGCCTGGCAGAGCAGATCGAAATCGATCTCCACCTGATAGAACACCGGCGGAACCTCCCGGGCCAGCTCGATCTGCTTGCCCCGCGCCTGGGCCGATACGCTCTGAACCACCTGCTGAACGACGGCCGCCATGCTGACCGGCTCGCGCACAACGCGGTCGCTGACCAGCTCGATTTGCGCCAGGCTTAGCCCGCATTTCTCACCGGCAGAATAAGGAATCGGCCGCCAGACCGTGGTAT
>CAZCDM010000052.1:0-13013 GCA_964497475.1 uncultured Planctomycetaceae bacterium
GCCCAGGTGGCCTGGCGGCGGACGGCCTGGAGGGTGGCCACGGCCGTGGGAAAGCGGGCGGCGTCGATGACGGCCAGAGACGCCTGGACGGTGAACCGCTCAGCCAGGCCCGGCGCGTCGATGAGTTCGACGAAGTCGGCCGGCGTCGCAATGCCCGTGGCCTCGATGAGCACCACGTCCGGGCGGACGGTTTCGGCGATGGACTGGAGGGCATCGATCAGCTCGCCCTTGGTGCAACTGCAGAACAGGCTGCCGCGGTTGATCTCGTACTTCGCGGCGACCTCCTCAGCCACCAGTGCCCCGTCGACACCGATGGGCCCGAACTCGTTGATAATCAGGGCGGTCTTCCGCCCGGCCTGCTGGGTGAGCAGGTGATTGACCAGCGTGGTCTTGCCCACACCAAGGTAGCCCGTAATCAGGACGACCGGAATGGGCACCGTTTGAGTCATGGCTATTCGATGTCCTTGATCCACTCGCGGATGACCGAGGGGGCAGGAATGTTATGCGTTGCGCGGACCTGATATTTTACAGTGACGATAGCCGGCGTCTGGGCCGGCAGGACGCCGTAGGAGAGGATCTCGTCGGTGTCCTCGATGACGCGGATCGGCAGGGTCACGCCGTACTCGCTGGTGGCGCGTTTGACGGCCGCTTCCAACTCGTCGCGCTGCTCGTGTGGGCAGAGTTCCGGGCTGGCCAGAAGGAGAATCTCGCCACGCTTCTGCGAGATCCGCACGCGGAGCTTTTCGAGGATGCGTTTCTGGATGGCGGCGATGAGTTCGTCCCGTGCGGGGATGCGCGAGACAAACGTGATCCTGCCGTCGATGCAGATGGTCGGCACGTTGCGGACCATGAGGCTGGTCATGAACACGAGGCTCTCGCGGTACTTGATCTTGTGTTCGCGCCACTCGACGATGCCCTCGAATTCCGGGGCGATTTGCTTGACGGACTCGACCATGTACTGGCATGGGGCGCAGGCTTCGCTGTCGAGCGTGATGATGTCGACGACGACCTTCTCGCTCTGACCGTAGTCGGTCATGTCCAGGAGGTCCTGCTGGACTTCCTCGACGGCCATGGCCTTGACGGCGTCGCGTTCGTAGGGGTCGACGACGACTTTGGCGATGGCTTCGAGATTCTCCGGCGGGGTCGCGTAGGGCAGGTCGCAGCCCGGGGCCAGGATGAACCCTGTATCGCCGCCGACTTCCATGCACTCGATGGCGTTGCGTTGGGCGTCGATAGGCTCGCCCAGCAGCAGGACGGTCGTCAGCTGGAGATTGCCGCCGAAGCTCACCCCGGCCGGCAGACAGATGTTCTTGATCGTCTCGAGGGGGATGTTCTCGTCGACGCTGACGTTGTCCGGCCCGCAGTCGCACATGACCTGGAGGTTCTGCTCGGCGTGGCCGCAGACGAAGAAGCTGCTTTTCGCCCCGGCGGTGCGGATGTGCTCGAAGACCGGCGCGGCGTGAGGCGAGACGAACTGGCGGAACTGGTCCGGGCCGATCTGGCTAGTCATGGGGTCGACCACGGCGATGACGTCGCAGCCGGCCTCGATGTAGTAGTTGCTCACGGCTTCGCATACGCGGCGGGCGAAGTCCATGACGGCGTTGACCTCGTCGGCGGCGTCGAACATCTTCATGAAGATGTCCGTGCCCATCAGGTGCAGGCCCAGGGTGAACGGCCCGGTGATGAGCCCATAGAGGGCGAGGTCCGGATGGTTGTCGCGGAGTTGGCGGGTGGCTTCGAGGACTACACCGATGCGTCCGGCGTCGGGGCCGGGGATGGCCAGGTCGTCGAGCGTCTTGCCGACCGCCGCGCTGAGCGGATGGCTGATGACGGCCGGGGGCGTGTCGTCCGACCAGTTCAGCTCGCAGCCGAAGGTCTCCGCCTCGATCTGGAGGTCGAAGGCGACGGGCACGCCGTCGGGCTGATAGCGGGCGACGGCCTGGTCGATGCCGGCGACGATCTGCTCGGCACTCTTGAGGTAGTCTGTCGCGGAGATGTCCAGAATCTTCCCGCCATGGACGCCCACAAAGGGCAGCCAGGGAATGCGGTCCACCTGCTCACATGCCAACGCCTTGAGAATACGTTCCTTGCCGGTCACGACTGAATCTCCTTGCCCGATGGTCGATCGCAGTGTGTGAATGAAATTGCTCAGTTTAGTCGGGCGGACAGGAATGGCAAGCGGGGACCAGAAAAAAAACGTCATATTTCCCGTTGGCCTTCCGCCGGGCAGAAAACGAGTGAGAACGTCGCGGATGGAGCAATCAGCCTGTGGTCATTGGATCGGAAGGGGTGTGTTATCCCAGGCCGAGGGAGACTTTGAGCTTCCGCAGGGGCGCCCATCGGTAGCGTCGTTTGCGGCCGGGCAGCAGATCGTCCCAGTAGTATCGGCGGAGGTGCTCGCAGATGTCTTCCAGGGGGAAGGTTGGGCAGTAGTAGTGCGGGATGGTGTCGTAGCGGTGATTGATCAGCGGCAGATAGCGTTTGGGCTCGCGATAGGGGCTGTTCCAGCTGAAGTCCACCGGCAGGGCCCCTTCCTGATGCGCGCGTTGCTCCAGCCCCGTGCCGGGGTAGATCAGCGGCAGCTGGCCGATGAGAGTTTTGCGTTCCCAGTTTGCCGGTGGGATTTGGGCCTGGAGTTCGCGAAGGAACGTCATGGTTCGGTCGAGGGTATCGGGGGTTTCGCCGGGCAGGCCGACGATGAGGCAACACCCGACGCGTTCAAATTCAACGCGTGCGACGACATCCATGGCTTCGAGCATTTCCTCGGTGGTAATTCCCTTGCGAATCTCTCGCAGGACTTCATTGGTGCCGGTCTCGACGCCGAAGTTTATGGTCTTACAGCCGGCGCGTTTCATCAGGCGGAGGACGTCCTCGTCGAGATTCTTCAGCCGGGCCCCTGCCCACCAGGTAAAGTTGCACCCGCGGCGAAGGAGTTCCTCGCAAAGGGCAATGACGTGATCGTTGCTGGCCAGGAAGTTGTCGTCAAGAATGTCCAGCCCCGTAACGCCATAGTGATCGGCAAGGTATTGGAGTTGATCCACGGCGAGGACCGGGTCGAGAAAGCGGACCTTGGTGGGGACTCCGTTGGCACAGAAGACGCACTGCTGGGGGCAGCCCCGGCTGGTCATCACGCCGGTAACCAGTTCGAACCGGGAGGCCTTGTTTCGAGAGGCGAGCTGGCTGGCGCTCTGCTTGTAGGCGCCCGGACCGAAGAGATCCCAGGCGGGAATGGGCAGCGTGCTGAGGTCTTGGATGAGGGGGCGTGGCGCGTTGGTGATAACCTGGCCGGATTTGTCCCGCCAGGCCAAGCCCTGGATGTCCCCCAGGTTGTCCCGATCGGGCAGATGTTCGAGCAGTTCGTTAAACGTCTGTTCGCCTTCCCCCATGACGACCGCATCGATGGCCGGTACCGATTCCAACGCGTCGATGGTTGAGTGGGTAAAGTGTGACCCGCCGACAACCAGGAAAGCATCCGGACAGGCCAGACGGATCTGCCGGATGGTTTCGATAGCGGCCAGGCGGTCCTGCGTGACGGTGGTGGTTCCGACGACATCGGGGCGGGTTGCCGCGACGGCGTGGGCGATTCGCTTGGGATTGCCCAGAAAGATGCCCTCTACGGCCGAGACGTCATGGCCCGCCTGCCGGGCTATAGCTGCCAGATACGCCAGGCCGATTGGCGCGAGGCTTTTTCGGTCTGGCTTGGCATTGAATCGAGGGCTGGTCACGAGACATATTTTCATGAAAAACCTTTCGGGCGATTGTTTGCGGCAGGACGGATTGCGTAGGATACTATCGCAGAGTCTTGTGTTTGTCGAATATTACCTGATGATTCATTCCACCTTCGTTATCCGATAGAGTTAGTACACTTTTGCTGGCGAGAGGAACTCTCTATGTTTGAACTATTGGCCCAGGCGACCCGACCGGCGACCCAACCGGCCGATCTGTACAATGCGTTCTCCAACGTTTCGAGTGCGGACATCCCCCATGCGTATCTCATGGGCCTGGCGGGCCTGATGATTGTTTGGGGCGCGGTGAACCTGTTTATGGGCTGGCGGATCATCAAGGTGGTTCTGGGGATCTATGGGGTGATTGCCGGCGCCGCCGCCGGCGCGATGCTCGGCTCGCAATGGGGCACGGCGGGGCTCATCGGCGGAGCCATTGGCGGAGGTGCGGTGTGCGGGGTGGCCTGTTACCTGCTGGTCTACGTGGTCGTGTTCCTGCTGGGGGCGGGGGTGGGCTTTGGCGTGATGATGACCATCATGCCCTCGCAGTCGATGGTGATGCTGATTATCGGCGCAGCAGTTGCTCTTGCGTGTGGGCTTGTGGCGTTCCACTTCCGCGAGATCGTCCTGATGGTCTTTACCTCGCTGGCCGGTGCGTCGCAGGTGACCAATGGCATCTGGTTTTTTCTCGGACACAATCTCCCGAATGCATTTAATCGCCTGCAGGGAGAGTCGGCCGACCCGGTGACATTCATGCAGCAGTACAAGCTGGCTTTGATATGCTACGGGGCACTGAGCCTGATCGGCATTCTTTCCCAGCATGCGATGTACAAGAAGTACAAGTCCGCCCAGGCCCAAGCCCGCCAGGACGCCCTGGCCGAAGAAGCCACAGCGCCGGCCGACGCCGGCGGCGCCCTGCCGACGTTCAACAAAACCAAGCCCGCCGCCCAGGCCTCGACCGGTCGGCCCACGGGCGCCCCGGGCTCGCCCGCCTGGGCAAAGCGGCTGCCCAAACTGCCGCTGGTTCGCGTTTCTGTTCTGGTCATCACCATGGGGCTTGTCGCCGCGGCTGTCTGGTCCGAGGCCGCCGCCCAGGACCTCCTGGCCGAAGCTCAAAAATATCACGACCAGGGACTCACCGAAGAGGCGACACAGCAGGCCTCGGCGTTGATCGACTCGTATCCGGTAAGCTTTGCCGTAATCGACGCTCGCCAGATCCTCGCCGATGCCCCCGCCACGCAGCCGACCTCTCAGCCGGCAAGTAAGCCGACTACCGACGCAACGGCCGATTCGATCAGGCCGACGGGCATGTATTGGCAGCCCCTGGCCGGTGGTTTGCTGGTGAGCCTGGCCGGTGTGCTCCTGATGATTACCCGACGCCACAATCGGCTGTTGCTGCTGGGCTCGTTCGTGCTGCTGGCACTCGGGGCGCTCTGGACGCTGGGCCAGCTCGCCTGGTACGAGATTTACCCCATCGGGCCGCTGGGGTCGCTGGCGGGCATGGTGATGGAGCATCCGATGGTCGCCTACATCGTCAGTTATGGGCTGCTGGCGGTGGCGATCGCCATGGCTCTGACGCCCCAGCCCGACGCGCCGGAGTCCAAGCTCGACTACGTCGATGATGACGGCGGAGATATCGAGTGGGTCTAAGGGCTGCTCAGTGGAGCCTGGCCGGTCCGCAGGTGGTCGTCGTCGCGGCCGATGGTCAGATGCTTGATCCAGGCGTCGGAGGAGTCGGGAAAATCGGTGCGGTAATGCACGCCGCGGGTTTCTTCGCGTCGCAGGGCGCTGTTGGCCACCAGCCACCCGGCCGTGAGCATGTTCTGGACTTCCCACCCGGCCGGGTCGTTGAAGAACTCTTTGTCCAGCACGTAGCGCCCCCAGAACTCGATGATCTCCAGCGTCTCGGCGAGGTGCTGGCCGTCACGCACGATGCCCACATTCCGCCACATGACGCTCCGCAACGAGTTGCGAATGTCGGCCAGGTCCAGCTCCGTGCGATTGGATCGCTCCAGCGTCCAGCGGATCGGCTCGTGAGGGATGGACCCCTCATCGCGGGCGAGCAGTTCGCCGGCGTGGCGACCACATCGACTGCCGAAGACTAGGGCTTCGGTGAGGCTGTTGCTGGCCAGGCGGTTGGCGCCGTGCAGGCCGGTGCAGGCGGCCTCGCCGCAGGCCAGAAGCCCCGCCAGGAAACTCTGCCCCACCCCGTCGACGCGGACCCCGCCGATCATGTAATGGGCGGCCGGGTGGACGGGGATCAGCTCCTGGCCCGGATCGATGTCAAAGGCGCGACACTTCTGGTCGATCGAGGGGAATCGCCTGGCGAAGAACTCGCCGCCGAGGTGGCGGACATCAAGGTAGACCTTGTTCGTGCCGGTCTTGACCAGCCGGTCGAGGATGGCCCGGCTGACGACGTCGCGCGGGGCCAACTCGGCCATGTCGTGGTAGTCGGGCATGAAGCGGTGGCCGGTGCGGTCGACCAGCAGGCCTCCCTCGCCGCGGACGGCTTCGGAGATCAGCGAGCGCCCCGAGCCGGCCACGTACAGGACCGTCGGATGGAACTGCATCAGTTCCAGGTCGGCCAGGTCGGCCCCGGCCCGGAAGGCCATCGCGATCGCATCGCCGGTCGAGACAGGCGGGTTGGACGTTTCCCGCCAGAGCATGCCCGCCCCGCCGCCGGCGAGGATGACCTGCCGGGCGCGAATGATCTGCATGCCGTATCGCGGGTGAAACGTCAGGGCGCCGACGCAACGCTGGGGCTCATCGCCGCCGGCTGGCTCGGTCAGCAGGTCCAGGGCGAAGCAGGTGTCGAAGCGTTTGATGGCTTCGCGCGAGGCAACCTGGGCAGAGAGCGTCTCCAGCAGGGCCAGGCCCGTCGCGTCGCCCTGGGCGTGGAGGATGCGGTTGGCGGTATGGCCGCCCTCGCGGCCGAGTTCGATCTGCCCGCCTTCGGCGTCGAAGGGCATGGCCCAGTCCTGCAGTTGGCGGATGTGCTCAGGCACGGCGGCGAGGCAGTCGCGGACGGTCGCTTCGTCGGCCAGGCCGGCCCCGGCCGAGAGGGTATCGGCGACGTGGGCTTCGATGGTATCGTCCTCGGCCAGCACCGAGGCCAAGCCGCCCTGGGCGTAGTAGGTGTTGGACTCCTCCGGCGAGCCTTTGGACAGGACAATGACATCCCCGGCGGCGGCCGCTTCGATGGCGGCACGCAGCCCGGCCGCTCCGGCACCGATGATCAGTACGTCGGTAAAGATGTGGGGCACCTGCCGGGCAGAGAAACTCACCAGATACCGCCGGCGGAGGAAGAGGTTATTCATGGGGGTCGGAATCCTGCGGGGGTGGCTCGGCCTGACGGGCCTGGGTGATTTTATGACGCAGGTAGGTCCGCTCGGTGGGGAGATTGGCCTGTTCCCACGCGGCCATGATGGCATCTTTGAGCTGGGCGTTGTGGGCCTTGAGTTCTTCGAGCATGGCCTGGTCGGGCGAGCCTTCCGGTGCCTGCAGAATCGCGTCGTGGCTGTCGACGCTCAGCAGCCAGCACTCATCGGCCGGCGGACGCGACAGGCGGAGCTTCATGTTGGGGTAGCCGAAGTTCCCCAGGCGGATGGCCACGCTGCGGGCCTCGGCGGGCGAGGCGCCGGGTGGGTCGGTTTCGGCCATGTCCTGGCCGAGCCAGGCGGGCAGATCGAACTCGCCTTCGGGCGGCAGCAGCTCCTGGGCGGGGGCGGGCACGGCCTGGCCGGGGTAGGCATGGCGGAGGTAAATCTCCAGCGCCTGGTGAATTCGGGTGGGGGTCAGATGGGTAAGCGAGTCAGTCATGGCGGGGGCGGACAGAAAAAAACAACTCTTCGTTCATGTAGGGTATTGAAATGGAACGATACAATCTAGTAGGAAGTAACACAAGGATAGACTGTGCGCTGTCCGAGCCGCGTCTTCAGCCCGAGCCAACTCCATGTCAGCAGAACATCCGATCATTCTCGTCGTCGAAGATGACGCCGAGATGAACGAACTCGAACGAGAGCTGCTCGCTCTTAACGGGATGGAATCTGTGCCGGCGTACTCGGGCTTCGAGGCGATTCGTCTGGCCGGCGAGCAGCCCTTCGATGCGGTTCTTCTGGACGTCATGCTTCCGGAGCTGGACGGCCTGGAGACGGCCCGCCGCATCCGCCAGAATGAAAACGGCTCGCTACCCATCGTCATGCTGACCGCGCTGGATACCGAGGACTGCCGCAAGCGGGGAATCGACGCCGGGGCCGACGCCTACTTCATCAAGCCCTTCGACCCGGACGAAGTGGTCTCTACGATCCAGCTTCTGATGCGCAGCCGCGGCGCCTGAGGGAGTTTCTTATCCCCCCCCTGCTGCGCCTTTTCGGCTCGACGGCGGTTCCAGAGGCAGCTGCACCACAAAGGTCGTGCCGTTGGGCCCGGTGGCGAACTCGATTGTCCCCCCGTGCAGGTCGACAAAGTGACGCACGATCGCCAACCCCAGCCCCATGCCCCGTTTGCCATACCCGCTCTTGCCCGTGGAATGCTTCAGCACGTCCGAGCCACTGTAAAACGGCTCGAAGACATGCGGGCGGTCGACCTCCGGAATGCCAGGCCCCTCGTCGATGACCTCGATGGAGACGTGCCCGCCAAGCTGCCGCTGGGTGCAGATTTTCACCGTCCCGCCGTCGGGCGTGAACTTGACGGCATTCATGGCGAGGTTCTCGACAATGTCCCGCAGCTTGGCACGGTCGGCCTGGATGATGGTGTCGGAATCGCCGGGGTCGATCACGAGAGTCTGATCGCGGCGACCGACCCAGGGCTGGAGGTCGGTATAGACCTGTTCGAGCAGCTTGGAGAGGTTCACATCTTCGTACTGCATGCCTTCGGCGAGAGCCTGTTCGGGAATGAGTTTGAACATCGCCTGGATGATTTCGTCCAGGCGGGTGGCCTTGAAGCCCATGGTGTCGACGGCCTTGCGGAGTCGCTCCGGGTCGTCCGAGCCTTTCATCAGGCTGGCCATGCCGACGATGTAGCTCACCGGCGTACGCAGCTCATGGCCGGCGATGCGGATGAAGTTCTCTTTGAGTTCATTGGCTTCCTGGAGATCGATGTTACTCCGCTGCAGCTTGCGGACCATGTTGTTAAAGTCACGGCTGAGGTCGTCGATTTCATCCGTACCGAACACCCGCGTGCCGGCCCACTGGCTGTCGGCGCGGTACTGCAGTTGCCCCTCGGCTACGTGCCGGGCCGCCTCGGAAATGTGCCGCATGCGATTGATAATGCTGCGGTCGATCAGCAGGACACCGCCCAGGAACAGAGCCAGAATGCACGCCAGCCCGATCAGCACCATGACCACGGTCAACTGGGCCAACCCCTGCCGGGCGGCGGAGACGGGCATTTCCAGCACGAGGTACCAGTTGGCCATGCGGACGGGCATTTCGCTGATGATCCCCGGCAGGGTGACCGGGGCATAGGCGATGATTTTGTCATCCTCGGTGACGGTCCAGTCGGCGGGGGTTTCGGCATGGAACGAGGAATCCCAGATGCTCAGCTGGACGTCGCGGGGTTGGGCGTGGCCCTCGATGATCCGGCGGCTGTGCAGGACATAGCCCTCTTCGTCAACGACGAGGAGCTGGCCACTGGAGGAGCCCAGCTCACGCTGGGCGTCAGGCACCCAGCGGGACAGATCGACGACTGCCTTGGCAATGCCGATGATTTCGCCGTTGTATTGGATCGGGATGCACAGGTCCAACCCCCACACGCCGGCGGAATGGTCGTAATCGACCTCCGGAATGTAGATCTGCCCCGCCCCTTTCTGGTAGGCCATCTGCCACCAGGACTCGTCGGCCTGGTAGAAGTCGTTGGTCCGCTGGGTTGCGGCCATGAGCTGGCCGAAGCGGTCAGTCACAAGAATCTCGGCGATGTCGCGATTTTCGTCGCGGATCAGTCGAAGCACGCGCGAGGTATTGTTGACCAGAATGTCGGCCAGTTCCTTATCCTCGGGCGTGAGGTACTTCCAGTCCCGCTCGATCTGGGCGATGCGATCGTCGGGCAGCTTGGCCTTGGAACTGAGGAGATGGCCGATGACGGGCTCTTCCCGCAGGGCCACGGTGATGAGCTTGATGTCCTTTTCCAGCTCGGTCTGCATGACGCGAGCCTCGGACCGGACGAGAGACTGGAACCCCTGGCCGTAGATTTCGCTTCGCAGCTGGCGGCCGCCGATGACGATAGTCAACAGCGCCCCCAACAACGGAAGCAACGCCACCGCCACCAGAAGAATAATCAGCTTGGTTCGGATCCCGATCCGCACGCGGTTCCTTACTTGAAGTAAGCGTACATCGAACCGGCCATTTTAGTGGCAAGTCCGGTTGCAATGCGATGTATTTTTTTACATAGCAGATTTTTGCGATGAGGAAGGGCTTGTCGGTCCAGGGCGTTTGCGGTATCTTTGCCCTACTGAATTTTAACCCCTACATGGAAGAAGCGATGCGAAAAGAATCACAGGAATTGTTGACGGAACTGCTGACCACGCCCTCGCCCAGCGGCAGCGAAAGCAAAGCCCAGAAGCTCTGGTGCGATTATGTCCGCGAATTTGCCGACGACGTCCGCACCGATGCGTACGGCAATGCCATTGCGGTCCTCAACGAAGGCGCCGAACCGCGTATTCTCATCGATGGCCATATCGACGAGATCGGCCTGATGATCAAGCACATTTCCAAAGAGGGCTACCTCTACGTACAAAGCATCGGCGGGGTCGACCCGGCCCTGATCGCCAGCAAGCGGGTCAACATCCACACCCGCAGCGGCAAGATCGTCCGCGGCGTGATCGGTGCGACGGCCATTCACCTGCGCGACCGCGACAAAAAACCCGAAGTGCCCAAGATGCACCAGTTGTTCATCGACATCGGCGCGACCTCCGACAAAGCGGCCAAACGGAAGGTCGACATTGGCGATGCGATCACCTTCGTCGACGACTTCGAGATGCTCGATAAGAACATCGGCGTGGCCCGGGCGTTCGACAACCGCATCGGCTGCTGGGTCGCTGCGGAAGTGCTCCGCAAGGCCGCGACGGGCAAGAAGAAGATCAACGCCAGCCTCTACGCCTGCAGCAGCATTCAGGAAGAGACCGGCTGCAATGGCGCCCAGATGAACGTGGCCAACATCAAGCCCCACGCCGCCATCGCCGTCGACGTCACCCACGCCACCGACACCCCGGGCATTGACCACAAGCTCCACGGCGAGATCAAACTCGGCAAGGGCCCGACCTATACCATCGGCCGGGAGAACCACCCCGTGCTGATTGAGCGGCTGCGAACCGTGGCCGACAAGAACAAAATCCCCACGCAGGTCGAGACCTTCTCCAAGACCGGCGGCACGGATGCCTACGTCATGTGGACGAAAAACGGCGGCGTGCCTTCGGCGATCCTTTCCCCGCCGACGCGATACATGCACTCGACGGTCGAGATGATGGACCTGCGGGACCTGCAGCGGACGGCTGACTGGCTGGCGGCGTTCGTCTGCGACATCAAGAAGAACGAGACCTTCAAGGTCAAGGTCTAGGCCCGGCAGGCAAGCTCATCGACGGGCTCGAAACCCAAGTCGGCCACCATCTGGCGGTCGGTGGCTGCGTCGCGCCCGGCCGTGGTGAGGTACTGACCGATCATGCAGCTCGTCGCCCCGGCGTGGAAGATCCAGCTCTGCAGATCGCGGAGGTTGGCCTCCCGGCCGCCGGCGACCTTCAGGTCTACCCGCGGCAGAATCAGCCGGTACAGGGCAATCGTAAGCAGGATGTCCATGGGCGCCATCGGCTCGCGGCCGGCCAGGGCCGTGCCTTCCAGCGGCACGAGGAAGTTCAGCGGCACGACGTCCGGACGAACCGTATCCCGCAGCTCCAGGGCCAGGTCGATCCGGTCGGCCCATTCCTCCCCCAGGCCGAACAGCCCTCCGCAGCAGATCGCAAGCCCCCCTACCCGGGCGGCTTGCAGGGTAGCGAGTTTTTCGTCGTAGCTGTGGGCGGAGACCACCTGCGGGAAGAACCGTCGTGAGGTTTCGAGGTTGTGGTGATACCTCGCAAAGCCGCCCGCTGCCAGCTCGCGTGCCTGCTCGACGGTAATCATCCCCAGCGATGCGCACAGGCCGATCGAGCAATCCGGGTTCTGGCCGATGGCGGTGGCGCCGTCGAGGGCGGCCTGGAGGTCGGCGTGGCTGGGCGATCGCCCGGAATTGACAATGCCGATGTAACGTGCGCCGTCCTGCTGCGCCTGCCTGGCGGCGGCGTGAATCTCCTCGGGGGCCGTCCGTTGCGGGCCATCGCCCTGCCACGCACCGGCCGACTGCGCGCACCAGCGGCAGTCTTCGCTGCAGGCGCCAAGCTTGCCCGGCACGATGGCGCAGAACCGCACCTGCTGGCCGAAGAGTTCCCGCCGCACCACCCAGGCTTCGCTGAGCAGTGCCCACGGGTCGGCCAGGCCGAGACGTACGACCTCCCGCCAGCCGGCCGCGTCGGGAACATCCCCTGCCAGCACAGCCCGTCCCAGACCGGTCAGGCCCTGCGAGGACATGCTCAGGCCTCGCTATCGCCTAGCGATTCTGAAATACGGTATCCAGGCGAACGCTGTCATCCACGACGCGAATATCGTCCTGGTAGCCATCGACACCATAGACCAGGACCTTCTTGTGCGGAACATCGACGAGGTACAACAGTTCGTTGTTCTCGCTGACCGAGCCGGTGACCATGATGTAATTGCCCCGCACCCCGCGGTTGGAGGCTTTGGCATAGGCGGTATTGGCCTGCCACGATCCCACGCAAAGCAGTCCCAAAACGGCCAGGGTCGCAACGAGCATGACGATGAGAATATTGGTATGGTTCATTGTGGTTTCTCCAGGGGGAGTTATCGGGAAATCTTCAAATCACGAGCCAGATCGCGACCGCCGATCACGGCCAGACGCTTGCGGGACTTATCCCACTTCCACCCGGCCAGGCGGTTGCTCTGGAGGTCCACGATGATCAGCGCATCCCAATCACTACCTACCTGGCAGGTCTGCACGATGTAGTCCGAGGTGGGATACGGCGTCATCTGCGCCTCGGCCTGGCTGACGTTGAGGTGAACCAGCAACCCGACCAGGATCAGATTTAACCCAAGCAGGCTGAAAAGCAGAGTTTTCTGTAGTTTATTCATCAACAAGCTCCTTCCGTGACAGTGGTTGGTATTTGAAAAATCAGCGGTGCTGTAGTGTCTAACGTGCTGCCGTGCTAGTAGTCTGTTAATTCAATAATGTTGGGTAGAGTCTCTTCAACTTTGT
>CAZCDM010000053.1:0-12959 GCA_964497475.1 uncultured Planctomycetaceae bacterium
AAACTCGACCGCGCCAAACTCGACACCCTCGCCGCCCGCATCGGCCGACACCACCCCCAGCACCGCCTCGCCCTCGCCCGCCAGCACCTCACCGCCCTCGACCGCCAACTCCACGCCCTGAGCTACCGCAACACCCTCCGCCGAGGCTTCAGCGTGACACGATCGGCCGATGGCGATATCATCCGATCAGCCAACCAGCTCCAGCCCGGCCAGACCCTCCTGACTGAACTGGCCGACGGCAAAGTCGCCAGCCGCGTCGACGCCGACCCCGCATCCACGCCCAAACCAAAACGCAAGCCCAGCCCCAATACCAAACCCCCATCCGCCGAGAACCCAACCCTCTTTGACCCGCAGAGCAACCCATGAGCAAATCCAAATCCGACGAGAAACAGCCCACCTTCGCCCAGGCCATCGAGCAACTCGAGACCATCATCACCGAGATTGAAGACGGCGAGGTTGACCTGGAAGAATCCATCGAACGCTACGAGAAGGGCATTGCTCTGATCAAGAGCTGCCGAACCATTCTCGCCCAGGCCGAGCAGAAAATTCAGAAACTCACCGAAGCCGACTCCGGCCAGCTCACTCCCGACGGCGAACTCGACGACCTCGACCAGCCCGAGCAGTAGCCTCCAGGGCGGTCAAAACGCTTGTCTAACGCGGGCGGTTTGGTGTAGAGTATGGGTCTGTTTTCATCGCAACGCAAAGGCTAGAACATGACCGCACAGAGCAATTCAGAAGCTGGTAAGGGCAAGGCGTTTTTCGATCGCGCCGACCAGGTCGTCGAGACGGGCAACTGGGACTTTGCCATCGAGATGTATACCGAGGGGCTCCTTCGCGAGCCGGGTAATCTCGAGCGAGGCTATAAGCCCATGCGCGAGGCTGCGTTCCATCGCAAGGCCAGCGGCGGCAAGGGCCCCGGCATGCGGGAGAAGTCCAAGCACAAAACCAACACGAAGAACCCGGCCGAGAATCTCGCCAACGCCGCCTACCTTCTGGCCAAGGATCCCGGCTCGGAGCAGTACATGGAGCTGGTGCTGAACTGTGCCGTCCGGGCTGAGGAAAAAGAGGTCGCCCGTTGGATCGCGGAGATTCTGCTGGAATCGCAGAAGCAGAGCGACAAGGTCAATAAACGCATCTGTGTGCAGCTGACCGACCATTGCGAGAACCTCCAGATGTACGATCTGGCCGTTCAGGCGTGTGGCCTGGCTATGCAGGCGTCGCCCAACGATGCGGAAATCGAACAACGCTACGGCCATCTCGGCGCGCAGTACACCCTGCAGAAGGGGCGATACGGCGAGGACAACAAAGAGTTCACCGACAGCGTGCGCGACTTGGACAAGCAGAAGGAGCTCATGCAGCAGGACATGCTCTCCAAGACCGGCGACGCGCTCAAGCAGCAGATCCTCCGGGCCCGCAAGGAATACGCCGAAACCCCGACCGAGACGGGCAAGATCAACGGTCTGGTCGATGCGCTGCTGCAGGTCGAGGACGAGACGCACGAGGAAGAGGCCGTCAAGATTCTCACCAAAGCCTTCGAGGATACCGGCGCGTACCAGTTCAAGATGCGCATCGGCGATATCCGCATCCGCCAGATGGCCCGGCGGTTCCGGCAGTATCGCGATGCGGGCGATAAGGAAAATGCCCTGAAGATTGCGCGGGAGCAGTTGGCCTTCGAGATCAAGGAATACACCGATCGCAGCAAGAATTACCCGACCGACCTGGGCATGAAGTACGAGCTGGGGCGCAGGCTCTTCGCCGCCGGGAAGTACGACGACGCGATCGGCATGCTCCAGCAGGCCAAGAACGACCCGCGCCGTTTCATCAACGTGATGAACTATCTCGGCCAGGCGTTCATGAAGAAGGGCTGGTGGCAGGAGGCGATCGACACGTTCCAGAACGTCATGAAGCGCGACCTGCCCGAGCAGCACGTCAAGGCGGTGCGGTACAACCTCGGTACGTGCTTCGAGCAGCTCGGCAAGGACCGCAACGACATCGAGGAACTCCACCGGGCCGAGGAGGAATACTCCGGCGTGGCTCAGGCGGACTTCAACTACAAGGATGTCCGCCAGAGGCTTGAAGAAGTCCGCAACCTGATCCGAGAGAAAAGCAAGTCCGACTGACCCGCCGGCCGAGCCGACATGATCGTCATCATCGACAACTACGACAGCTTCACCTACAACCTCGTCCAGCGGCTTGGTGAGATCGACCCGGATCGTGAGATCCGCGTCTATCGCAACGACGTGAAGGAACCGGCCGCTGTCGAGGAAGATGACCGACCCACGCACCTGATTATTTCGCCCGGGCCCTGCACGCCGGACGACGCCGGGCTGAGCATGGACATGATCCGCCACTTCCACGGCCGCGTGCCGATCCTGGGCGTCTGCCTCGGGCATCAGTCTATCGGGCAGGTGTTTGGCGGGTCGGTGGTCCGGGCGAGCCGGCTGATGCACGGCAAGGTCAGCGAGATTCGTCACGACGGCAAGGGCGTGCTGGCCGGTCTGGCCAATCCCTTCATCGCCACGCGCTATCACAGCCTGACGGTCGAGACGGCCGGGCTCGATCCGGACTTCGAGGAAACCGCCTGGACTGTCGATCAGAATGAGATCATGGGAATCCGCAGCAAGACCCACCCCACCGAGGGTGTACAGTTTCATCCCGAGAGTTTTCTGACCGAGGCGGGCTTTGACCTGCTGCGAAACTTCCTGAACCAGTAACGCCCGGGCGTCCGGGCGTCCGAAAGGCTCGTCATGCACATTCTCGTTACCGGCTCGGCCGGGTTCATCGGCTCGCACCTCTGTCAGCGGCTTTTGGCGCGGGGCGACGAGGTTGTGGGCATTGACAACTTCGACCCGTACTACGCCCACGAGATCAAGCAGACCAATCTCGATGCCTTCCTGCACGAGGATGGCTTCGAGTTCCGCCAGACCGACATCCGCCAGGGCGACGAGGTTGCCGAGCTGTTCAGCCACCATCGCCCCTTCGATGCCATCGTCCACCTCGCCGCCAAAGCCGGCGTGCGCCCCAGCATTGCCGACCCTGTCGGCTACGCCGAGACGAACCTCGCCGGCACGCTGCATCTGCTCAACCACGCCGCCGCGCAGGATGCCCCGCCGAAGTTCATCTTCGGCTCCTCCAGCAGCGTCTACGGCAACAACGCCAAGGTCCCCTTCGCCGAGGCCGACCCCGTCGATCACCCCATCAGCCCCTACGCCGCGACGAAAAAGGCAGGCGAGCTGCTGTGTCACACCTTCCATCACCTGCAGGGGATTCCGGTCTTCTGCCTGCGGTTCTTCACGGTGTATGGCCCGCGGCAGAGGCCCGACCTGGCCATCCGCAAATTTGCCGAGCGCATGCTCGCCGGCGAGCCGATCGAAATGTTTGGCGACGGGACCATGCGGCGGGACTACACCTGGATCGGCGACATACTCGACGGGCTCGTCGCCGCCGTCGACCGCTGCGAAGGCTACGATGTAATCAACCTCGGCAGTGAGCATCCCATCGGCCTGGTCGAGATGATCGACACGCTCGCGAAGGCATTGAACATCGAGCCGATCATCGAACACCTGCCCGATCAGCCCGGCGATGTCTGCCAGACCTACGCCGACATCGCCCGGGCCCGGGAGCTGCTGGACTACGAACCCAAAATGGACTTCGCCGAGGGCATCGCGCAGTTTGCTCACTGGTTGCGGCAGCAGGCGTGACGGTGTATTCATATTGAGCGGCGGGTGGGCCGATAGAACATGCGACGGGCGGGACGATACGCACAATGAAGAAGGAAGGCACGGGTATGAGCAAGTCAGCGGAGACGTTGCAAAAGAAGATCAAAAACAACCAGGCGCTGATCGGTGTGATCGGGCTCGGCTACGTCGGCCTGCCTCTGGTGCGGGAGTTTACCCGCGGCGGGGCGAAGGTGCTTGGCTTCGACGTCGACCAGAGCAAGATCGATGCCCTAGCGGCCGGGCGGAGTTACATCGAGCACATCCCCTCCGAGGTCGTCGCCGAGATGGTCAAGACAGGCCGGTTTGAAGCGACAACCGATTTCGACCGCCTCAAAGAGCCCGATGCCATTCTCATCTGCGTGCCCACGCCGCTGAGCAAGATGCGCGAGCCGGACCTCAAGTACGTCGAGAGCACCGCCAAGGCCATCAGCAAACGGCTCCGCCGGGGCCAGCTCGTCGTCCTGGAATCCACGACCTACCCCGGCACGACGCGGGAGGTCATGCTGCCGATTCTCGAAGAGTCGGGCCTGACGGTGGGCGAGGATTTTTTCCTGGCCTTCTCGCCCGAACGTGAAGACCCCGGCCGGAAGGACTACACCACCAAGACCATCCCCAAGGTCGTCGGCGGCTACGATGCCGACAGCCTCGCCGCAGCCAAGGCGTGCTACGAGATCGCCATCGACACCGTCGTGCCCGTCAACAGCTGCGAGGCCGCCGAGGCGGCCAAGATTCTCGAGAACACCTACCGCTGCGTCAACATCGCCCTGGTCAACGAACTCAAGATGCTCTTCGACCGCATGGACATTGACGTCTGGGAGGTCATCCGCGCCGCAGCCACCAAGCCGTTCGGCTTTACGCCGTTCTACCCCGGGCCCGGGCTGGGCGGACACTGCATTCCCATCGACCCGTTCTACCTCAGCTGGAAGGCCCGCGAGTACGGCCTGGCCACACGCTTCATCGAACTGGCCGGCGAGATCAACGTCTCCATGCCCGAGTGGGTCGTCTCCAAAACCATGCACGCGCTGAACGATCACGGCAAGGCCCTCAAGGGCAGCAAGGTGCTCGTGCTGGGCCTGGCCTATAAAAAGGATATCGACGACGACCGCGAGAGCCCCAGCTACCACCTCATCGAGCTGCTCAAGAGCAAGGGCGCCAAGGTCAGTTACAACGACCCGCACTGCCCCGTCATCAAGCCCACGCGAGAGCACCCGCACCTGGCGGGCATGAAGTCGGTCAAGCTCACGGAGAAATCGCTGGCCGGGTTCGATGCCGTCCTCGTCAGCACCGACCACTCGTCCTACGATTACGATTTCATCGTCGCCCACGCGCCGCTGATCATCGACACCCGCAACGCCACGAAGAACGTCCGTAAAGGGCAGAAGAAAATCGTCAAGGCCTGAGCATGTCCGAGCCATCGAACGAATCGCGCCCAGCCGGACCGCCGCATCGCATCAGGCGGGTGCTGTGGCTTCTCGGCAAGCGGGTGATGTGGATCGTTCTCTGGCTCTGCCCGCTGACGCTGCTTGGACTGATCCTGCTTTACGCGACCCCTGTCGGCACGGCCGTCGGCGCATGGCTGACCTGTGTCGACCCGCTCAACAAGGCCGACGCGATTGTCGTCCTCGGCGGGCAGATTGACCGCGCCGTCGAGGCCGCCAGACTCTACCACGAGGGCTACGCGCCCCGCGTCGTGGTTTCGAGCTTCCATGAGGATCGCGCCAGGTATCTCACCCTCCTGGAGATCTGCAACGTCCCGCCGGACGCGATTGATTTCGACCCGAACCCCTTGCGCACCCAGTCGCACCCGGCGACGATTGCCCGGATCGACGGCATCGGGCCGAGCAGTAAGCTGTTGATCGTCACCAGCCGGTTTCACACGCGGCGGGCAGGGGCGGTATTTCGTCGGGCCGGGTACGAGCAGTTCATCCTCCGTTGTCCGCGGTGGGAGCTGGACCCCCCGCGGGATCGTTCTCGCACGGGCCTGGGCATCCGCTCCACGCCGTACGCCGTCTATGAGCTTCTGGGGCTGGCGTATTACAAGCTGCTCGGCTGGATATGATTTTTCATCGCCGCCCGGCAGAGGTATACTAGTATCGTGACGTCGAGACGATTCCTCATGCCCGCTGTCCTGCTCGCTCTGGCCGTGCCGAGTTTCTCTGCCGGTCCGCGTAAGGCGGCCACGCAGCCGGTCACGCCACCCCGGCCGACCGCCGAACTCATCGAAGATCTCCACGCCAATGCCCCCGAGACGCAACTGCCGGCGATCATGGAACTCATGCGACGACGGGAAAAATCGGCCGCAATGGCCCTCGAGTCCTGCCTCGATTCATCCGAGCCCCGCGTTCGCATTGCCGCTACCATCGCCCTGGGCACCCTCCGGGCCGAGCCCCAGGCCCGGGCTGTTCTGGCCCTTCTTGAAGACAGTGCCCCGCGCGTACGCCTTGCCGCGTTGTTCGCCCTGGCCCGCATCACCCGAACCCCGCCCCTCAAGGCCATGGCCGCCCGACTGGACGACCCCAGCGATCTTGTCCGCGGCGGCGCCTGCAGGGTATTTGTCTCGCTGAACGAAACTCGCCTCCTGCCCAGCATCCGCAAAAAGCTCAACGACCCCAGCCTGTTCGTCAGGCTGGAGGCGCTACGGGCGATGATCGCACTGAAGTCTTCTCTGGCACAGCGGGAACTTGCCCAGGCCATGGGCGATGAGAACCCCGTCATGCGTTTCCAGGCAGCGAGGTACATGAGCCAACTCGGCGACCGTCGGGCGGTCCCCGTTTTGCGGAAGGCTGCCTTCGGGGATGAGGATCGCGACGTCCAGGTTGCCGCCCTGGCCGCCCTGGGTAGGATCGCCACTCCGCGACAGTGCAAGGAAATCGTCCTTGCCCTGTTCCGCCAGACCATGCCCGAGCAGTCCGCCGCCAATCGCGACCAGCGATCCTGGGAGCAGATCAATCAGGAGATCGCCTGGCGAGGCCGACGGCTTGCTGCCCTCGGCCGGCCGGCCATGAAGTGGCTGCTGTTGACCCTGCAGGACAAGGACCCCATCGTCCAGCAGACGTCTCTGGTGACGCTGAAGTCCATCGGCGACGGGCGGTCGCTGGCCTACATCAAGCCGCTGCTGGCGAGCCCGAACAAAAACGTCGCCGCCCGCGCCAAGGCAGCTTACGACGCCATCAAAGAACGCGGCAAAACCAAAAAATGACCGCCGAATCACTGATCTATTCCGACTGCCGCCAGTACCGCGGCGACCGCCCCTGCCAGCCGCACAAACACGACGGCCGAGCCTGCACCGGCTGCGATCTCTACGACCCACTCGCCGAGCGAATCCTCATCGTCAAGCTCGATGCCCTCGGCGATGTCCTCCGAACCACCGCCATCCTCCCGGCCATCCGTCGCGAGCACCCCGCCGCCCAGATCACCTGGGTCACCCGCCGCAATGCACGCGACATCATCCAGGCCAATCCACTCGTTGACCGCACGCTCCTCATCGAAGAAGGCACGTGGCCGATCCTCGCGGGCGAATCCTTCGATCTCGCCCTCGGGCTCGATGCCGATCCGCTGTCGGCCTCCATCGCCTTCCTGCCCCAAGCCCGTTCGCGACACGGATTCCTCGTCAACCGCCTCGGCCTGGCCGAGCCCGCCGACCCGGCCGCCCGGCCCTGGTGGCACATGGGCGTCGACGATCACCGCAAGCAGGCCAATCGAAAAACTTACCAGCTGCACATCTACGAACTCATCGGCCTGTCCGGCCCCATCGAAAAACCCCACCTGCCCGCCTCGCTGCTGAGCGATGACTTCGCCGAGCAATTCGCCCGCGAGCACCGCCTGGCCGGGCGGGAGGTCATCGCGATGAACACCGGCGGCGGCAGCCGATGGCAGTGCAAAAAATGGACCGCCGACGGCTACGTCGAACTCATCGGCCTGCTGCGCGATCGCAAGCCCAACGCGGCCCTGCTGTTGTTGGGCGGCCCCGAGGAGGTCGAATTCAATCAGGCGATCCTCGGCCGGGCCGGCTCGGGCGTGATCGACGGCGGCTGTGAGAATTCCCTCGGACAGTTCGCCTCGCTTGTCGCTTTGGCCGATGTGTTCGTCACGCCCGACAGCCTGGGCTTCCACGTCGCCACCGCCCTGGACATCCCCGCCGTCGTCCTCGTCGGGCCGACCTCCCCCTGGGAGCTGGAAACCTACGGCCGGGCCGAGATCCTCCACGCCGAGCTCGACTGCATCGGCTGCTATCTGCCCCGCTGCCCCAAGCCCAGAACCTGCATGGAGCAACTGTCTGCCGAGCGGGTCTACCAGGCCATGCTCGGACAAATCGAATCCCGCTGATTCTCGCTCGCCGACTTGTCGCCGTCCACGCAAGCTGGTATAATTCGCCCTTCCCCCACACTGAGGAACCACCCATGAAGAATGATTCGCTGCGTATCGGTCTGATCGGCACGTTCGGCCGGGGCAAGCTCGCCTGGAGCGCACACAAGCCCGAGGAGGGCGTCGAGATCATCGCCGGCGCCGACGTCGTCCCCGAGTCGCTCGATATCTTCCGCGAGAAGGTCAACCCCGCCGCCGACGTCACGCTCGACTACCGCGAGATGCTCGACCGCGACGATATCGACGCGGTCTTCATCACCTCGCCCGATTTCGTCCACGAAGAGCAAGCCATCGCCGCCTGCCAGGCCGGCAAGCATGTCTACCTCGAAAAGCCCATGGCCATCACCATCGAAGGCTGCGACCGCATCCTCCGGGCCGCCCGCGATGCCGGCGTAAAGCTCTACCTCGGCCACAACATGCGACACTTCCCGATGATCCGCCGCATGAAAAAGGTCATCGACACCGGCGTGATCGGCGAGCCCAAGACCGCCTGGTGCCGTCACTTCGTCAGCTACGGCGGCGACGCCTACTACAAAGACTGGCACGCCGATCGGACCAAGTCCACCGGCCTGCTGCTGCAGAAGGCCGCCCACGATATCGACGTGATCCACTGGCTCTGCAGCGCGTACACCCGTCGCGTCTCGGCCATGGGCAGCCTGATGGTCTATGGCGACATCACCGACCGCCAGCCCGCCGACAAGCCGTGGCACCGAACGCATGGCTTCGTCAAAGAAAACTGCCCCCCCCTGGCGCAGAAAAGTCTCTACCCCACGGTCGACGTCGAAGATGTCAGCATGATGCACATGCAACTGGACAACGGCATGCTCGCATCGTACCAGCAGTGCCACTTCACGCCCGACTCGGTCCGCAACTACACCGTCATCGGCACGGAAGGACGGCTGGAGAATTTCGGCGACCACGGCCAGTGTACGCTGAAAATCTGGAACACCCGCCACGACGCCTATGTCGACAAGGGCGATATCGAACACCACCTCACGCCCGGTACCGGCAGCCATGGCGGTTCGGACCCAAACATCGTCGCCGAGTTCATCCGCTACGTCCGCGAGGGCGGCAAGATTTCCACCTCGGCCGTCGCGGCCCGCAACAGCGTCGCGGCCGGGTATTGTGCGACCCAGTCGCTGCGCAACGGCTCGATGCCCGTTGACATCCCGCCACTCGATCCCGACCTGGCCGAGTACTTCGACAAAGACGTCATGAAAACAATCGACTGAACCTTTACGAAAAGGAACTTACTATGGACGGACGCAAAATTCGCATGCAGCGGCTGATGGATAACTCCCGGGCGGTTGTGATTGCCTTTGACCACGGTCTGTTCGACGGGCCCATCGAGGGCATGAAGGACCTGCCCGCCACGGCCGAGAAGATCAACCCCGTCGTCGACGCGGTGCTGCTGGCTCCGGGGATGCTGCGTCACTGCCATTCGGTTTTCGCCGGTGGCAAGCGTCCCCTGGCGATGACCCGCCTGAACTGGAACACCGTCTACTGCTTCGGCTTTGACTATCGCGATGCCCACAGCGTCTACAGCTACTCGCCCGTCCAGGCCCTGCGGGAGGGCATGGACATCGCCCTGGTCTCGCTTACGTTGCGAACCGGCAGCGAGCAGCGTGACGCCCACAACGTCGAAGTCTACAGCCGGCTCTGCAACGAGTGTCACGAACTCGGCATCCCGGTCGTGGGCGAGTACTTCCCCACCGGCCACGAGGAGATGACCCCCGAGCAGCTGCACGAGGACGTGCTGGTCGGCTCGCGCATCGTCGCCGAACTCGGGGCCGACGCGATCAAGACCTTCAACACCTGCGACTTCCAGGCGGTCACCGCCTCCTGCCCCGTTCCCGTGCTGGGCCTCGGTGCCGAGAAGCTGCCCACGCAGAAAGAGGCGCTCGACCTGGCCGCGGCGGAAGTCGCCTCCGGTGCCGGCGGGGTTGTCTTCGGCCGAAATGCCATCCAGGTGCCCGACCCGCAAGCCTTCCAGGCCGCCCTGTGCGATGTTGTTAAAGGGCGCAGCGACGTCGACACCGCCATCGCCGCACACAACGTCCGCGACAAGTAACCCACAATCGGCAGGAGGCCGCGCGATGTTTCTCGGAATCGACCTGGGAACCACCAACGTCAAGGCCGTCCTCACCGACCCGGCCGGGGCGGTGGTCTCGGTCGGCTCGGCGGGCGTGGCGATGGATCACCGCCCTGGCGGCGGGGCCGAGCAGTCGATGGATGACATCTGGCGGGCCGTCGTCCAGGCCGTCACCGCTGCCGTCGGCTCGCAGGGCTCGGCCGTCCAGGCCATCGGCATATCCAGCCAGGGCGGCTCGATGCAGATTCTCGATTCCGCCGGCCGGGAGGTCGGGCCGGTGATCAGTTGGATGGATCGTCGCGGCGGGTCCTTTAACGACGCCCGGACGGCCGAGCTGGGCGGCGAGTTTCTCGCGACTCACGCCGGCCACGCGTGCAGCCTCTTCGCGCCGGGCCAGTTGCTTCGCCTCCGTTCGCAGGGCGACTTGCCGGATAGCTATGGGGTGGGCTTCGTCGGTGACCGCATCGTCCACCGCCTCACCGGCCGGGCCGCTCAAGACCCGACCAGCCTGGCCATTACCATGCTCGCCAATCCTGCTTCAGGCCAGGCCGATGCAGGCATACTCGCCGAGCTGGGCTTGGACGAGTCGCGGTTGCCCGATCTGATCGAAGCCACCACGCCGGCCGGGCCTCTTGTCGAACAGGCTGCCGCCGAGCTGCACCTGCCGGCCGGCATCCCCGTCAGCCCGGCCGTCCACGACCAATATGCCTCCGCCCTGGGTGCTGCCTGCCTGGCCCCCGGCGAGATCCTCTTCGGCAGCGGGACGGCCTGGGTGGTGCTGGCCTGCACCGAGAGCCCGGCCGACCCCACGGGCGGGGCCGCCTTCCTGGCCCGTCACGTCCTGCCCGACCGCTGGGGGCTGATCCTCTCGATGGTCAACGGCGGCTCGTCGCTGCGATGGGTGAGCGAACTTATCGCCCAGGGCGACGACCTCGACGCGACACTCCAGTCGGTGTCGCTCGGCTGCGACGGCCTGCGGGCCATCCCGCACCTGACCCGCTCCGGACTCACGCCGCAGCCGGGTTCGCTGGTCGGCCTGGAGCTGGCCCACACGCCGGCCCACCTGCTGCGGGCGATGCTCGAAGGGCTCGTCTGCGAATTGCGATACTACCTTGAAACGCTCCTGGGCGAGGGCGGGCAGCTTGCCCGGCTGGTCGCCACCGGCCGGGCCGCCACGGGGCAGGTCACGCCCCAACTGCTGGCCGACGTACTCGGCTGCGAGGTCGCCTGCACTCCCCAGCCGGATGTCAGCGCCGCCGGGGCAGCGACGATCGCCGCCGGACTGGTCGAATCGGCCAGCCTGGAAGACCTCGCCATCGCTCGCGCTGCCCCGCCCCGCCTGGTTTCCCCCGGCCCGGACGCCCTCACCGGCCAGGCCCTCTACCGCGACTACCGCGAGCTGCTCATGCAATTCACTTCGACGACCTGACCTGTCATTTCGCAAAGGAGTTTTCCATGCCACATTTTGACCGCCTGCTGGACCTGCCCGCCCGAGGACGATCGATCCGCACTACGGTTCGTCCGGTGATTCCCGCCGGGGCTACGGAGGTGCTCTTTGACAGCAAGGGCCCCGGCTGCGTGAAGCACTGGTGGCTGACTTGCAGCAAGAAAGAAGACGGGGATGCCATCGACCCGGCCCACAGGCTCCGTGTGCGATTTTTCTACGACGGCGAAGAGACCCCCCGCATCGACCTGCCGCTGACGACGTTCTTCGGCATCCTTTTCGAGCGGGACGTGTACGAAATCCACTCCGAGCCCATCACCGTCCTGCCGCACAACGCCTTCAATTGTTACCTGCCCATTCCTTACCGCCATCTGCGGATGGAAATCCAGAACAACACAGGGCGGGAGATGGTGGTCTGGTCGATGGTCGATGGCCATGAATATCCGACCGATTCGGACTTGACGGCGCAGCGGCTTGAGCTTTATCCGGCTGTGGCTCACCCGGCCGAGGCGTGGAGCGATATGGACCTCGCGGAGATCACCGGCCGAGGGGCGCTGGCCGGACTGATTATGGGCGTCCGCGTCAAGGACACCTCGGATCACTGGTTTCATTGCGGAGGCGACCTCTGGCTGCTCGACGGGGAGCAGGGGCCCAGCCCGCTGCGTGGCATTGGTGGGGAGGATTTCTTCAACACGAGCTTCGGTATTTTTGATCGCCAGGCGTCATGGATTGGCATGCCGAAGATTGATCGCGTTGGGGTCGACACGCCGGAGGGTTCGGCTTGTGCGGGGGTGATGTACCGTTTCTTCGGGCCTGATCCGATCTGCTTCGAGCATTCGGCGGTGGTGAGTTTCGGCAGCCGGGCCAATGATATCGAGACGGTGCTCTACGCGTATCGCGAGGACGACCCGGCCCCGCCGGCGGTGCAGGTGGTGGATTCGTGGCAGCTGGCCGGGCCGTTTGAGTGCGTCTCGCAAGAGCAGTTCACCCGGGCCGAGTGGGGCGAGCAACCCATGGGCGACTGGCCTGGTGAGCACGCCGCGGATTTTGGCCAATATCTCACGGACGATGGTCCGACGAAGTTTGTGATTCCAGCCGTCGCCCAGGGCCTGCATGGCTGGTGCGACCTGGCGAGACATTTCAAGGGGCGCGGACGGACCAACGGCGGCGTTCAGCCCGGCGATGTGTCGGCCTATGCGGTCGGGGCGCTGACGGCATCGGCTGAGGGCGAATACGAGTTGACGGTGGGCTATGACGACTGGCTGCGCCTGTGGATTAACGGCGAGGGTATCTTGAAAAATTGAACTTCAACTTGGCGTAGGGTACAATCCTCCCATTG
>CAZCDM010000054.1:0-12952 GCA_964497475.1 uncultured Planctomycetaceae bacterium
CCCACTATCGGCACAAAGACCAACCAGACGTTATGCATTTAACAGAGTACTAGCCGGGGGCGCACTTGTCCTCCCATAGCCTTGGCGAAGGAGGAAGCCCCCGGAAACCGTGTCCCAAAAGCAATGAGCCCCGAAGGGGCGAAAGTCGTGTTGGCGGTCGTCTCTGTCGCCCTTTCAGGGCTGGCATTTACGGAAGCCCACGGACACACAGGCCCAAAACAGCAAAGCCCCGAAGGGGCGAGGACCTGAAGTATTTGTGCAGTCGGGGCGTTTTTATTACGATATATGAGATACGGCCTGTCATGTCGTATCCCGCGGTGCGGCAGGAAGATTCCTGGGAACTTTGCGTACGATTGGTGGGTTGATGGCGCGGAAGAATATACTTCCGATTGGTGTGGATATCGGTTGCAGCTCGGCCAAGCTGGTGCAGATGGTTCGCACCAGTGGCGATCCGGAGTTGGCCAGCTCGGCCACGATGTCGATCCCGCCCCACCTCCAGAATGACCAGATCGGTCAGCTGGATTATCTCTGCAGCCAGGTCCCGCGGTATCTGCGGTCGGGAAACTTCCAGGGCAAGAAGTGCGTGCTGTCGCTTCCGGCGACGTCGGCCTTTATCCGCCACGTGCGGGTTCCCAAGCGGGAGGCCTCGGCGATGGAAAAATCCATCCGCATCGCCGCCCGTACGGAGCTTCCCTATCCGCCCGACCAGGCGGTGCTGCGACACATCCTGGCCGGCGAGGTCTACCGCGACGGAGTCAGCCAGCAGGAAGTGATCCTGGTGGCGATTCCGATCTCGACGTTGCGGGCGTACCTGAACATGATTTCCCGCAGCGGCCTGGAGGCCATCTGCGTGACGATCGAGCCGATGGCGATTGTCTGCTGCTTCAAGGACCTGCTCGAGGACCCGCAGGAGGCGACGGTGTTCGTCGACCTCGGCTCGGTCAACACACAGGTTACCATTACGCGCGGGCAGAACATCGCGTTCTGCCGCAACCTCCAGGGCGGCTCGGAGCAGCTCGCCCAGGCGATCGCCCAGGCGCTGCGGGTCAGCCCGCAGGAAGTGCACTCGATGCGCTGGGCGATCCAGGAGGGCAAGGACGTCGGCGCGGCGGGCGAGGAAATCCAGCGATGGATGGAGCTGTGGCTCGACGGGCTCTGCGGCGATGTCGAGACCTGCCTGCGGTATTACGAGGCCGTCTTTCGCGACACCCAGTTCGCCCGGGTGATCTTTACCGGCGGGCAGGCGGCGGACCGTCGTCTCTGCCAGGCCCTGGCGCGGAGGCTGAACCTCCCGGCCCAGATCGGCGACCCGATGGCGCTGTTTGGTGACGGGCAGGGGACCAGTGGCGCGGCGCGGACCGATCTGGCCGTCGGAGCCGGCCTGAGCCTTTGTGGAATGGAACTGTAACAGGAGCACGCGTGGAGATTCTTAATCTCATTCCGGACTACTACATCCACCAGCGGGTTCGCTATCGCGTGGACCTGCTGTGCGTGCTGCTGTTCGCGGTGGTGATGGCTTCGATCATGGTCGCCGAAACCGTCTCGCGAGATCAGTTGCAGGAGTCGCGGCAGGAGTATGTCGCCGTCAATGAGGACTTCGGCGAGGCCGCTGAGTTCGTCAACGAGTTCTTCGCCCTGCAGGTGGAAAAACGCAAGCTCTTCGAGGACGTTTCCCTCGTGGCCAGTATGGAAGACACCGTCCCGCTGAGTTACCTCGTGGGGGTGATTACCAACGCCCGCAGCGGGTCGCTGTGCATTACGAGCATTCGCAACCTCCGGCGGGATTCGATTATCGAACAGTCTGTGGTGGTCGAGAGGTCGGACCAGCCCGACACGCCTCCGCCGCCGAGACGCGAGGTGATTCGTGCGAACATCCAGGGCATGGCCGAGAGCCACCAGGAAGTCAACCAGTTCGTCGACGCCCTCGCTCGCAATCAGATCATGGAGCAGGTGATGCTCAAGTACTATCGCCCGGCTCGTGTGGATGAGACCGAGGTCCTGGGTTTTGAAATCGACATCCAGTGTCGCACGGATATCGACGTGTTGCAGCTGCGCAAGGCTGAGACGGCCGCTTCGCAGCCTGCCGGCGGTCCTGCCTCGGCGCCGGCCGGTGCAACGGACCCGGCCGGACCTGACCAGGCAACCGACGGAGGTGGCTCGTGAATCATCTCGGACCCCGCGAGTTTATCTTTCTGGCGTTGTTGTTCGCCGTGCCGGCCGGCGTTTATTTTCTCGTCTTCCAGCCGCGCAGCCAAGCCCGCCAGGCCATGACCGAAGACATCGAGCTCAAGCGGGAGCAGCTCAACGAACTCCGCCTTGCCCGAGGGCAGGCGGCGAGCAACCTTGCCGAGCAGATCACCCAGTACAAGCAGGCCCTGGAGGTAGCCCGTGACAGGCAGCCTGCTCTGGAGGGCAATGCACGGATCCTCGGGGCCTACAAACGACTGGCCGAGAGCAATCAGATACTTTCGTCCATCGACAACGAACCGCCGCCTGCGGTGGGCAGCGAGGGGCCCACGCCGATCCAGGAAAAGTACACCATCCGGCGGGTCAAAATGAACCTCAGCGGAAACTTTGATAATTTTTACGCCTTCCTCCTGCAGGTCGAGGACCAGCCCCGGCTCACGCAGATTGAAACCCTGTCCATCAGCCGCGAGGGCCGACAGCGCGAGGGGCTCGTCAATGCGAACATGGTCCTGACGATCTATTACCTGAAAGACAAGTCCAACTAATGTGCCCCCGGCGTGATGCCGACGACCCCAAGGAGCCCTTTGATGGCTGAAGAAAACAAATCCAGTGACGCCGCCGGGGCCGATGGGATCCCCCTGGCCGGGCCGAAAGAGCACTCCGAGGCCGAGGAGGCCTTTCTGGGCTCTGACGACACTGGCGGAGGCAAGAAGCTTTTCGGCGTCGAGCGGGCTACGATGATGATGGCCCTGATGTTCCTCGGCGGGATTGGCTGGGTTCTTTTTGCCAGCCGACAAGTCAAAATTGTTGATATTTCCGCGGACGAGGACCCCAACGTCGCCATCGTCCAGGCCGGCCTGATGGACATCAATCAGACCGCCCAGGCCACCAAGGAACAGGACGAGCAGACCCGCAAGATCATGGATGCGATTTATTACGGCGCCAAGCAGCGCCAGATTCCGCCCGAGGACATCCACAGCAACCCGTTCACATACCACTTTTTGCCCGAACCCAAGGCCCCCGAGCCCGAGCCGGAAATGAAACCCGAAGAACCTCAGGTCAAATCCGAGCCCGAGCCTGAGGATCCGCCCCCGGTGGAAGGCCTTTCGCTGCAATCGGTTCTGATGGGTGCGAACCCCATGGTGACGATTTCCGGCAAGCTGGTTCGACGCGGACAAATAATTCAGGGCTGGGAGGTGGTCGAGATTCAACAGGATCGCGTAAAATTGAGGTGGCGGAATCGGATATACTGGTTGAGAATGCCATAATCCCCTGCCCCCGATTCCAGGAGATGTATTTTGAGTTCGGTAGAGAAAAAAGCAGCCCGGCTGGCCGATGTCCTGCAGGACGTCCAGCCCGATGGCGGCGGTGAGATCTGGGCCCCCCAGGCCGGTCAGTCCGGCCGGCGAGGCCCGGAGAACCTCCTGCTGGCCAGCGGCAAGGTTACGCCCGAGCAACTCGCCAAAGCCTGCGAGCTGCAAACCCAGGACCCCAAGCTCAGCGTGCTCGAAGCGCTCGTCAAGCTCCAGGCCATCGACGAGATGATCGCCCTGCGCACCCTCGCCGAGCATTTCAAAATCCCCTTCCGCCGCATCGGGCCCGACCAGGTGGACCCCGAGGCCCTCGAAGTCCTGCCGCTGGATTACATCCGCGCCAAAAATGTCCTGCCCATGGCTCGCAAGGGCGATGCCATCGTCATGGCCATTCCCAACCCGGGCGATATCTTCCTGATCGACGATTTCCGCCGCCGCCTGGACATGCCCGTCAAGCTCGTGGTCTCGCCCGAGGCGGATATTCGAGCGGCGATCAATGAAATCTCAGCCGGGCCCGGCCAGCAGGTCGAGGACATCCTCAGCAACTTCGATGTCGACGAAGAGACCGTCGAGGTCGTCGAGGATGATTCGGATCAGGCCGAAGACCTGGAGAAGATGGCCGGCGAGAGCCCGGTCATCCGCTATGTGAACTTCATCATTTCCAACGCGGTCCACGAGGGCGCCAGCGACATCCACATCGAGCCCAGCAAGAAGCGCCTGCGCGTGCGGTATCGTCTGGACGGCATTCTCTTTGAGCAGTCGGCCCCGCCGGTGCAGATGCAGGCGGCAATTATTTCCCGTCTGAAGATCATGGCCAAGCTCGACATTGCCGAGACCCGCCTGCCGCAGGACGGGCGCATTCGAGCGACCGTCCAGGGGCGGAATATCGACCTGCGCGTATCGACCCTGCCAACCGTCTACGGAGAGAAGTGCGTGATCCGCCTTCTGGATAACCGCTCGATTATGGTCGGCCTGGAAAACCTCGGCATGGCCACCGAGACCCTCAACACCCTCAAGACCGAAATCGACCAGCCCAACGGCGTGCTGCTGGTCACCGGCCCGACCGGCAGCGGTAAAAGTACCACGCTTTACTCGGCCCTGCAGATTCTCGACCGCGACAAGCTCAACATCTCCACCGTCGAGGACCCGGTCGAATACGAGCTGGATGGCATTAACCAGGTCCACGTCCACGACCAGATCGGCATGAGCTTTGCCGCCGCCCTCCGCAGCCTGCTGCGACAGGACCCCGATGTGGTGATGGTCGGTGAAATTCGTGACGTCGAGACCGCCCGCATCGCCGTGCAGGCCTCCCTGACAGGCCACCTGGTCTTCTCGACGCTGCACACCAACGACGCCCCCAGCAGTATCACCCGACTGATCAACATCGGCGTCGAGCCGTATCTGATCTCGGCGGCCCTCAACGGCGTGCTGGCCCAGCGACTGGTGCGAAAAATCTGCCCCGAGTGCAAAGCCCCCGACACCGACGTGACCGACCGCGTCCGCAGACACCTCGAAAAGTTCGGCGTGGGGGACATGACGCTGTTCCGCGGGGCCGGCTGCGAGAAATGCCGCCAGACCGGCTACAAGGGGCGGCTCGGCATTTACGAGATGATGGTCATGACCGACGAGATGCGCGACATTGTTACCGGAGCGCCCCAGCTGACCGAACTGCGACGCTTCGCCCTGGAAAACGGCATGCGGAACCTCAAGCAGGACGGGTTTGAAAAGGCCAGCCAGGGCCTGACCACCATCGAAGAAGTCATGCGCGTTACCGAACTCTGATCGCAAAGGATCTGCCGTGATCGATCTGACCGCCTTGCTGACGTATGTCATGGAAGCCGGGGCCAGCGACGTCCACGTCGTGCCCTATCACCCCCCGGTTATGGTGCTGCACAAACAGCTCCAGCCCGTGCCCGGCTTCGATGTCGTCGCCCCCGAGGACACCAAGTCCATGGTCATGGGAATGGTCGGCCAGGCCGGCATGGACAGCCTCCTGGAGAGGCGCGACTGGGACTTCTCCCACAAAATCGCAGGCGTGGGCCGATACCGCGTCAATGCCCACTTCCAGCGGGAATGCATCGGCATCTGCTTCCGAACCATCAAGTCCAGCGTCCCGCCGCTGGCTGATCTCAACCTGCCCCCGGTGGTCAAAAAGCTCACCGATCTGCCCCGAGGGCTCGTGCTGATGACCGGCCCGACCGGCAGCGGTAAGAGTACCACCCTGGCCTCGCTGATCGACCGGATGAACCAGTCCCAGTCCCGCCACGTCATCACCATCGAAGACCCGATCGAATACGAGTTGGTCTCCAATCAGTGCCTCATCGAGCAGCGCGAGTTCGGCTCGGACGTGCCCTCGTTCGCCTCCGGCCTCAAGCACGCCCTGCGACAGGCACCGGATGTGATCCTCGTCGGCGAAATGCGAGACCTGGAAACCACCACCGCCGCGATCAGCGCCGCCGAGACCGGCCACCTCGTGCTGTCCACCCTCCACACCCAAAGCGCATCGCAGACCATCGAGCGTATCATCGACATCTACCCCGCCGAGCAGCAGCGGTACATCCTCTCGATGCTGTCCAACACCCTCCAGGCCGTCGTCACCCAGACGCTCTTTACCCAGATCAGCGGGCAGGGCATGGTGCCCGCCCTGGAGGTCATGATCTGTAACTCGGCCGTGCGGAGCTGTATCCGCGAGAACCGCATTCACGAAATCCCCAACATCATCGAGACCAACCGGGCTGCCGGGATGTGCCTGCTGGACGACGCGATCAAATCGCTCTACCTCAACGGGCAGATCTCGTTTGAGCAGGCCCTGGAGCGAGCCAATCATCCCGCGACCTTGCGCAAGGCCATCGGTGGGGCCGCCTGAAGAAATGAGACCCGTTCATGCCGCAGTTTAAATGTGAATTGCAGATGCCCGAAGGCGATGTGGTCGTCCAGACCATCACCGCCGATTCCCTCACCCAGGCGCAGAATGAAGCCCGTGCCACCGGTGGGTACGTCCTGAACATCGCCGAGGCTGGCTCGGGCGGCGGAATCATTGAAAAGATGCAGAATATCCGCCTCGAGGGCGGGCCCGGGCTCAAGGATCTCATCAGCTTCACCAAGCAGCTCAGTGTGATGATCAAGGCGGGCATCAGTATCCGCGACGCCATCGAAACCATCGCCGAGCCTGTCGTCAATCAGAAGTTCAAGAAGGTGCTTAACCAGATTCGTCTCGATGTCGAATCGGGCGTGTCGTTCTCGGCGGCCCTGGCCAAGCACCCCAAAATCTTCTCGGCGTTGTATGTCAACATGGTTCGCGCGTCGGAAATGTCCGGCCAGTTCGCGGCCATGCTCGAGCGGCTCAACGAGTACCTCGCCGAGCAGGACGAGGTCCGCCGCATGGTCATTGGCGCGATGATCTACCCGGCCGTGCTTTTTACCATGTCCATCGCCGCGGTGGTCTTCCTGCTGAGCTTCGTCCTGCCGAAATTCATGGCGATGTTCCGGGGAAAAGAGGATCTCCTGCCCAAGCCCACCGTCGCCCTGATGGCCTTGAGCGATTTCATGCAGAACTACTGGTATGTCCTCATCGGCAGCCTGGCGGCGATCATCATCGTCCTGGTCTACGCAGTCAAAACCGAGCAGGGTGCGATCCTTTTCGACAAATTCAAGCTCCGCGTGCCGATCTTCAGCAAAATGCTCCGCTGCCTCTATATCACCCGCAGCCTCCAGAGCCTCGGCGAGCTGATGAATGCCGGCGTGCCCATTCTCGAATCGCTCCAGATTACCGCCGATATCGCAGCCAATCATGAGTATCGATCGCTCTGGGAGGATGTCAGCGATTCGGTGCGCGAGGGCAATAAGATCGTCGCTCATCTCAGCACCAATTCGCTGCTGCCCAAGCCCGTGGTGCAGATGATCTCAGCCGGTGAAGAGTCCGGCCGATTGGGCGACGTTCTGACCGATATTGCAGACTATTACGCCAAAGAACTCCGGTCGGTCATCAAGGCCGTTACCGCCCTGATTGAGCCGATTATGATCGTTTTTATGGGCTTTGTCGTCGGTTTTATTGCGATGAGTATCATTTTACCTGTTTTCAAGATGAACCAGCTCGTAAAATAAAGTATGACGACTCCTGAAGCACATTTTCTGCGGCCGGGCCGCGGGGCCGCTCGTGGGCAAGGTTTTACCCTCTTTGAGGTTCTCTTTGCCGTGATGATTCTAGGCATGGGCATTGGTGGGATTATGATGGCCATGGGATCGGCCGCCGAACTCAACAGCGAGGGCGTCCGCATGACCAAGGCCAGCTACCTCGCCCAGCAGATCCGCGAGTGGACCCTCGACCTGCCCTTCCGCGACCCCGATACGCCAGATGCAGATCCTGGGTCCGACGGGCTCTCGCCGTTGAGTTTCGTCGACGATCTCGACGACCTTTACAGGGACGGGGGCCTGGTCTATTCGCCCCCGGTCACCCCGCCTTTGGGTGATTATATCGACGGGACCGACGATACCATGAGGCCGGTCTACCTCACCGGCCTGACCGGCTGGAAGCAGACCATCGTGTTGACCTGGCGGTCGACGAGCAACCCCTCTCAGATCGTAACGCCCGGCTCGACCGATCTGATCCATGTGCAGGTCACCGTCAGCGAGAATAACGAAGACCTGCTGACCACCGGCTGGCTGATCCGCGAGAACGACTGACATGCAGCGAATGTACCGCACATCTTGCCGTGGGGGCTTTACGCTGGTCGAGATGGTCATCGCCGTTACGCTCTCGGCGTTGGTTATCGCGGGGGTAACCGCGGCGGTCTATTCCGGGCTGTTCAGTTACGAGGCCACCACCGAAATCGCCACCGCCCGCCAGGCCGTCCAGGCCGTTCTCGACCGCATGACCGCTGAGATCCGCCTGGCCGACAATGTATCCACCACCACCGGCACGCTCACGATCACCACCGGGGCCAACTCCGGGTATCAGTACGAGCTTACCTCGGGGGGCAATCTGGTCTACCGCGTCAGGGAGTCCGGCACGTACAGCAGTGACTACGTCCTGCTGGATACGACTGACGACATCACCGTCAACACCTTCTCGGTCAACATCAAGAAGAGGGCGGTGGATGGCACGTACTACGCGACCATCGTCAAGATCAACCTCGGCGTCACGGTGGGCGATTACACCTTCGACGCCAACGCCTCGGCTGCCCCGCGAAACACGCCCGTCAGCAAGGACAAGTAAACCTGTCTTGGCTCGGGGCGACGCCCAATCCCATCTGATGCGGTAACCGTCTATCCCAGCGGATCGAGATCGAACCCGAAGAACGTCGCGCCGTTGTTGTAGCAGATGTCCTGGACGGTCTGGCCGAGCAGGTCCATGTCGGCCGGGACGAGTCCCGCCTCGACATCCCCGCCGAGGATATTGCACAGCACCCGCCGGAAGTACTCGTGTCGCGTGTAGCTCAGGAACGATCGGCTGTCGGTGACCATCCCCACGAACCGCCGCAGCAGGCCAAGCTGGCTGAGGGCTTCGATCTGCCTCTCCATGCCGTCTTTCTGGTCGAGGAACCACCACCCGCTGCCCATCTGCATCTTGCCGGCCACCGAACCGTCCTGGAAGTTGCCCAGCATCGTCGCCACGAGGTGATTGTCCCGCGGGTTGAGGTTGTAGATCACCGTCCGGGCCAGTTGATTTTCCCGGTCGAGGCGGTCGAGCAGCTTCGCCATCGGCCGGGCCGCCGACCAGTCGCCGATCGAGTCGAACCCGGTGTCCGGCCCGAGCTGCTCGTACATCCGCGTGTTGTTGTTCCGCTGGGCGCCGTAATGGAACTGCTGTGTCCAGCCCTTCTCGGCGTTCATCAGCCCGAACTCGTACAGCATGGCCGACTTGAACTTCGCCGCCTGCTCCTCGCCGATCGACGCACCGGCCCGGGCTTCGGAGAAGATGTCCTCGATCTCGCGGCCGGAGTAGTCCTCAGCCACGAACGTATCAATGCCGTGATCGCTCAGCCGACAGCCGGCCTGGTGGAACACCTCCTGCCGCTTGCGGATCGCATCGAGATAGCTCGCCATGTTGGTGATGTCCATCTCGGCTGCCTCGGCGAGTTTGGCCACCCAGTGGGCGAAAACCTCCGGCTTGTCGACGGCCATGCCCTTGTCCGGCCGCCACGTCGGCAGGACCTGGACGTCGAACCCTTCGTCGGCGGCGATGGCGGCGTGGTGTTCCAGCGTGTCGGTCGGGTCGTCGGTCGTGCAGACCAGCACGACGTTGCTCTGGCTCATCAGCCCCCGGGCGCTGAACTCGGCCCCGGCGATGACCTCATTGCAGTGCTCGTAGACCTGCCGTGCGGTATCCGGGCCCAGCAGGACGTCATCGAGGCCGAAGTATCGCTTCAGCTCGAGGTGGCACCAGTGGTACATCGGGTTGCGCAGCAGGTAGGGCATGGTTTCGGCGAAGGCTTTGAACTTCTCCCAGTCGTCGGCGTCGCCAGTGCAGTACCGCTCGGAAATCCCGTTGGACCGCATCGTACGCCACTTGTAGTGGTCGCCGCCGAGCCAGACCTGCGTGATGGTCTCCCAGCGTTGATCGTTGGCGATGGCCTCGGGGGAGAGGTGGCAGTGGTAGTCGATGATCGGGCAGGGGGAGGCGAAGCGATGGTACAGCTCGCTGGCGGCAGGGCTCTGGAGGAGGAAGTCGTCGCTGATGAATCCGTCGCGGCTCATGGGGTGTCCTTTGGTTGCGTGGAGCGGGGGTGGCATTGGGCAATGCTATCAGGGTAGCAACCCGCCAGCCGATGGGCAAGACATAGGCCGAGAAGGTCCGAATGGCAGGCCGATTTCGTGTAAACCTTGACATCTGCATCGGCGTGGCGAAAATGGCGCGCTGCCACCAACCGCCCGAACGGGCAGGAAGATACCATGAGCTATGAAGACGGCTGGGCTGCGGTGAACCTGCAAACACCGCCCCGCGTTCCACGAACCGAGTATTCCGCCCATATGCACTGGGAGCTTGTCCAGACGGTCACCGGCATCGACGTCACCCCCGACAGCGACCCGGCCGAGCAGCAGGAAGCCTCCAAGGCGTTTGTCAAGGCGTGGAATTACGATTTCATGTGGAACATCCTCATCAGCAGGGGCGAGTTCGGCGAGTACTATACCGACATGGGCCATGCCGAATATGCCGCCGGCGGCGTGGATAAGCGTGACATTGGCGAGAGTGCTTTCAAGACTCCCGAAGATGTTCTGAGCTTCGATCCGATGGAGGCCCTGGGCGTGATCGACAAGGCCGAGACCGTCCGGCGTTTCGAGGAGAACTACAAGCTTCAGGGCACCTTGAAAAATTCACTTTTCGGCCTCGCTGGTCTTTTCGCTCCCTGGCGGCATCGCAAAAAACGGCGGAATATGAGCCCATATGCACCATTTTTTGCTCTTTGCCAGAAAGCGAAAATCCTACGCGATATCCGAATTTGAATTTTTCAAAGTACCCTTCATCAAAATCACTCGCCCAATGCGGTGCAGATGACGGGTATCTACATCTCGATGGTCTCCGGGCTGATCGACCTGCTCGGCTGGGACATGCTCCTGCTGGCGGCCGGGACCGACCCGGATCGCTTCGGCGAGATGGCCAACCGCTACTCGCAGTGGGTCCAGCAGTACTTCGACGCTCTCGCCGAGGCCGACGTGCCCATGGTGATGATCCACGACGACCTCGTCTGGACCTCCGGGCCGTTCGTTCATCCCGACTGGTACCGGCAGTACGTCTTCCCGAATCTCAAGCGGCAGATCCAGCCGTTGCTCGACAGTGGCAAGCGGGTGGCCTTTACCTGCGACGGCGACTATACCCTCTTCATCGACGACATCGCCAAACTGGGCGTGCATGGCTTCGTAATGGAACCCTGCACGGACATGGCCTACATCGCCGAGAAGTACGGCCAGAGCCACTTCTTCATCGGCAATGCAGACGTCCGCGTGCTGATGACCAATGACCGCGAGAAAATCCGCGCCGAGGTCCAGCGGTGTATGGACATCGGCAAGCACTGCCCGGGCTTCTTCCTGGCCGTGGGCAATCACATCCCGGCCAATACGCCCGTCGACGCCTGCCTCTACTACAACGAGGTCTACCAGGAACTCGGCCGACGTTGAGCCGATAGCGACAGGCCGCGTTACCGCAGCTTATCCGCCTGCAGAGCCACCTTGCGGTAGGCCGCCGCGGTCTTCTCGATCAGCTCCGGCTCGTCGTGCTTGAACCACGGCACGCCGAAGGCAAACTCAGCCACCCGCTCGGTCACCGGCAGCGAGCCGGGCCCCTGGCGGACGTCCCGCTGCCCAAAGGCCAACGCGGTCGGCTGGCCTTGATGGAAGACGTCAGCCTCGTGGAAGTAGGGGTGCGTGTGGATCGGCAGGTTCGCACCCGGCCGGGCGTAGGGCACGCCCTCGGCCTGGACGGCCTGACAATACTCCGCCAGGCCCAGCCCGCCAAGCGCCTCGCCATCGTACAGCCCGCGCGCGTGATACCACCCGCCCATCGTGCTGCCACAATCGGCCGGTGGGCGATGGGCAATCGGCCCCGGCGTGCCGTCGAGCAAGTCCCAGAAGCGGTTCATCGCCGACTCGATTTCCGCGATGCGGGCCGGGTAGTGCTTCAGCTGCACGCGCCCCATCGCCGAGCACCACTGATTCATGCGATGCTTGCAGCCCCCCAGCGGAATGCCCGCAAACCTTTTCAAATCGACATCGGAGACCTGCGCGTCGGCCGGGTTGTAATTGCTCGCCACGCCCGTCCGTTCGTAGTGAGCAAAGGCCACCGCCCGCTCGTACAGCACGCGATTGCTCGTCAGCAACATCCCCGCCTCGCCAATGGCAAAGCTCTTGCCCGCCATCATGCTCATCGCCGCGATATCGCCCAGCGACCCGCAGGGCCGACCCTTGTACAGCGAGCCGTGGGCGTGGGAGGCGTCTTCGATGACGCGGACATTGTGGGCCGAGGCGATGGCGTTGATCGCGTCCATGTCGCACGGGTAGCCCGCGTAGTGCACGACGACGATGGCCTTGGTCTTCGGGCCGATGCGATGCTCGATGTCGGCCGGGTCGATGCAGAGCGTTCGGGGGTCGATGTCCGCGAAGTTCACCGTCGCGCCAAGCTGCACCGCCGGCGTGGCCGAGGCCCAGTACGTCATCGACGGACAGATGATCTCATCGCCCGCGCCCACGCCGCAGGCCCACATCGCTTCCAGCAACGCCGCCGTGCCGTTGCACGTGCCCAGGGCGAAGTCCACACCGACCCAGGCGGCGTATTCCTTCTCGAACTCCTTCGTGATGTCCGTAGCCGACATCTTGCCGCTGCGGAGAACCTGCAGAATCGCCTCCTCGTCCTCTTCGGTGACGATGGGCCAGTGCAACCGGTCGGCCGGGAACGTCTCAATTACCTTAGCCCGCATTTCTCACCGGTCCGTTGATTTTTGTTGGTGACGACGATTGGT
>CAZCDM010000055.1:0-12915 GCA_964497475.1 uncultured Planctomycetaceae bacterium
GTTCACAGGGCAGTGCAAAGGACGCCGCCGAGAAGGCCATCCCCTTCGAGGATGAAGACAGCTCGCTGAACGATTTTTAATCGCCGGCCCTCACGAAAGGTTTCCCATGAATACCGTTGAACATCACCGCTGGCTGCGATGGCAGCTGCTTGGTCTGGGCGTCCTGGCCGGGGGGCAAGTGGTCTCGGGCGTCTGGGCCTGGCAGGTGGGGGCCGGCCTGGCCGGTCTGGCCGGGTGGGTTCTCGCCGCGGCGAGCCTGCTGGGGCTGGTCTGGCTGGGGTTACGACTCGGCCGGGAGGTCCTCGGGCCGATCCGCTCGCTGCTGGAGAGCCTCACCGGCAATGCCCGCAGCGTCGGCAATGTCAGCCAGCAGGTCGCCTCCATCGCCGCCCACCTCTCGGAGCTTTCCCAGCAGTTGGCGTCGGCCTCGGAGCAGCAGGCCGCCTCGATTGAGGAGACGTCCACCGCCGTCGAGCAGACGCATGAGATGGTCCGCACGACAGCGGGCAATGCAACGGCCGCCCGCGAGATGGCCAGCCGAAACAGTGCCTCCGCCGGCGAGGCGCACAAGCTGGCCGACACGGCCCGGCAGTCCAGCCAGGCCGGCCAGGACGCCATGAACCGCGTCTCGCAGGTCATCGGCACGATCAAGGCCAGCTCGGCTGAGATGGCATCGATCATCCAGTCGATCGACGCGATCGCGTTTCAGACGAGCCTGCTGGCGCTCAACGCCGCCGTCGAGGCCGCCCGGGCGGGCGATGCGGGCAAGGGCTTTGCCGTTGTCGCCGAGGAAGTTCGCAACCTCGCGATGAAGAGCGCCCAGGCCGCCAGCGACACCACCGCGCTGATCGAGCAGTCGCAGAAGCAGGTCGACCAGGGCGTGGCCGAGTCGCAGAAGATGGCCGGTGTGCTCGATCGCATCGGCCAGGAGATCGAGCAGGTCGCCTCGCACATCAACGACGTCGCCGCCGACAGCCAGGCCCAGACCGGCAAGATCGAGGAGATCTCCGAAGCCACCGAAGACCAGGCCCGCAACACCGAGCAGATCAACACCGCGGTGGTGCGGATCGACAAAGTCACCCAGGCCAACGCCGCCTCAGCCGAGGAGATGGCCGCCTCGGCCGAGGAACTCGCCAGCCAGGCCGAGGAACTCAAGGGCCTGGTCGCTTCGCTGGAGACCATCGCTCGCCAGGACGACCCGGCCTCGCCCGCAGCCGATGGATACGCGATCGAAGCCGAGGGCGTTTCACCCCCCGCCTCGGCCCGCGCTTCAGGCCCATCGCCCAAACGCAAGCGGAACTGGAAGCACGCCAAAGTGCCTTCCTGCTGAAAACATCCTGTCCTCTGCAGCGGCCGCCATGGAGACCGTGCCCTTCTGGCTGTTGCAGTCCATGCTGCCCAGCGGTCGGGACTCCCCCGGCCGCCTTTTTTTATGCGCCGCCGGCCGCGGGACGATTCTGCAGCCCGCCGCCTGATCTGCCGATAGACTCCCCAGAGGCTGACGATCTTCCGCGACATCGAAGCGACCATACCCTACAATCCCCCCATGCACGAGCCGACCTTTTCATCCCGCCTGCTTCGCCTCGTCGCAGCCAACGTGCGCAGTAAACTCGCCGAGCAGCTCTATCTTGCCACGGGCATCGACGCGACGCGCCCGGTGCAGATTTACGCGACGCTCACGACGCGCTGCAACGCCCGCTGTTTGATGTGCATGCTCTGGCGAAGGAAGGCATTGACTGAACTACCGGCCGCGACGTGGGTGCGCGGGCTGCGGTCGCTCCGCCGACTGGCCGGGAGCTTCCATGTGCAATTCTGTGCGGCCGAGCCGCTGCTCAAGGACGACCTGTTCGACATCCTCGCAGGCTGCCGGGCCATGGGCGTCAGCTACGGCATTACCACCAACGGCTACCTGCTGGACGAGGCAACGATCGATCAACTTCTGGCGGTGCGGATTTTCAACGTCAACGTCTCGATCGACAGCATGGACCCGTCCGTCCACGATCGCATCCGCGGGCTCGACGGACTGCTCAAGACCACCTGCCGGAACATCGAAACCCTGCTGGCCCGCTCGGGCGGATCGGTCCGCGTGATCCTCCGCCCGACGATCATGAAGGACAATCTCGATTCGATCCACGAGGTGATCGACTACGCCCAGGCCATCGGCGCCGCCGGCGTGAACATTCAACCAATGATGAAGTGGTCGCCCGAAAGCGAAGAACTCTTCGCCGTCGACCCGGCCCGGCTGGATCAGACACTTGACCGCCTGATCGAAATGAAACGAAACGGCGCGCCGATTCTCAACTCGATCCATGCAATACGGCTGTGGAAGGATCACTTCGCCGGCACGCTCACCCAGGATACCGGCGGGCGGTACACGGCCCACCTGCGCAGCCTGGCCATCGACGCCGATGGCACGATGTCGGCCTCGCAGATCACCCCCAGCGTGATCGGCAACCTCGCCACCGACGACCCGGCCTGCGTCTGGACCAGCCCGGCCGTGCGAGCCATCCGCCGTGAGCTGCTGAACACCGCCCGCCCGGGCGTAGCCACCAGCGCCGAGCGACGCAATTGGCGGGACTATTTCCGCATGTTCCGCCGACTCGCCCTGCGAGGCTGATCGCGCATCTGGGGCTGACAGACCCTTGCCGCCCCACCTCCCACGCGGTACGATCACAGGCGATAGCACCCACCCCTTTCACGGAGATCGCCATGAAACGTTTCGTTCTGCTGCTTCTGCTCGCCTTGCCCGCCGCCGGCTGCAAAGACATGCTCAACGCCGATTACACCCAGCCGCCCCAGGCACAGCGGGGCATGATCTACATCCTGCCCGGTATTCAGGGCGTGGATTTTCACTACAAAAACATCCGCAAAGGGCTCATCGGGGCGGGGATCCATTGCGGCATCATGATTCACCCGTGGGGCTCGCAGATTCCCGGCTTGAACCTGCTGGTCAACGAGACCGACGTTAAGGGCAACCGCGAATGGGGCCAGAAGATCGCCCAGGATATCGTCGCCTACCGCCAGCAGTACCCCGGCCGGCCGGTCTTTCTCATCGGCCAATCCGGCGGCGCGGGCGTGAGCGTCTTTACCGCCGAAGCGCTGGCTGAGATGAACGCCGAGCCGGTAACCGGCATTGTGCTGCTCGATGCGAGCGTCTCGGCCGATTACAACCTCTCGCTGGCCCTGTCCAGGACGCAGCGAGGCATTGTGAATTTCTACAACCTGCGCGACGTGGCGCTGCTGAAGGTCGGCACGCAGATGTTCGGCAATGTTGACGGCGGCCATGGAAACTCGGCCGGGCGGACCGGCTTTTCGCGGTCGTTCGGCAGGCTGTACCAGGTCCAGGTCACCAAGGACATGGTCGACGATTTTGCCGACCCGCACTTCGCCGACTGCAGCCAGGCCTTCGCGGCCCAGTACATCGCACCATGGATCATCGACCAGTCCTGGCCGCCCAGCCACATGACCCTCGGCGAATAACCATGGCGGAAAACGAGTCCAACTACACGCTGCAATATCTCCGCGAGCTGCCGGCGGAGCAGTTCTCGGCCGAGGAAATAGAAATCCTCGGGCGAGTCAACCAGAAGATTGCAGGGGCTCGCGATCTGGACCACACGCTGAAGTACCTCTTCGAGGCTACGCGCGAGATCACCCATTGCGACCGGGTGAGCATCGCCTTTGTGGACGACGAGCAGCAGCGGGTGTTTTGTCACTCAGCCCGGGCCGACTACGAGCCGTTGCGCCTCGGGCCGGGCTATTCCGAGGATTTGCAGGGATCGAGCCTCGAGGAGGTTATCCGCGCCGGGCGGTGTCGGCTGATCGGCGACCTCGAAGAATACGCCCGCCACCACCCCGACAGCCACAGTGCCAAGCTCCTGCTGGCCGAGGGCGTCCGCAGCAACATGACCTGCCCGCTGAAGGTCGAGGACCGCATCGTCGGGCTGCTGTTCCGCTCGAGCCGGCAGCCGGGCAGTTTCACGCCGCACCAGGTGCGGATTCACCTGGCGATCAACGAGCGCCTCAGCCAGGCCGTCGAAAAGGCGTGGCGGATCGAGAAGCTCGCCCAGGCCAATCGCGACTACATGGAGATCCTCAGCTTTGTCACGCACGAACTCAAAAGCCCCATCGCAACGACCGTGATGACGCTCGAACTGCTGCGTGACGGCCACCTCGGCCCCGTGACCGACCAGCAGCGAGACAAGCTCTCGAAGATGGAATACAACATGCAGTACCTGCTGCTGCTGATCCGCGATTACCTCAACCTCGCGCGAATCGAGGGCGGCGGGCTGAAGCTCTCGCCGCGCCTCGGCGTGGACATCCTCGCCGAGGTCATCGACCCGGCTGTCGAAATGCTCGAGCCCTGGCTGGCTGGCAAGGGCATGACGCTGGAGAAGAACTACTGCGAGGCGACCTGCCCGATCGACTGCGACCCAGCCCTGCTGAGCATCGCCCTGACGAACCTGCTGAATAACGCCGCCAAGTACGGCCGAAAGGGCGGCGCGATCCGCCTCGACGTCGATTGCTCCGACGGACTCACCTGCCGCGTCTGGAACGAGGGGCCTGGCTTCGCGGCCAAGGACCGCAAAAAACTCTTCCGCAAATTCTCCCGGCTGGAAGATCGCGAGCTGAAAAAAGCCCGCGGCACGGGCGTGGGCCTATACACGGTTTGGCGGATCATCACCCGCCACGGCGGGACGATCACCGCCGACAGCGAGAAAGGCTCGTGGGCGGAGTTCCGCTTCCACATTCCCCAGCCGCTCAGCGAGGATACCTGGGACCAGGCGGAGGAAATCGAAGCCGAGAAGTAACCGCCCCTCGGCCGAGGCCGTCGCCGCTTTTACCGCGGCGTGTATTCGACCACGCCAAAGCCCTCGCCCCGTTCGATCTGCCGGCCCGTCCAGGCCGATTCGTCAAACGGTGGGAAGGTCGTATCGCCGATGTGCTTGCCCTCGATGTGCGTCAGCAGCATGCGATCGGGCAGGCCTCGCCGCAGGGCCAACTCGTAGATCTGCCTGCCCCCGCACAGGAAAAACTCGGTCGCGTATTCGGGGAACCTGCGTTTAGCCGTGGAGAGGGCCAGCTCGATCGTGTCGACGAAGTGCGGGCCGAAGGTCTCATGCGGGGGCGCGTCCAGCGCCGCGGCCTGCCCGGCCGGGTCGCGGGTGATTACGAAGTTGACCCGCTTGTCGAGGTAGGGCCCGGCGGTGTTGTACCCCGCCTCGGCGAGGTGCTGCCAGGTGGTCCGGCCCATGATGACGACATGGCCGGTGGTCGTCCGGCGGAAGAACTTCAAATCGCCCGGCACGTGCCACGGCAGCGTGCCATCGCGGCCGATGATGCGGTCTTCGTCGAGTGCGGCGATGAGGGTAATCATGCGGAGTCCTTTCGAATCGGCGAGGCTACAGCATACCAGCCTGCACGGGCGGGGCAATGACCAATCCCCTGTCTGCCCGCTCCTGCGGCGGGAAACAGTGGCCCGCATGGGCCGATCTGGCCGAAAAAAAATAAGGCCGATAACCACACCCCGGCCTGCCATGAAAGCCTCGTCCCAGAACAATCCGCACCGGCCGGGCCGACGACCACGCCGCGTGCGGTTGCGCGGGGCGGCGGTTCTGATGGTGGGTCTGGCGGTCGTGGCTGTGGGCCTGACAACCAAACCGAACCGCGCGGGGATCGGTTCGCATCGCGGGCTGGGCTTGCCGGCCTGCGGGTTCCTCTCGCGGACGGGCTACCCCTGCCCGGGCTGCGGGGTGACGACGAGCCTGGCCTGGGCGGTCCGGGGGCGATTCGCCGAATCGCTGGACAGCCAGCTGTTCGGCCTGGTGCTTCTGGCCGCCGCGGCCGGGTGCATCCTGGCCGGGCTGTGGGAGCTGGCCACCGCCCGAGGCGTGCTGGATGGCGCGATCCGCCGAGGCTGGTTACTGGTCCTGGCCGCAGCCGGGTTGCTGCTGATCGGCTGGGGTTTGAAGGTTTGGATTGGCTGGGCCGAGGGACGATACCCCATCGGCCGATGACACGGATGGCTGCATGAAAAGGATTTTCAATGAAACAATGGCTGCTTAAAAGTATCGCCACCGGGCTGGTGCTCCTGCTGCTGCTGATGGTCGGCTGCGATGCGGCGGGCTATTCGCTCTGGCTTCTGACGCCGAGGAAGACCGAGAAAGTCAAGGCCGAGTACGAAGGCCTCGCCGAACACACCGTGGCGATCCTGATTTATTCCAGCCAGGACATCCAGTACGAGTTCCCCAACGTCCGGCTGACGCTCGCTACGCGGATCCGCGGCGAGATGGAACGCCAGATCAAGGACGTCCGCGTGATTGACCCGCTGGCGGTGGCCCGCTATCAGGACGAGAACCTCCACTGGGACTCCCGCAGCAAACGGACCATCGGCGAGGATCTCAAAGCCGACTATGTCCTGTTCATCACGCTGATTGACTACCGCATGACCCTGCCGGGCACGATCGACGCCTACCAGGCACAGATCAGCGCCGAAGCCCACCTCTACCGCACCGCCGCCGAAGACGACGAGCCCATCTGGGAGACCGACGAAGCCATCGAGATCATCTTCCCCAAAAAAGGCCCCCGCTACTCCGCCGGCAGCTTGCCCTTCGTCCAGGCTGGCGCCGAGCGGGAATTCGCCCAGACCATCGTACGGTTCTTCTACGACCACGAAGTCGAGATGTACCCGGAGGACGAATGATCTGCTCACTGACCATTTCGCTTCGTCCCAGCCGGGCCGGCGTGCCGCTGGTGGCGATGCTTTCCATTCTCGCCTCGATTCCGCTGGCCGGCTGTGCTGCGGTCGGCTGGCTAGCCGCCCAGACGCCGCCGGATGACATCGAGGCAAAATTCGAAATGCCCGCCGAGAAGGTCATTCTGGTGCTGGTCGACGACCCGGCCCACCTGGTGGACTACGCGCCGATCAAGTACGACCTGACCAAGCGAGTCAACGAACGCCTCGAAGAGCTCGACCTGGCGAAACAAACCGTCTCGTACAGCCGACTGATGAGGCTCGTCGCCTCGACCAACGACTTCAACAATATGAGCATTGCGGAAATCGGCAAGAAGCTCAGCGCCGATCTGGTGCTGTATGTGCAGATCGAGGAGTTTCAACTGAAGAACGAAACCACGTCGACGATCTGGCAGGGCAAGCTCGGCACGGCCGTGCGCGTCGTGAGCGTCAAGGAGGGCAGGCTCTGGCCGAAGGATCTCATCGGTGGCTATCCGGTCAAGGGCGTCGAAACTCCCGCCCAGGAGTCTGGGCCCTTCAGCCAGTTCGGCCAGAAGCTCTCAAGGCAGATGGCCGACGAGATGGCGGACAATATCGTCAAGCTGTTCTACAAACACAAGGGCCTGCCCCGCGACGCCCTGCCGCCGAGGGACCCCTCGGTCGAACCGTAACGCCCCCGGGTGCTTGCACCCCCCCTCCGGCGGTGGTAGCCTCATCCGACCGAACCCCAGGCCAAGATCATGCATGCCATCTGGATCATCTTCATCGCCGCGACCGGCGCGTGCGTGGGCAGCTTCCTCAACGTCGTCATCTGGCGGCTGCCCCGCAACGAATCCATCGCCTTTCCGCCCAGCCACTGTCCTGCCTGCGGGCGCGCGATCCGCTGGTATCACAACATTCCCCTGCTGAGCTGGGTCATGCTCAAAGGGCGCTGCCGCGACTGCGGCGTAGCGATCTCGCCGCGCTATCTGCTCATCGAGGCCGTCACCGCGGCCATGCTCGTCGGGCTGTACCTGTGTTATTACGTCTGGCCCGTGCGAGCGGGCATTGGCCCGTTCACGATCACCTGGCCGATGTACCTCGCCCACGCGACGCTGCTGTGCGGGCTGCTAGCCTGCACGATGATCGACATCGACATCTGGCAGGTGCCGCTGGAACTCTGCTGGTTCGTCACGGGCGCAGGAATCCTCATCGCGACGATCTGGCCGCCGGGCGCGACGCTGCTGCCCGGGGTCAGCCAAGCCACAGCCGCCGCCTGCACCGGCGCAACGCTGGGGCTCGTCATCGCGTTGATCCTGCTGCGGTACCGCGTGATCCTGCCGAGCTTCCTCGATGCCGAGTACCGCCCCGCCCCGGCCGGTCAGCAGGTCACCGTTGACGGCGAGCAACCCAACGCACCGGCCGTAGCCATCACCGAGCTGTGCGGTGTGAACCCGCGCATCGAAGTCCTCCGCGAACTACTCTTCCTCCTGCCCGTGATCGCTGGAGCGATCGGGGCGGCCCTGCTGGTCAAACACGTTTCGGCCGTCGGCGAGGCCTGGCGGGGCCTGTGGGCTCTGGCCGGCGGGCAGGCAGGCATCCATCTGGACGGGTTTTTCGCGGCCGTGTTCGGATATTACATCGGCGCGGGGATGATCTGGGCGACGCGCATCCTGGGCACGCTGGGCTTCGGCAAGGAGGCCATGGGCTTGGGCGACGTGCACATTCTCGCCTCGGCCGGAGCCGTGGCCGGCTGGGCTGTGCCGGTGATGGCCTTCTTCCTCGCACCGATTTTCGGCCTGCTCTGGGCGCTGTTCCTGCTGGCCCGACGCGGGCAAAAAGAGCTGCCCTACGGCCCGTGGCTGAGCCTGGGCACGGCTGCGGCATTGATCGGCTACGATACGATACTACAATACATAGACCGGTATCTGGCCCTGTTCCGATAGCCAGCCGCCCAACCAACCACACAAACGCAATGCCCACCGGCCTGGACGCGGGGCTGCGAACAACACGGAGAGCATTATGAATTTAAATACGACCAAGGGAACGATTCTTACGGTAGTGGCCGGGGTGTTTCTGACTCTGGCGGCGATTCTCGTGATCGGGAATCTGGGCAACAAGATGGACCTGTGGCTGTTCACCGCCATCCTGAAGGATATCAGCCGCGGGGGGACACTGCTGGTCGCCGCCGTGGCGGGGGCGGTTTCGGTGCTGGTGATCTGGATGCTCATCAAAGGCATCAAGGCCATCCGCCGAGGCCGACTCGAATCGCGCCTCAAACAGGTCGAGAAAGATCGCAAACACCCCCCGGCCGCCGAGGCCCCCTCGACCCAGCCGGAAAAATCCTGACTGGCTCTGTTACAGGGTCCGCCCAACGGGTATAATGCCCACGTTGCATCCGAATCCGACCCTTTCACAGGTACAAGGAGTTTCGCTATGACGCTGAAATGGAATCAACTGCCAATGGTCCTGCTGCTGACGGGCGTAGCCTTGGCGAGTACCGCCTGCTGCGGCGAGCAGGATGCCGCCCAGGTCGCCGCACTGACCAACCAGAACGACCGACTCAAGGCGCAGAACAACGACTACCGCGAGCAGCTCGCCGCCTGCCAGAATGAAAACCAGGCTCTGCAGAACGAGCTGGCCGACAAGGACGTGATCCTCTCGCAGAAGAATCAGACCATCGCCGAGCTGCAGGCCCAGCTGGCCGAGAAGCCCGAGGAAGTGACCGTCGTGGCTGAGGACTGGACGGCCACGCCGTTCGGCGACAAGATTTCCGTCGGCAGCGACGTGCTGTTCGCCTCCGGCCGGGCCACCCTCACCCGCAACGGACAGGCCAAGCTCGACAAGGTCATCCGCGACCTCAAGAGCAACTACGCCGGCCTGCCCGTGCGCGTCTACGGATATACCGACTCCGACCCGATCAAGAAAACCAGGAAGCTCTGGCAGGATAACCTCGACCTCTCGGCCAACCGCGCCATGGCGGTCACGCGCTACATGCGGAGCAACGGCATCGATGCCGAACGCATAGAAACCATCGCCATGGGCGAAACAAAACCCGTAGCGAGCAACTCCACCCGGGCGGGCAAGGCACGTAACCGCCGCGTGGAGATCATGGCCGTCAAGCAGCGCTGACCCGACGGCAACGGCTCCATCCCCCCAGGCCCTGCCCGCGACCAAGGGCAGGGCCTTTGTCTTGCATTACAGGACCGACCATGATTGCCATCGTCGATTACGGAATGGGCAACCTTCGCAGCGTACAAAAGGCGCTGGAGCGGTGCGGCGCCAACGCGCAGATCACCAGCAGCCCGCTGGAGATTTCCCACGCCGAGAAGGTCGTCCTGCCCGGCGTGGGCGCCTTCGGCGATGCCATGGACGCCCTGCAGACCACCGGCACGCACGATGCCGTCCTCGACGCCATCGACGACGACCGCCCGTTCCTGGGGATCTGCCTGGGCTACCAGATGCTCTTCGACCTGTCCTACGAGGATGGCGAGCACACCGGCCTGGGCGTGATGGCCGGCAAGGTCGTGCAGTTTGACTTTTCCTCCACCGGCTGCGGCGCGGGGCTGAAGGTGCCCCACATGGGCTGGAACCAGATCGACGTCCGCCCCGACTGCCCCCTGTTCGTCGACGTGCCCCCCAAGAGCTACGTCTACTTCGTCCACAGCTACCACCCCGTGACGTTCAGCGATGACATCGTCGCGGCCACGGCCGAGTATGGCTATCGCTTCCCCGCGGCGGTCTGGCGGGGCAATTGCTTCGCCACGCAATTCCACCCGGAAAAAAGCCAGCACATCGGCCACGTCATGCTCCAGAACTTCGTGAGGTTATGATGGAACTTTTCCCCGCCATTGACTTACTCGACGGCCAGGTCGTCCGCCTCAGCCAGGGCGAGTACGACCAGAAAACCACCTACTCCGCCGACCCGCTGGAGGTCGCCGAGCAGTTCGTCACCGCCGGGGCGTCGTGGGTGCATATCGTCGACCTCGACGCGGCCCGCACCGGCCAGCCGACCAACCACGAGCCGATCCGCCGCATCGCCGAGCAGACCGAGCTGTACATCGAACTTGGCGGCGGGGCGCGGAACACCGATACAATCCGCCAGATGCTCGACGAACTGGCCGACCGTGTGGTGGTCGGCTCGGCGGCACTGAAGGACTGGCCCTGGTTCGAATCGCTGCTCTATGACGAGTCGATCGACAATAACCGTCTGGCCCTGGGGCTCGACGCCCGCGACGGCCAACTCGCCATCCACGGCTGGACGGAAGTCCTGGCCGATACGCCCGTGGACCTGGCCCGGCGCGTCAACTCCAGCGGCCTGGGAGCGATTGTCTATACCGACATCAGCAGGGATGGCATGATGACGGGTGTGAACCTCGAAGCGACCCGCGCAGTCATCGACGCCACCGACGTGCCCGTCAGCGCCTCGGGGGGGATCGGTAAACTCGAGGAAATTCTCCGCTGCCGCGAGATCGGCTGTGCGGGGGTCGTCCTCGGGCGGGCTCTCTACGAGGGCAAGGTCGATCTCACCGAAGCCATCGCCCGCCTGGCCGACCCATCCCAAGCGTGAATATTTCTGAAAAAAAGACTAGACAAACCTTCGTATTGCCTTTACATATAGAACAACGAGGGCAGGAAACGCTCTTCCTTCCCAGACTCCCAGCTTTCAGCCCCGAGGTACGTTGCACCCCTTTTCTCGGTCTGTCTCCCGGCTGGAGTCACCGGATCCACAGGAGCTGTTGTCTGCCCGTTCTCCTTCCCGTGGCGATACCGCCACACAGACCACAAGACGTGAGGGTTGTACATTATGGCTCGTTCCGACGACAAAAAGAATAACGACGACAAAAAGAACAACAACAACGACAAGAACTCCGGTGGCGACAATAACAACAATACCAATCGCCCCGAAAAGCAGTACACCGATGCCTCCGGCGTGCTGGACGTAACCGAAAAAGGCTACGGCTTCCTCCGCCAGCAGGACAACAACTACCGCCCCACGCCCGGCGATGCCTTCGTCGGCAAAGACTACATCCGCACCTACAATCTGCAGACGGGCGTGTTCGTCGAGGGCAAGACCCTGCCGCCGAACAAGAAAAAAGCGGGCCCCAAGCTCGACGTCATCGAGACCATCAACGGCAAGCCCGCCGACGACTACAAAGACATCGTGCCCTTCAAGGAGCAGACCGTCGTCGACCCGCACGAGCGACTTCGCCTGGAAACCCCCGACGGGCCGATGGAAATGCGCGTGCTCGACCTGATCTGCCCCGTTGGCAAGGGCCAGCGTGGCCTGCTCGTGGCCCCGCCCCGCTCGGGCAAGACGATCCTGCTGCAGCAGATCGCCAACGCCATCAGCCAAAACAATCCCGAGTGCAAACTCATCATCCTGCTTGTCGACGAACGCCCCGAGGAAGTCACCAGCTTCCGACGCGAATGCCCCGAGGCCGAGGTCATCGCCAGCAACAACGACCAGCCCGTCGACAACCACGTCCGCGTCACCGAGTTCACCTTCGCCCGGGCGATGCGCCTGGCCGAAACCAACCAGGACGTCGTGATCCTGCTGGACAGCCTGACCCGCCTGGGCCGGGCCTACAACCGCAGCATCGAAGGCTCGGGCCGGACCATGACCGGCGGCGTGGACATCCGCGCCCTGGAATCGCCCAAGCGTCACTTCGGCGGCGCCCGCAAAATCGAAAACGGCGGCAGCCTGACCGTCCTGGCCACCGCCCTGGTCGAAACCGGCAGCCGCATGGACGACCTGATCTTCGAAGAGTTCAAGGGCACGGGCAATATGGAACTCCAACTCGACCGCAAACTGGCCGAGAAACGCATCTGGCCCGCACTGGACATTCCCCGTTCCGGCACACGGAAAGAAGAGCTCCTCGTCGAGCCCTGGGAGCTGCCCAAGCTCCACGCCCTGCGGCGGACGCTCTCGAGTCTCAACATCGACGAGGAAGTCCCCAGCCTGCTCCGCGCACTGGAAAAGCACGACAGCAACGAGGAGTTCCTCCGCAGCCTCGAAGCCGCCCGCGTCTGACCGACCAGCCACCGGCAGGATTCAGCCCGCGGAGAGACCCGCAATACTCCCAAATCCACCACAAGCCCGCGTTTTCGCGGTTTTTTTTTTGCGCCCTCCGCCTGAAAATCCCCCGCTACCCTTCCTGACTTCAACATTGGGACACCCAATCAATGGAGCAGGTCGTAGAGGG
>CAZCDM010000056.1:0-12910 GCA_964497475.1 uncultured Planctomycetaceae bacterium
GTCAGCCAGGAGCACCTGCACCACGTCGGCACGGGTCAGCCGCCGGCTGACGCGGTCGTAGCGGAATACGCCATACAGCACGAAGGGAATCGTCCAGATCATGTGGGCCGAGCCGAATTGCGCGACCGTGCGCGGCGCGAGGCAGTACAGCACGTAGGTGATGACGGCCAGCGATGCCGAGATCGTCAACATGCGGTCGAGTTCCGGCCCGTGGAGGTCGAGGTGGCCGCCCCGGTCGGTAATGCCCTCGGCGTCGAGCAGGGCGATTTCCGCCCTCCGTTTCGACAGGGCGATATAGAGGCAGAGCGTGAAGGTGCAGACGACCAGCCACGGGCTGATCGGCACGCCGATCGCGGCCGCCCCGGCCATGGCTCGCAGCACGAACCCGCTGGCCACGCAGATGACGTCGATGATGGAATATCGCTTCAGCCACAGGCTGTACAGCAGGTTCACCAGCAGGTACGCTCCGGCCCAGAGCACCAGCCCCCAGCCGTGCAGCGGCTGCTCGGCCATCGGGGCGACCACCTGCGGCAGCATGGCCAGCATTCCGCCGCCCGCGGCCAGCACCACCGCCGCAAGGCCCGCTGCGACCGGGCCGATCTGTCCCGAGGCGATCGGTCGATAGCGCTTCGTCGGGTGCTGCCGGTCGGCCTGGCGGTCGGCCAGGTCGTTCAGCAGGTACACCGCGCTGCTCAGCAGGCAGAACGTGCCAAACGCCAGCCCGCCTCGCCACCACGCCTCGATTGAAAGCCACTGGCCGGCAAAGATGATCGGCACGAGCACGAAGACGTTTTTCAGCCAGTGCGAGCACCGCAACGCACGAGGCCACGCGCCAAGCCCTGCCCCCGCGGAATGTGCAGTCTCTCGTTCCATGCCCTATCTATCGGCCAAACTAGCATGGAGCCCCAACCCCCACAAGGCCGATATTTCATCTGAACCCAAGGAGATGCCATGAAAGGCTGGCTGTTTCTCATCGTCGCGCTCTGCCTCAACGCCACGGCCAACCTGCTGCTGAAGGTCGGCTCGAACACCGAAAAGCCCCTGGCCGAGTCGGCCGGGCTCGTCGCCCGCGCGATGAACTTCCTCAACCTCGCGACGGTCATCGGCATTGCGCTGTTCGCCGCCAACGTGCTGTTCTACCGCAAGGCCCTCGACGCGCTGCCCGTCTCGGCCGCCTACCCGGTGATGGTTTCCGGCGGGCTGGTCATCATCGTCATCGCCGCCCGCTTCGTGCCCGTCCTTGCCGAGCGGGTCACCCTCTGGCAGATCGTCGGCATGGGGCTGATCGTTGCTGGCGTGTGGCTGGTCGCCTCGCAGGTCCAGCCGCAGGATTAAGCTACCCCCCGCGCCAGGCCCGGCGGTATACTGCGCGCATGATCTTGCGAACCCATTCCATCTTGCTGGCTGCGATGGCCGCGGCGTTCTGCCTGGTCGGCTGCGGCGAGGACACGGCCCCCACCGAAGGCCGCGTGCAAATCGGCGAGCATTCCTGGACGGTCGAGCTGGCCATGGACCGCCGCACACGCACGCAGGGCCTGGCCGGGCGAAGCCATCTCCCCATCGACCGCGGCATGCTCTTTGTCTACCCCCAGCCGAAAAATATGACTTTCTGGATGGAGGGCTGCCTCATTCCGATTGATATTGTGTTCATCGACGCCGACCTTCGCGTCGTGAACACGTACGAAATGACCGTCGAACCCGACGGCCGGGGCCGGGCGAGGTATACCTCGAACGTGCCCGCACAATATGCCCTCGAGCTGTCCGGCGGGTCGATCCGCCGGGCCGGCATTGCGGTCGGCGATACCGTCGAGCTGTTCGGCGTGCCACCGGCCGAGTCGGCCGAAAGCGACTGACCTTGGAGACCATCACTCCCATCTGGATCGGCCCGGCCGAGCTGCCGGCCAACCTCGCCGCGGCGTGCCCGGCTCCGCCGCGGGTCCTCCGCCCGGGCGAGGCTCTCCAGAAGTCCATCGCCCCCCCGCAGGTCGCCCTCATCGACGCCGCCGATGACCGGGCCCGCCAGATCGCCTTGACGCTCTGCGAGCAGGGCATCGTGACGCTGCTGCTGGGTGCAACCGGCGGCAACGGATGGCCCTGCCTGGCCCTGCCGGGCGATACGCCCGCTGACGAGCTGGCCCTGCGGATCGAAACCGCATGCAGCGCGGCGCTGGCGTGCCAGAACCTTGCCGAGCAAGCCCGAGCAGCAAAGCAGTCCAGCCAAGAACTCGATGAGGAACTTCGCCTCGCCAGCAGCCTCCAGCAGGACTTCATGCCCCGCCGCCTGCCCGAGGTCGGCTCGCTGCGGTTCGCCGTGTTCCACCGCCCGGCCGGCTACGTCAGCGGCGACATGTATGACGTGACCCGCCTCGACGAAACCCACGTGGGCTTTTACGTCGCCGATGCGGTCGGTCACGGCCTGCCGGCGGCGCTGCTGACGATGTTCATCAAAAAGGCACTCCAGACCAAACGCATTACCGGAAACACATACGAAATCATCCCGCCCGACCAGGCCCTCGAACAACTCAATGCCGACCTCTGCCGCCAGAATCTCTCGATGTGCGAGTTCTGCACCGCCCTCTATGCCATCGTCGACACAGCCGAGGGCACACTCACTTACTGCCGGGCCGGCCACCCCAAAGCGATCCTCCTGCGCGACGGCCAGGCGAGCTGGCTGGAAAGCTCCGGGCCGCTGCTGGGCATCATGGACGAGGCCACCTTCGACCGCGAGACTGTCCAGTTGACCTCCGCCGATCGGCTGCTGATCTACAGCGACGGCGTGGAAGACTGCCTCTGCGGCCGGCGGGGCCAGCGACACGAGGACCTCATCGGCGCCATTGAACCTTGGATCGATCTCGGCCGCATCGGGCTGATCGAGCAGATCGCCGCAACCCTCTGCACCCGCGAGATGCACGACGACGCCACAGCCGTCGTCGCTGAGGTGCTATGACGCCCCGGCCAGCAGCTCCCGCGCCTGGGCCAGGGCCGTGTCGGTGTAGTCCTTTCCGGAAAGCATCTCGGCCAGCTCGGCCAGTCGCTCCTCGCCCGCCAGCGGCGTGACGGTCGTGTGCGTCTGCCGCCCATCGCCCGAGCCGCTTACATTCTTGACGATTCGCAGGTGATGGCCCGCCCAGGCGGCGATCTGCGGCAGGTGCGTGATGCACAGAACTTGTCGGCCGGCCTGGCCGTCGGCAAGGCGACGCATCTTCCGGCCGATCACCGAGCCCAGCCGACCGCCGATGTTCGCGTCGATCTCGTCGAAGACCAGCACGTTGATCCGGTCGGTCTCCGAGAGGATCGATTTGACGGCCAGCATGATCCGCGACAGCTCGCCGCCCGAGGCGATCCGCCGCAGCGGGCAGCGTGCCTGGCCCGGATTGGTCTGCACGAGGAACTCCACGCGGTCCAGCCCGGCCGGGCCTGCCTCGTCGCTGTCCGGCGCGACGGTGGTCAGCTCGGCCTGGAACTGCGCCTCGCCCATGCCCAGCTCGCCCAGCTCGGCTTCGATCAGCGGGCGGAGTTTTTTGGCCGCCGCCTGCCGCTTGGCCGACAGCTTGCTTCCGATCTCCGCCAGCTCGGCCAGCAGCGCCTGGTCCTTCTGGTCGATCTCGGCCAGGTCCGCCTCGGCATGACGCATCGCATCGAGCTCGGCGGCGACCTGGTCCCGCCAGGCCAGCACCGCCGCAACCGCGTCCTGCCCCGGCTTGGCCGGCGCGTACTTGTGGATCAGGTGGTTCAGCGTGTCGAGGCGCTGCTCGGCCTCGGTCAGCTCACCGGGGTCCAGTTCCAGCCCGTCGACATATCGCCCCAGCTGGAAGGAGCAATCCCGCAGCAGTTCAGCGGCTTCGGCGGCCTGGGCGGCGATGGGCCCCAACGGCTCGTCGTCGAGCTTGGCGAGCGTTTCGAAATGCTTGTTCAGCACGCCGAGCCGGTCGAGAATCGAATCGTCCTGCTCGGCCAGGCCGTCGAGAATATTACTGGCCTGGCTGGTGATATGCCCGATGTTCGACAGCCGGCGATAGCGCGACTGGACCTGCTCGAACTCCCCGGCCGTAAGCTCGGCCTGGTCGATCTCGGCCAGTTGAAACTCCCACAGCTCCATCTGCTGGCGGCGCTGGCCCTGCGAGCCGGTAAGCTCTTCGCGTCGGCGGCGCAGGGTGCGGCGGGCTTCGTAGCATGCGGCAAAACGGCTGCGCAGCTCGCGGGCCCCGGCGAAGTCGTCCAGAATCCGCAGCTGGTGCGACGGGCGAAGCAGCGTCTGCTGATCGGTCTGGCCGTGGATGTCGACGAGGAACTCGCCGGCCTGGCGGAGCATGGCGGCCGTGGCTGGCTCACCATTGACCGACACGCTGCTGCGCCCCGAGGTGAACAGTCGACGCGTAATCAGCAGCGGCTCGTCGGCAGGAATCGGTCGATCGAAAATCTCACTCAGCCGCTCGGCGGTCTGTTCATCGCTCAGCTCGAAGAGGCCCACCACGCGGGCCTCCTCGGCCTTGGCGCGGATCATCTCGCCGGCATCGCTCCCGCCGGATCGCAGGCCCAGCAGCAGCTCGAAGGCGCCGATGAGCAGGCTCTTGCCGGCGCCGGTCTGGCCGGTGAACACGTTCAGCCCGTCGGTGAGTTCGACGGTGGCGTCTTCGATGACGGCGAGGTTCGAGATGTGCAGTTCGCGGAGCATGGCAGGGACGATGCGGGCATGATACCCAGCCGGGCCCGGGCGTTGCAAGCGGGTGGGCTCAGCGGCGGCGGACCTGACCGAGCAGGAGTTCTTCGACGATCAACAGCAGCGTGCCGACGCCCGGGAGGATCAGCCAGGTCCACAGCGGGCGGGGTAGCGGGCCGGTTGCAGGCTCGGTCGCGGCGGAGTAGACCCGCAGCAGCGGGGCGAGCTGCCACAGCCAGTCGCTGGGCAAGGCCGGCAGGAAGTCGAAGACGATGTACCACGCCATCGGCAGGCCGACCGTCAGGCCCGCCAGGGCCGTCAGGGCCAGGCTGCGGGTTGGGCGATGTGTCAGCCAGAACCCCCCGGCCAGACCGAGCGGCACGAGGGCGAGCACTTCCAGCAGGGTGCGGACCACGTCGGCCGGGCGCGCGTCAGCCAGCCAGGCCGCCAGCCCATACAGCGGCAGCGAAGCGAGGATCATGCAGGCGATCTGCCCGGCCAGGCCCAGCGGCGAGAGTCGGCTGCGGTGTTCGCTGCGCCACAGCAGGACGATCGGCCAGCCCAGCAGAAAGAATGCACTTTGCGCCACGGCCAAGGCGCCCAGCGTCGGCAGAGGCCCGGCCGGGTTGGACCACTTGGGCGAGTAGAGCACATCGGGAAAAAGCCCCGCGGCCAGGCCCGCCAGCAGGAACAGCAGCGAGACGCCCACCGCGGGCGGGCACAGCCGCCCGGCGAGGCGATCAGTTTTCGTAGGTGTGGATGGAGACACGGAGTTCGTCGTACCGCACGTCGATGTAGCTGTTAATGCCCGCCAGCCTCCCGCCGTGATCTTCGGCGTACTGGTCGAGGTACTCCAGCTTGCGGGCCGGGGAGATCACCCAGTCGCCGCCGCCGGCGTGGGGGAATCGGCCGAAGCGGATGTCCGTCGGATGCCCCTGGCCGGTCTGTGCGTACATGCGAAGCTCCGGCTCGGAGCGGGTCACGCGGCGGTCGAAGTTTCGCACATCGACGACGGTGATCTGGTTCGCCCAGTCCTTTTGGTTGACGAGGTTCACCAGCCGAATGCCGGCCAGCAGGTCTGGTGCATCCCAGGTGTGTCCCACGCCCGGCGGTGGGGTACGCACGCCGTCGATGAGGATGTAGTGGATCGGCACGACGCGGCTGCGTGGCGGGACGGCGTCGTCGCTGATGTAGTAGCGGATCGGTCCGCCGGGGGCGGTGCGGGCGGCCCAGCGGGGCACTTCGCTCGGCGGGAGGATCACGCCGTGGGTGTCGACGAACCAGCTCTGCTGCTGGTAGCGTACCCGCGCGATGGGCCGGCGGAAGGTGGCTACGACGTCGACGCGCCCGGTCTCGGGCCCGGTGCGGACGCGCTGGACACTGGCGACGTCGACCAGCCAGGCGGCGCTGCGGGCCTGGTTGAAGATCTGACGACACAGGGCCGGGTCTTCAAAGGCCATCGATTGCGGGGGGATCAGCTCGCGCGTTACCAGCCTGGCCAGCGTCGGCGGGACCCACGCGGGGATGTTCGCCAGCCGGACCGTGTAGCGGATGTTGTGCTGGGCGGTGCGGCGGGTGCGGATGTGGTCTTCCAGTGCGGCAAAGCCCCACAGGCCTCCGCCGGCCAGGCTGCCGGCGATCAACAGAATCAGCAGCACGCGGGCGGTTTTGGTTTTCATCGCCTGGCTGAGTCGCTGGCGTAGAGGCATGGCGGGGGACGTGGACTTGCTGGCTGATTTTTTCTTGGTCTTACGGGGCATGGCGATTACGAAAGGCAGAGGGTTCGGGCCATGGCCAGGTCTACGAGTTTCTGGCAGAGGGCGGGCATGGCCAGGCCGACTTCGGCTGCAGCCATGGGCACGAGCGAATGGCCGGTGAACCCGGGGATCGTGTTGATTTCCAGAACGTGTGGGGTGAGGTTGCTGTCGAGGACGAAGTCGACGCGGGACAGGTCGCGGCAGTCGAGGCACTGGTGGGCGGTGCGGGCGTCGGCGGCGATGCGATCGAGGCCGGCTTGGTCGAGGCCGAGGTCGAAGCGGTATTCCGTGCCGGCGTCGTCGGCGTACTTGGACTCGAAATCGTAGAACGCATGGCCGGGGAGGATTTCGATCACCGGCAGGGTCTGCTCGCCGAGGATGCCGACGGTGATCTCGCGGCCGGGGACGAACCGCTCGAGCATGGCGCGGTCTTCGAGGTCGAGAAGTTCTTCGATGGCGGCATCGCGAGAGGGTTCATCGCGACAGATGGAGATGTGCAGGCTTGATCCGCCGCAGACGGGTTTGACCACGCACGGCGGGGGAATTTCTTCGAGCCACTGGCGGACCATTTTCGGGTCGTGGAAGTTCTCGATGATCATCCAGTCGGGCGTGGTGAGCCCGGCCCGTTTGAAAAGCTGCTTGGCGGCGGCCTTGTCCATGCCGAGCTGGCTGGCGCGCGGGCCCGAGCCGGTGTACCGCAGGCCTCGCTGCTCGCAGAGCCGCTGGACCTCGCCGGACTCGCCGAAGGGCCCGTGCAGGGCGATGACGACGACGTCGATATCATCGCGGTCCAGGGCGCGGGTGTCGGTCGGGGTGATGTCGGCGCGGGTCACGACGTGGCCGCGGGTTTCCAGCGCATCGGCGATGGCTGCACCGGACAGCAGGGAGACTTTCCGCTCATCGCTGGGCCCGCCCATCAGCACGGTAATGTTCAGGGCTTCGGGGGTATTGGGTTCTGTCATCATGGCTTGCCTTCCGTGGCAGGTGCGGTGGTTACCACACTTCGATTTCCTTTTCGAGGTTCACGTTGAACTCCCGAGCAACGTCATCGCGAATCAGGTCGATCAGCCGCAGCACGTCAAAGGCGGTGCAGCCCTTCTCGGCGAGGATGAAATTTGCGTGTTTTTCCGAGACCTTCGCCCCGCCGACGCTCTTGCCCTTGAGCCCGGCCTTGTCGATCAGGGCCCCGGCCGAGAGGCCTCGCGGGTTCTTGAAGATGCAGCCCGCGTTCCGCGCCGAGAGCGGCTGGGTATTCTTTTTGTAGATCCAGATCTGCTTGACCTGCTTGAGAATGCGGTGGGGGTCGTCCTCGTCGAGGTCGAAGCTCGCACCGAGGATGAATTTCGATGTGATGTTCGTGCTGCGGTAGGCGAAGGCCAAGTCCACCCGCATGCGCTGGAAGATTTCGCCCTCGTCGGTCATGACGGTCACGTCGCGCACGGCCGAGCCGATATCGCCGAACGCGCCGCCGGCGTTCATGCGGACGGCGCCGCCGACGCTGCCGGGAATGCCCGTGAGCCCCTCGAGCCCGGCCCGGCCCTGGCGGACGCAGCTCAGCACGAGCTTGCCGAGGTCGGCTCCGGCGCCGACGGATACGCCGGCGGCGTCGAAGGTCACCTGCGAGAAGGCTTCGCTGGCCAGGTGAATCACCGCGCCGCGCACGCCCGTGTCGGCCACCAGCAGGTTCGCCCCGCTGCCGAGGACGTAGATCGGCAGGTCGTTTTCACGGCAGCGACGGACCACCTCCTGCAACGCCTCGGGGCTGTGCGGTTCGATGAAATACTCCGCCGGACCACCTAACGCGAACCAGGTATGCTCGGCCAGGGGTTCTTCGGTTTTAACGGTCGCTTCCAAGCCATTGAACAAGGTCATCTGCCACGTTCCATATCGAGCCAGCCCCCATGGTCACGACGAGGTCGCCTTCCTCGCAGATCCCTTGGAGGTACTGGACAATGAGATCGAAACTCTTGAAGTACATCGCAATGCCGCCCCGCAGGCGAATCTGGGCGACAAGGTCCTTGGATGAAATATGATCCTTTTCCTGCTCGCTGTCACGGACGAAATAGATGTCCGGCACGATGACCTCGTCGGCCAGGGCGAAGCTCGATGCGAAATCCTTCAGCAGGAATCGGGTCCGGCTGTGCTGGTGAGGCTGGAAGACGCAGAGGATGCGTCGCGGCTTGTACTCGCTGCGGAGTGCGCGGAGGCTGGCCTGGATTTCCGTGGGGTGATGGGCGAAGTCGTCGACGACGGTCAGGCCACGCTCGCGGGCTTTGAGCGTCAGGCGACGCTGTGTGCCGGCGAAGGTGGAAAGGTGTTCGATAATCTCTGGGGCGTCCAAGCCGGCGTGATACAGAATGCCGACGGCCGCGAGGGCGTTGTAGGCATTGTGCAGGCCCGGCAGGGAAACCAGCAGCTCGCCGAAGTGCTGCTGGTCGTGAAGAATCTCCATGCGGACGCGGCCGCGATCGGGATTGACGATGACGCCGCGCCAGTGGCAGCTCTCGCCCAAACCGAACGTTTCGACCGTGCAGGCGGCGTCGCGGACGGCCTCGGCGACGTGGCGGTCCTCGCCGTTGGCGATGAGTACGCCGCCGGGCTGGATGCCGCCGACAAAGGCGCGGAAGGCTTCGATGATCGCGTGCATGTCGCGGAAGCAGTCGAGGTGGTCTTCGTCGATGTTGAGGATCGTCGCCACGTGCGGGTGGAGGTGGAGGAAGCTGCGGTCGAACTCGCAGGCCTCGGCTACGAAGTGCTTGCCGCGCCCCACGCCGCTGGGCCCGCCGAGCTGCTCGGCTGTGGCGCCGACGATGAAGCTCGGGTCGGCTCCGGCGCGGTCGAGCACGTAGGCGACCATCGCCGAAGTGGTGCTCTTGCCGTGCGTGCCCGCTACGGCCAGGCCCAGCTTTTCGTCCATCAGGCGGCCGAGCATTTCGGAATATCGTACCACTTCAAAGCCGCTCTCGTGGGCGGCCAGCAGTTCGGGGTTTTCCCGGTCGATGGCGGCCGAGTAGACCACCAGCTCGCATTGTCGGGGGAGGTTGTCCGGCCTCTGGCCGATGCGGACGATGGCGCCCTCGGTTTCGAGGGTCTCCAGCGACTCACTGGCCGCGAGGTCCGAGCCGCTGACGACCGCGCCGCGGTCCAGGAGCATCCGGGCCAGGGCGCGCATGCCGCTGCCGCCCATGCCGATGAGGTGTATCCGTTTGCCGACGTAAGTCAAAAGATCCTGCCCGGGCAGAAGGTTCTGTTGCAGTTCCGTTGCGGTCATGGGGCATCCTTGCCGAGTAGCCGTCTGCGGTGGATCGATTCCCGGCGAAACGGACGCCGCGCAGCACAACGCCTTGGTTGTTATCGGTCAGATTCGCTCGGCAGGATTAGTCGCCCGCCGGCTGGTCGGGCGGTCGATTCAGCCGTCGATGAGATCCTCGGCGATGGCGCGGACGCCGGCGATGAGCTGCCCGGCCTGCTCGGCGGTGGGGGCCTCGGCGAAGATGCGGATGATCGGCTCGGTGTTCGACGCCCGGACCGACAGCCAGCTGTCCGGCAGGTCGATCCGCAGGCCGTCGTCTTCGTTGAAGCGGACGTCATCCCGGCCGGCGTACAGGGCGCGGGTTTTCTCGGCGATGGTCGGGGCCAGCTCAGCCGGACAGGGCAGCTTGGTTTTGGCCAGGTGGTAGGCCGGTATCGCCGCGACGCGCTGGGCGAGGGTCTGGCCGGTCTCGGCGAGGTCCTGCAGCACCATGGCCATGCCGGAGAAGCTGTCGCGCACCAGCACCACGCGCGGGTCGATAATGCCCCCATTGCCCTCCCCGCCGAAGAGGCAGTTGCAGGCGGTCATGGCGGCGGCGACGTTGGCCTCGCCGGTGGGCGTGCGGATGACCTCGACGCCGGCGGCCTCGGCGATGTCGTCGATCATGCGGCTGGTCGAGAGGTTCACGGCCATCGGCCCCTTGCCGTGTCGCAGCATGAACGCCGCCGTCAGGGCCAGGGTGTACTCCTCGCCGATGAAGCGCCCCGTCTCGTCGACGATGGCCAACCGGTCCGCGTCGGGGTCCTGGGCGAAGCCCACATCGGCGCCGGCGTCGCGGACGGCAGCGGCCAGGTCGGTAAGGTTGGCCTCAATGGGCTCGGGCGTGTGGGCGAACAGGCCGGTCGGCTCGGCGTTGAGGGCGATGACCTCGCAGCCGAGTTCCTCCAGCAGCCTGGGCGTGGCGATGCAGCCGGCGCCGTTGACGCAGTCGAGCACGACCTTGAACCGCCGGCTGCGGATGGCGTCGAGGTCGGCCAGGCTGCAGACGGCCTCGATGTGCGTGGCGTGGGTCGAGTCGTCGGCGGTGACCCGTCCGACGTCCAGCCCGGCTGCGGCGCGGAACTCGCCGGCCTGCCAGATGGCGCGCAGGCGGTTGGCCTGCTCGGCCGGCAGGGCCGGGCCCGTCGGCTGGAGGAACTTGATGCCGTTATACGGGTGCGGGTTGTGGCTGGCGGTGATGACGACGCCGCCGTCGCAGCCGAGGCGGCTGGCCATCAGCGCCGCGCCCGGCGTGGTCACCACGCCGAGGTCGGTCACGTCCACGCCAGAGGCCGTCAGCCCGGCGATGACCGCACTGGCGACCATCCCGCCGGTGGGTCGCGTATCGCGCCCCAGGGCGACGGAGCGGCGCTCGCGACCGGCCGGGGAGGGCTGGTCGTAAAGCATCGTGCCGAACGCCTGGCCGAACGCCATGGCCACCGCCGGCGGAAGGGACGTGCCAACCATCCCCCGCACACCGGATACACTGACAATCAACGGGTCGTCATTCATGGAATTTCTCGCTTGAGGGAAAGGCCCATTATGCACGCAGCGGGAGAAATCCTCAACCGCCGATCGTCGATTCCCCACGCCAAGGTGTGTGGAGCGAATTGGGCGATGTCTATAATGAACTGTGACGTGATCAAACAGAACGCGTCAAACGAAAGGAGTTGGACATGTTGTATTGGGCTATCGTGTTTTTCATCGTCGCTTTGGTAGCGGCTATTTTCGGGTTTGGCGGAATCGCCGCCGGAGCCGCCACCATCGCACAGGTACTCTTCTGGATCTTCCTCGTTGTTTTCCTGGCCTCGGTGATTATGGGCCTTGCAAGACGAGGTAAAACGGCGTAACGCCCCAGCCTCAAACCGGCCATCCCGGCCGGGCCATCATGCCCGGTCGGATGGGCCCGTTTTGTTTTCTCACGGGGGATACCTCCGCAGGCCATGATTGTTGTTTCCAGACCAGGCATTCAACCCGGCGGAATATGGGCGGGCAGGTGCGCGGCGTTTTGCTTGAGGGCAGCGCGGATGTCGATGAAGTTTCGGGTTCTGGTCAGGCCCGGTTTCTGCCGGGCCGTGCCGGTGGCCATGATCTCGGCGATGCGGGGGTCGAAGCGGCAGAGTTTGATCCACCCGTTGACGATAAAAACGGGCTTTGTGGTGGTGTCGATATAACGGCCGAACATCGGCTTGGTGGTCGAGCCGTTCCACATCAGGTCCATCAATGTTCGCGCGAAGCGTTGGCCGTCGGCCTCGGTGAAGACGACCCCCCGCTGGATCGCCTCGACAACGAATGCGATGTCGATGCGGCCGTGGGACGTGTCCTCGACGCGGCTGTGCAGCATCTTGCCAGCTTCGACGCGGTCGTGGTAGTTCCAGACATAGCAACCCTCTTTTTCGCGCAGGGCGCGTTTGAAGTTTCGAGCCATGGCTTCGGCGCGGGTGGCGAAGAGTTCCTCGCCGGTGACGTCAGCCAGGATCAGCCACGCGTGCGCCAGGGCGAGGTACTGGTTGTGCGGCAGGAGGCGGTTGGGATACCGCTGCGAGGGGTATGGGGCTGGAGCGGAAGGCCCCGGTGTCCTCGCCGGTGTTCTGCCAGTATTTCTCATTGCCTTGGAGAAAGTGTCTTCGGATCAGGTCGAGGTAGGCGCGGGCCTTTTTGTGGTAGGGGTCCTCGGCCGGTCGGGTCAGGGCGACCTCGATGAATCGGGCGATGGGCACGAGCACCATGCCCTGATGGACCGGGTATTCGCTCATCAGCTTCTCGGTGGTCTCGACGTAGAACGCGTCGCCCTCTTTGATCGTGCCGGTGATGATGACCTCGACATGCTCGGCGACGGTGAGCTTCTTGCCCGAGACGAAGGGCACGGACCCGAGCAGGGCGCGGCCTTCGGTGACGTCGCGGATTTCGATGGTGTTCGCGTCGCGGGCGGTGAGGAGGTAATCGTGGCCGGTGACTTTTGCAGCCTCTCTGATATTGATGTTCCGCGGCAGGACGGGCTTGATCGTCGCCACGCCGCGATTGTGACCGGCCATCGCGCGGACCAGAGAGGCAGAGTATCGATCCGTCTGCCAGGAGAGGTACCCGTCGCCGTCATGATCTTTGAGGTTGGCGATCATCCGGTCGAAGTGGTCGATGATTTTGTCCCACTAGTAGTCCGTCCCAGGAATAAAGATATTCGACCTTCTTTGCCGATGAGGT
>CAZCDM010000057.1:0-12873 GCA_964497475.1 uncultured Planctomycetaceae bacterium
TCCAGGCGCATGTGCTCGGGCGGGCTGAGACGAAGCATCGCCTCACCGAAGGTTACCAGGTCGAATGACATGAAGGGTCCTTTCTACAGAATGGGCTCGGGCCAGGGATTATACCCCCGCCGCAAAGGCTTCGTCTACTTGCGCTTTTTGCAGGCGGTGCACCTTGCGGGAGCCTATTTGCGAGCCGCCTTTTTGCGGGAGGTCTTTTTCACCTGGAACACCATGTCACGCAACTCGTCGACCTTGCTGACGAAGACGAACTCCAGATCGTCGCGGACGTCGGCCGGCACGTCGGCGAGGTCCTTCTGATTGCCCTTGGGCAGGATGACGGTTGTAATCCCGGCCCGGCGGGCAGCGAGGGTTTTTTCCTTCACGCCGCCGATGGGCAGCACGAGCCCGCGCAGAGTAATCTCGCCGGTCATGGCCACGTCCGGACGGACGGGTTTCTCGGTCAGCAGGCTCATCAGGGCGGTGAACATCGCCACGCCGGCCGAGGGGCCGTCCTTGGGTATCGCCCCGGCCGGGACGTGGATGTGAATGTCCTGCCGGATGAGTTTCTCGACTTCCATACCCTCTCGGGCTGCGGTGCTTTTGACGAGGCTCAGGGCCGCCTGGGCGGACTCCTTCATCACATCGCCGATCTGGCCGGTCAGCCGGAGCTGCCCCCGGCCGGGGTAGATCGCCGCCTCGATGAAGAGGATCGTCCCGCCGACGGGCGTGTAGGCCAACCCCGTCGCCACGCCCGGCTGCGTGGTCCGCTGGGCCAGTTCGTCCTCGTAGAGTCGCGGGCCCAGTGCATCGGTGAGAATCTTCGGCTTGATGGTGCGCGACCGCGCCTGGCCGGTGGCGATCAGCGCCGCGACCGACCGGCAGACCGAGCCGATCTGGCGTTCCAGCTCGCGCACGCCGGCCTCGCGGGTGTACTGCTCGATGATGCGACGAAGCATCGCATCGGGGAATTTGATCTGCCTGGCCGTCAGACCGTTCTCTTTCCGCTGGCGAGGCACGAGGTACTTCCGGGCGATGTGCAGCTTGTCGTCCGGCGTGTAGCCAGCCAGGGAGATCACCTCCATGCGGTCTCGCAGCGGCGCGGGAATACCACTCAGCACGTTGGCCGTGGCGATGAAGACGACCTTGGACAGATCGAAGGGCATGTTGAGGTAGTGATCCTGGAAGGTGGGGTTCTGGGCCGGGTCGAGAATCTCCAGCAGGGCGCTGGTCGGGTCGCCGCGGAAGTCGGCCCCGACCTTGTCGAGTTCGTCGAGCATGAAAACGGCATTGCGCGAGCCGGCCTTGCGGATCTCCTGAATAATGCGGCCGGGCATCGAGCCGATGTAGGTGCGCCGATGGCCGCGCAGTTCGGCTTCGTCGCGCACGCCGCCGAGGCTCATGCGGATGAACCTTCGCCCCAGGGCCCGCGCGATGGACTGGCCCAGCGACGTCTTGCCCACGCCCGGCGGCCCGACGAAGCAGAGGATCGGCCCGTGCGATTCGGGCGCGAGCTTGCGCACGGCGAGATACTCGACGATCCGTCGCTTGACCTTGTCGAGGTCGTAATGGTCCTTGTCGAGGATGGCCCGGGCCTTGTTGACGTCCAGCTCGTCCGGCTCGTCGGGAATGGTCCAGGGCAGCTCGGTGAGGGTTTCCAGGTAGGTCCGCAGGACGTTGTGCTCCGGCGAGGCCGAGGGGATATTCCCCAGGCGGTCGAGTTGGCGGCTGGCTTCGGCGTGGACCTTCTCGGGCATGTGGGCCTGGTCAATCGCCTCGGCAAGCTGCGCCACGAGCACAGCCGAGTCATCCTCGTGACCGAGCTCTTTGCGGATGGCCTTGAGCTGCTCGTTGAGGAAATACTCCCGCTGCGACTTATCGACATTCGCGCGGACCTTCTGCTGAATCTGGTCCTGGATTTCGAGAATGTCAATCTGCTTCTGGAGGTAGCCGGCGACGGATTCAAGCCGGGCCTGGACGTCGGTCTCTTCGAGGAGTTGCTGCTTTTCGGGCAGGTCGATCTGGACGTTGGCGGCCAGGAAGTCGGCCAGGCTGCCTGGCTCGTCGATGGTCGAGAGCACCTCGGCGGCCTCGTCGGGAATCTGCGGCGAGAGGGTAATGACCTTCCGTGCCATCTGCCGGACCTTGCCCGCCAGGGCCTCGGTGCGGGTATCGTCGCGGACGAAGTCAACCAGCGGCTCGATGCGGGCCTGGAGGAAGTCGGCCTGGCGGTTCCAGTCGGCCACCCGCGCCCGGCTGATGCCTTGAATGATGAGGCTCTGCTCGCCGTCGTCCATGCGGAAGAGCTTGAGAATGGCCATCACCGTGCCGGTCTGGTAGAGGTCGTCGGGGGCGGGGTCTTCCACGGCCGGGTCCTTCTGCGACAGGGCCAGGACGAACTTCTGGCCGGGCAGAATCTCGGCGAGCATCTGGCGGGTGGTTTCCCGCTGGATGGACATGGGGACGATCACGCCGGGGAAGGTGACGGTATTTCGGACGGGCAGAACGGCCAGGGCCTCGGGCAGTTGCTCGTCGTCGCGGTCGGGTTCGTCCCGCCGGCCAGTAAGGTTCACCGGCTGGGCGTCGTCTTCGACGTCGATGGGCTGCTTGATCGGGCCGGTTTGTTCGGGCCTGGTCATGGCGGGTCCTTTTCTGGTCTCAGCGTCGCACGAGGGGCAGGGTCACCAGCAGTTGGCCGGTGCGATAGAAAGCCTCGATCCCCTCGGGGTTGATCGGTTCGGTAATGGCCAGCTCGCGGCAGAAATGGCCGTGGTCGATCTCCATGTGATGCACGTGCAGTCGGCCGTGGACGTCCGGCGGGGGCGGCGTGGGTCGATGGCCGGAGATCGTCAGCTTGCCTTCGTTATAGTCCAGCTCGACGGCCTGGGTGCCCACGCCGGCGAGGTCGACAATGACGTAGATGTTCTCGCGGTCCTGGTAGACGTTGACGGGGGGCGTCCAGGCATGGCCGGGACAGAACTCGTGGAACTGATCGTCGGGCACGTCCTTGCGGATGCTGACGGACTGGAAGGTGGTCCGGACCCGGCGGCGGGCCTCGAGCGGGCTGGGCTGATTGCTGTTCATCGTCTGCTCCCGGTTGACTGCCGGTTCATTGTAGAGCCAATCGCAGCAAAAAACGAGCCATCCCGCCGGATCATTCAGCCGGAGGTTCGATGATCGGCAGGTAGACATACCGCCGCACGCCGGTGGGCGTGATGAACCGCACCCGCACACCGCCTTGCCCCGCGTGAGCAGCGAGCTGGGCGGCGTATTCCTTGCCGTCGGTTACGCGCGTATCGCCCACGTGCGTGATCACCATGCCCTCCCGCAGGCCACTCTCCCAGCCTTCGCTGCCGCGGTCCACGCCCGTGACGAGTACGCCGCGCGTCTCGCGAGCGTAACCGAACTGCCTGGCCCGCTGGGGCGAGAGCGTCCGCACGAGAAGTCCGCAGACGTCGTAGATCCTGCTGGTCGGTCGCGAGTCGGGCCGGGCCGGGCGCGTCTGCGGCGCGGTGGGCATCGTGCCGACCGTCAGCGTGACCTGCCGGCGCTGGCCGTCGCGATAAAGCGTCACGCCGACCTCCTGGCCCGGTGCGATCATGGCCACCACATTCCGAAGGACATTGCCGCTGCGAATCTCCTGATCGCCGACGGCGACGATAAAATCCTCCACCGCAATGCCGGCCCGCTCGGCCGGGCTGTCCGGCAGGACGCCCGTGACCAGCGTGCCGCGGTTGTGCGGCAGGGAGAAACTCCGGGCCAGCGGCGGGTCGATCTCCTGATAGCTCACGCCGAGGAACCCGCGAACGACCTTGCCGTGGGCGATGAGCTGGTCCATGACGTGGCGGGCCATGTTCGAGGGAATCGCCATGCCCACGCCGACATTCATGCCGGTGTTGGAAAGGATCGCCGTGTTAATGCCGATCACCTCGCCGCGGGTATTGACCAGCGGCCCGCCGGAATTGCCCCGGTTGATCGCCGCGTCGGTCTGGATGAAGTCCTGCAGCATCACGCCATCGCCGGTCGATCGCCCCGTGCCGGAGACAATCCCCGCCGTGACGGTCTGCGGCAGGCCCAGCGGAGCCCCCACAGCCAGAACCCACTGGCCGGTCTCGACGGTGTCACTGTCGCCCAGCCGAGCCGCCCGGAGATTGTCCGCCTTGATCTTCACGACCGCCACGTCGGTCTTGCGGTCCGAGCGGATCCACTCGGTCTCGTAGACGCGCCCGTCGGGGAGGATGATCTCGACGCGGTCGGCATTCCAGACGACGTGATGGTTGGTCAGGATGTAGCCCTGCTCGGCGTCGACGATCACGCCACTGCCCTGCCCGCGGGTGTAGCGATAGCGGTCGGCGGCTTCGGGCGTGCCAGGTCGGGGGACCATCGTCGGCCCGGCCGCATCGTCGGAGTCGCTGCCGGCCAGGGCGAACTTCTGCGTGACGCGGACGACGACCACCGAGGGCTTGACCGCTTTGGCGACGGCCTGGAACAGCGGACTGAGCCGGTCGCCCCGTGCCAGCTCGGCCAGTTCCTGCTGCCGCGTGCGAGACTGGACAGCTCGGGCGATCTGCTCGACCGCAGCCGGGCCCAACAGGACCGCCGCAAGAACCCCCACAACCAGCAACGTCATCCAGTGTGCTTTGCGGTGCATTAGACTACTCCTTCCGGCCGGGCCTGCAGCGTGGCGGGAACGTCGCCGCACGCGCGGTGTTACTTCAACCCGTCATCGGCCGGGGGGTGTTGTTCCTTCTGCACCTGCTGGGCCTGCTGGGCCTGCTCGTGACGAATCAGCCAGTCTCTCGCAACGAGCCCCAGCACGGCCATTCCGTAGATCGCCAGACCGGGCAGGGACGTGAGTTTGATCAGCTGCTCGACGGGCCATTTCATCGGCACGACAATGCCGACCCGCGGGCGAACCCGCTCTGCCCCGGGCGGTTCTTCCCGCCAGGCCAGCAGCTCCGCCGGTGTCATCTTCACCGGACGGGCCTGCGCCTTCCACCCCGGATTCTCGTATATGAGGATTGGCGGGTCTTCCTCATCGAGCGGCTCGACAGCGTCGACGAGCGGGTAGTATTGCAGCGACGCATCGGCAGCCGGAGCGTCCGGCTGCCCGGGAGCAGGCGGCTGAAGCATGCCAAGATAGGCTGCAAAGGGCGACTCGGCCTCGGCGAGAATGTATCGCACGCCGAAGTCGTCCAGTGCCCGGCCGCGACGAAGCATCTCCCGCCAGTTGGAGTTCGTACCGAAGATCGTGAAATCCAGCGCCCACTCGTGCATGGGCGACTGGAAGGGCCCGTACCCGCTGATCGTCGCCAGGCCGTGCAGCGTGTTGGTCCGCGGCAGGACCATCTCCGCCCCGCGGCGATGATACGAATCGCTCAGGCTCCAGATGCGGAATTGCGTCCAGTTTTGATCCGAGTGCGCGCGAATCCACTGTGCGGCGGGCGAGGCCTGCGGGTCGCGTTTCGCATTGTTCGCCGGCACATCGACGAACCCCGCCACGAGGTAAAGATCGACGATCAGCAGCACGAGCAGAATCATCCACCGCCTTGCCGGGCGAGCCAGCCACCAGCCGACCACGCCGGCCGTGGCTACGGTCATCCACAACGGGATGAGCACCGCGGGGTTCCATGGCCCGGCGGCCAGGAGGACATCCCGCGCCCCGCCGACAAAGGGCATGGGCAGGTGGTCCGGCCAGAGGCACATCAACAGCAGGGCCAGGCCCGTGACCAGCAGCAGCATGGTGAACAAGACCATCGGCAGAACCCAGCGGGCCCCGGTGGCGATGAGCTTCTGGAAGTCCAGGCGGGTTTTGGCGCCGGACAAAGCGCGGTCCAGCCCAACCGCCGCCAGCACACACAACGCCAGGTCCAGTCCGAGGATCATCCGCGCCGGGCAGCGTACCATCGACAACCCCGGAATCATATGGAACAGCCGGTAGCTCGGCAGGTAGTAGCCCAGCATGAGCAGGAAGCAGAACAGCCCCATCCACACCCACGTGCGGACGAGGCGCCCCAGGGGCTCGTCCCGCTTCGACCACAGCCCGCGCACGGCCGAGCCGGCCAGCACGAGCGTCAGCAAGCCGACGTACCCGAGCATCTCACAGAGATGCCACGGCCCCCACCAATGCTGCGGGTAGAGATTCGGCGAGCGTGTGCCCATGAGCATCGGCATAAGCATGAGCACGGCTGCGAACGGAACGTAGCTGTTCTCCCCGGCGGTCATGTAGTCGATCTGTCCGCGCGTCACCTCGCCGAGGAGCTGGCCGGTCGCATAAAGCTGCGGTGCGCAGATCAGCGCCGCCAGAACCCCACTGCCGGCAGCGAGCAGCAGCGCCCGGCCGAACGGTCGGACCCGCAGCAGCAGGTAGACCCCGCCCATCAGGCCCATCTGCAAAACGGTGGGCCAATGGCCGCCGAGGATGCACAGGACCCCGGCCGGTACGAGTATCGCCGCGCCCCAGAAGCTGGGCAATCGGCTGTCGCGGCGGCCCATGCGCCGGCCGAGCATGTCCAGCCCGAGGATCAGGCACGGCAGCCAACAGGCCGTCTGGATGATCGACAGATGCACGCGATGGCCGATGAAGAACCCACTGAACTGAAACGCCACGGCCCCGACGAGAGCCGCAGGCCCAATCAACCCCAGCCGGCGCATGTACAGTAGCATGCCCAGCCCCGCCAGAGCGAAGGCCAGGAAGATCGACAACGAATAGGCCAACCCGCCCGGCAGGACAGCGAACAGCCAGGTCATCGGGTTCAGCACGGCCGCCTGCGGATCGGGCAAGACGGGCGAGCCCATGGCCGTCAGCGGATCGGTCATCGGAATCCGACCGGCGGCGAGACTCTGGCCGGTCAGCACCCGCATGGGGTAGTAATAAACAAGGTCATCCTCCCCGGCCGATACGGGGTTGGTCCACAGGGCGTGGAGCAAAACCATCGGCAGCAGAACAACCAGCAGCACAGACGCAATGGCGGGCAGGTGACGTTTCATGTTCGATTGGCTACGGTGCGGGCTGGAAAAATCCCAGGCCCGGCAGAACCTCAAAGAGGAGGTCCCGGATTGTCGCCTCGGCGTCCAGAGGAATCAAGACCCCGCCGGCGGCATGGACGACCCGGCCGAGTTCGGCCAGACCCTCGCGCTGCGCTCGCTGCGCCACCGCCCGCAGCGTGGGGGTGACGGTCACGTCGCGCCGCTCGCCCGATTCGGCATGGACGAGGCGGACCGCGCCGTCGGGCACGGGTTGAGCAGAGAGGTTCGGCTGAGGACACAGCCAGGTCACATCGCGGCGGGTCGGGTCCAGGGCGGCCAGCAGCTCGCCCAGGTCGGCCGGGATGTCCAGGCCGTCGGAAATCAGCACGCAACTGCCCGCGCCGCTCAGTCGGCTGGGCAGCTCGTCCAGGCAGCGGGGTACGTCCCAGCGACCTGCCGGGCTCAGCCCTGCAAGGTGCGCCCAGAGGCGGTGCAACTCGTCGCGGCAGGGCCCGACCTGCCAGGGGCTCGACAGCCCGGCCCCGAGAGTCATGACCCGCACGGCCCGGCCCTCGCCGACGGCCACGGCCGCCAGGGCTGCGGCGAGCTTGCGGACCCGGTCAAAGCCCCCCGGCCCGGCGGCGTCCATCGAGGCGGATGTATCCAGCAGCACAGCCAGGTCGGCAGAGCTGTGGGTGTGGAAGCGTCGCACGAGCAGCCGATCCTGCCGGGCCGCCAGACGCCAGTCTACAAACCGCAGGTCGTCGCCCGGGGTGTAGGGCCGGTGGTCGGCAAAGTCCAGCCCATCGCCAATCGGCCGACGTGCCGCACCTTGCGAGCGAGGCGCCGGCCCGGCCCGGCCCGGCCAGGCCAGGCGGTACAACTCCAGCCGGCGGAGCAGGTCGTCATCGAAAAATGGCGCGGCGCTACCGGACATGGCCGATCACTTCCAGCTCGCGGTGGGCGAGCAGTTCGGCGATGGCTTCGGGCGACTCGGCTGCGATGAGCCTCTCGACGGTATCGCCCGGTTCGAGGATGCGAACCAGCCGGGCCAGCACGTGCAGGTGGGTGCGTTCGTCTTTGCAGCAAAGCAGGAAAAACAGTTTCGTCAGCGAGCCGTCCTCGGCGCCGAAGGGCAGGCCCCGCGAGCAGAGCCCGACGATGATGAAGCTGCGTGCGATGTCCCAGGGCAAGGGGTGTCGCGGGTGCGGCATGGCCACGCCGGGCAGCAGGGCCGTCGAGCAGAGGCTTTCGCGCCCGGCCAGTTCGTTGAGGAGTTCGTCGTAGGCGTAGATCAGCCCGCAGGAATCGGCCTGATCGAGCAGCCGCCGCAGGGCGGCCTGGCGGGTTTTGGCGCCCAGCGGCATGGCGATGCCATCATCCGGAATCAGCGGGCAGACCAGCGGGCGGTCGATCTCGAAGCCGTGATGCGCACCGACGCCCTTTTCGATCTCGGCCAGCTGGCTGTGGTCGAAGTCATGCATCTGCTGCCAGACCCAGTGATCGACCTCCACCTTGCGGAAGCGGAATTTCTGGTCGCCCAGAGCGCGGCAGGGAATTTTTTCTCGGCTGGCCAGGCGGACGACCTCCTTGCGTGTCATCCCGAGGTACTGGGCCACCTGCTGTTCTGTCATCTGCTCGTGGGGCATGGGTCTGGCCGGTAAGAGAATTGACATTTCACCAATTGCAGGATACAACGTTAGTAGGGGTATTACAACTTACGTTGAGGACGAAGGTTCCAGAAAAGGAGCGTACCATGGCCCAGACTGATCCGTGCCCGTCGTTGTCGAAGAGTTCCGCTGTAACCCTGATTGGTCTTACGGCCGGTGCGGTGGTTATGGTTGCCCTTGGCGCAGCCGGGGCTGCCCTGGCCCTGCCGGTGGTCGCCCCGGACGTGGGCGTCTTTGCCGCGGCGATGCTGATCGCAGCCGGGGGCCTGGCCGGGCTGCTCATCGCAGCCAACGTGGCCGTGCTGGTCATGATCCTGGCCTCGCTCAAACAAAGCCAGACCTGCCTGGAAACCGTCAACGCCACCCTCGAACACATCGAAACCTCCCTGCAGCACCAGAACCAGGACATCCACTCCATCGCGACGCTGTCCTGCCTCTCCGACCGCGCCAAGAGCCTGCTCTACCGCGACCGGGAACTCGATGCCATCCGCGAGATGATCCACGCCATGCTGCTGCAGCAGGATACCGCCTCGGCCGAGGCCCTGCTGGAAACGCTGGAGAAAGATCACGGCATGGTCGACGAGGCGGCCCGGCTGCGGGAAGAAATCCAAAACGCCCAGAATGCCACCCTGCAGGAGAAAATCGACGCGGCCATCGGACGCATCCAGAACTTGCTGGACCGTCGTCAGTGGCAGCAGGCCCAGCGCGAAGCCGGCCGCATGATGAAAATCTTCCCCGATCGCGACGACGTCAAGTCACTGCCGCAGAAAATTCGCGCCGCCTGGAACGAATACAAGGGCAGCCTGCTCCGCGAGTACAGCCAGGCCGTCAAGATCAACGATGTCGAGCGGTCCATCGAGCTGCTCAAAGAGCTCGACCACTACCTCACGCCCGAGGAGGGAGCCGCCCTGGCCGAGTCGGCCCGGGACGTCTTCAAGAAGAAGCTCCACAACCTCGGCGTGCAGTTCGCCATCGCCGCGGCCGACTTCCAGTGGAAAAACGCCATCGCCACCGGCGAGGAAATCATCCGCGAGTACCCCAACAGCCGCATGGCCCGCGAGGTCCGCGCGAAGCTCGACCTGCTGCACGATTACGCCAGTGGCACGAAGCAGCCCCCCGCCGTGCAGGCTTCGGAGATGCTCGACCAACTGCCCAACCAGGCACCGGGCGAGTAAGCCGCACTGGAATTCCGCTGGCGCCCTTCCGGCTGACGGGTGGCCCCACCGACGGTGTTTCTCGCGATGCGACTGTAAGGCCCCTGCAGGTCAAGGCGACGGTGCGGGACTCGGCTCGGGCGGGGCGGCATCCAGCCAGTTGGTCGGCTTGTCGGACTGGCCCGGCTTACTGGCCGCGCTCTGCCGCGCCTGGTCGATGCGCTCGAACCAGAGATTGACTTCCGGATCGTCAGGCCCGGCCCGGCGGGCCACGGCAATCGCGTCGGCGGCATCGTCGTATTGCTCGGCGAAGTAGAGGCAGATCGCCATCCGCAATGCAGCCATCGGCCGAAGCGAAGGCGAGAGTTTCATCACCTCGCGGCAGGTCGCCACCGCCTCGGGCCACTGCTTGCGCGACTGCTGCAGGCGCGCCACCTGCATCAGCACGCCGCCCTTCTGGTCGGGCCCGGCATGGCGGACGGCCTCCTCCAGCGCCTCGGCCGCCCGGTCCAGCTGCCCCTGCTGACGACAGGCCTCGCCCAGCAGCGCCCACGCGCGAAGGCTGGTCGCATCCAGCTCGGTCGCCCGCCGGGCCAGCTCGGCGGCCTCTTCAAACCGGCCGGCCTGAAAATCCACCTGCGCCAGCGCTTCATACACCGTCGCCTGGGGCAGCTCGGCCTCGACGGCCCGGCGCAGGTGCGGCTCGGCCTGCCCGGCCCGGCCCCGGTCCATCAGATACAGCCCATACTCGGCGTGAATGATCGGCCCGGCGTTGTCCTGCCCGGCCGCGCGGGCAAAGTACGGTTCGGGGTCCTGCCCCTGCGTCACGGCCAGCAGCCCACGCACCCACAACGCCGCCGGATGGTCCGCATCGTCGGCCAGGGCACGGTCGATATGCTTCCGGGCCGGGTCGAGCTGATCCGTCGCGAGGTAAATCCGCGCCAGCATCGCCCGCGGCGGTATCTCCGACGGGTGAGCCGCCAGGAATGCTTCAAGATGTTCGACAGCCGCCCGGGTCTGACCGGCCGAGAGCATGTCCTCGGCACGGACCATCGCCCGTTGGGCCGGAGTCCGCGGATGATCGGCCGGCGAGGCCGGTTCGTTCGGCGAGGCTGGGGGCTGGAGAAAAACCACCACCGCCGCAACGGCAAGAACCAAAGCAGCAGCCAGAAGCAGCGCCGCACGCGCGGCGCCACGACGACGGACAACGCAAGAGGGGGTATGCATCTCAGGCATCCTTTCCGTAGAGCAGTTCGGTCACCGCCTGGCCGACGTCGTCGGCCCGCATGAACGTCTCGCCGACCAGCACGGCCGCGATGTTCGCCCCGGCCAGCCGGCGGATGTCATCGTGACTCCGTATGCCGGACTCGCTGACGACCACGGCCCGGTCGCTGCACAACGGCCGAAGCGACAGCGTCGTATCGAGGTCGACCGTGAACGTCCGCAGGTCGCGATTGTTGATGCCCAGCAGCCACCGCAGCCCGGCCGGGCCGTCGCGCACCACGCGCGGGTGGATGGTCCCCTGCCAGCGATCCAGCTCGGCCTGGTCGTGAATCTCCAGCAGCACCGCCATGCCGAGCGAACCGGCCAGGCACATCAGCTCGGCCAGGTCCTTATCGCCCAGCGCCGCGGCGATCAGCAGAATCGCGTCGGCCCCGGCGGCGCGGGCCTGGTAGACCTGGGCCGGGTGGATGATGAAATCCTTGCGAAGCAGGGGCAGGTCGACCGCCTGGCGCACGGCGATGAGAAAATCCAGCGAGCCCTGGAAGTAGGACTCGTCGGTGAGGATGCTCAGGGCGTCGGCCCCGGCGGCGGCGTAGGTTTCCGCAAGCGCCACCGGGTCGAAGTCAGCCCGGATCACGCCGGCGGAAGGACTGGCCTTTTTGATCTCGGCGATCAGGCGGACCGGCGCATCGCCCGGACTGGCCAGCGCGGCAAAAAAGTCTTTCGCAGGCTCGGCCCGCCCGGCCGCCGCGGCGAGGGAATCCAGCGACTCCCGGGCCAGCAGCGCGGAGAGTTCTTTGCGCTTGGTTTCGAGAATGGTCTGTAATATAGTTTCGGCCATTGATTTGCTCTTCTACGGGCCCGGCAGCGGGCAGAGTTCGCTCATGGTCGAGACATTGTATCGTATCGCGGGGGTCTTGTCGTCCCTTTCGGGCCTTGCCCAGTCGGACACGACGCAGCCGGCCTCCGCGCCGGCGTCGCAGCCGGCCCAAACCATGGCCGACGTACCTCTGCCCAACTGGACCATCGCCCTGCTGTCCGTCGGCGTGATCGTCACGGGGATCTGGCTGGCCCGGCGGATCAAGCATCACGAAAAGCTCACGCTGGTCGGCACGCCCGGGCGCCCCAACCGGCTGAACCCGGCCCATGTCCTGCTGGTCTACTTCCTGACACACGCTCCGGGGTTCGTGCTGGCATGCTATCTGCTCTACGCCGTCGAAGAATCCGCGAGGGAGCTCACGGCGTCGCAAACGATCAGCATCGGGCTGCTCGGCCAGGCCCTGTCGATCACGGCCTCGCTGCTGGTGGCGAGGTGGTGCTTTACCGGGCGAATCCGTCGCGGCTTGGGGCTCTGCGGGCGTCACTGGGTGTACGATACGCTGCGCGGCGCGATCGGAACACTCGCGATCCTGCCGTGGTGCATGGGGCTGCTGAAAGGGGCCACCTGGATTCTCAAGCAGATCGACCCGGCTCTCATCAAGCAGCACTTGATGCTGGAGATGCTGAGAGAAACCCCGGCCCCGTGGCAGGCGGCGATTATCATATCGGCCGTTCTCCTTGCCCCTCTGGCCGAGGAGCTGCTGTTCCGCGGGCTGCTGCAGTCCATGCTGCGGCGCATCGCCGGCCCGTGGGGCGCCATCCTCGCCACGTCGGCCATCTTCGCCTTTCTGCACAGCGGCCAGGGAGCCCAGGCCATCCCCGCCCTGCTGCTGCTGAGCGTGGTGCTCGGCTACAACTACGAACGCAGCGGACGGCTGGTCGCGCCCATCGTCATCCACATGCTCTTCAACCTGGTGATGATCCTCATTGCACTGTGTGCGACATTTTTTAGTGGCGCGACGTAACCGGAGTGTTTATAGTGGCTTATG
>CAZCDM010000058.1:0-7565 GCA_964497475.1 uncultured Planctomycetaceae bacterium
GGAAAGGACAGGCACACGAGGCCGACGGGATTCGAACCCGCAACCACCGGATCGACAGTCCGGTACTCTAACCAATTGAGCTACGGCCCCAGGCCGCTTTACCCGGCAGGCCGGGTTTCACGAGTCGTGCAGTATAGCAGATGGCGGCAAGCGGTCAATACCGATTTTCCCACGGCGGAAAAAATCCTGCCCCGCGAGGTCACGAGTGCCCCATGGCCAATGCCCCCTGCATAGCCACGGTCCAAGGCGGCCGCGCCGCATCCAGCAGAACGGTTCCCGGGGTTATCCCGGTTCGGGCAGCGGGGGCGACTGACCTTCCTCGGGCGTTGGCGGCAGCGAGGCTGGTTCGGGCAGATCGGCCGGTGCGGGCTGGTCGGTTTTTTCCTGCTCGGCGGCCAGGAGGTCATCGACGGTCGGCTTGTCGAGCGTCTTGCCGGCCAGGATATCCTGCACGTCGTCGGCGGAGAGCGTTTCGTACTTCATCAGCGCCTTGGCGACGCGTTCGACGGCCTGGCTGTTGGCGTCGAGCAGGCTGCGGGTGTCGTCCTCGGCCTGGCGGATGAGCTGGCGGATTTCCGCGTCGATGATCTCGGCGGTATCCTCGGAATACTCCCGCCCGGAGATGTCCAGGGGCATGATCTGCTTGTTGTCGTTGGTGTAGTTGATCATGCCGAGCTTCTCGCTCATGCCCCAGTCGAGGATCATCTTCTTGGCCAGCTCGGTGACCTTCGCGATATCGTTCTGGGCGCCACTGGAGATATCGTCGCAGAACATCGCCTCGGCCAGTCGCCCGGCCAGGCAGACCGACAGGACGGCCTTGCAGTAGCGGCGGGTGTAGAGGTAGCGATCCCGCTCAGGCAGGGAGAAGGTCGCTCCGCCCATGGGCCCGCGGGGAATGATGCTGACCTTGTGCAGCGGATCGGCGTCTTCCAGCAGCTCCTGGACGACGGCGTGGCCGGCTTCGTGGTAGGCGGTGATGACTTTTTCCTTCTCGTCGATGAGGCGGCTTTTGTGGGTCCGGCCCCAGCGGACTTTGTCGCGGGCTTCTTCGAGGTCGGCGTGCTCGACGAAGTCCTTGCCGGCCATGGCGGCCGCGATGGCCGACTCGTTGACCAGGGCGGCCAGGTCGGCGCCGCTGAACATCGGCGTGCCGCGGGCGAGCTTCTGGACGTCGACATCGGGGCCAAGCTCGATGCGGTCGAGGTAGATTTTGAGGATTTCGACGCGGCCTTTGAGGTCGGGCAGGGGCACCTGGATCTGCCGGTCGAATCGGCCCGGGCGCGTCAGGGCCGGGTCGAGCACGTCGGCGCGGTTGGTCGCGGCGATGACGATGACCTGATCGGAACTCTCAAAGCCGTCCATCTCGACGAGGATGGCGTTGAGGGTCTGCTCGCGTTCGTCGTGGCCGCCGCCGCTGAAGCCCATGCCGCGTTTGCGGCCGACGGCGTCGATCTCGTCGAGGAAGATGATGCAGGGGCTGGAGTCCTTGGCCTGCTTGAACAGGTCGCGCACGCGGCTGGCGCCGACGCCGACGAACATCTCGACGAAGTCGCTGCCGGAGATGCTGAAGAAGGGGACCTCGGCTTCGCCGGCGATGGCCCTGGCGAGCAGTGTCTTGCCGCAGCCCGGCAGGCCGACCAGCAGAACGCCCCGCGGAACGCGGCCGCCGAGGCGGCTGAACTTTTTCGGGTCGCGAAGGAACTCGACGATCTCGGAGACTTCGACTTTGGCTTCTTCAATGCCGGCGACGTCTTCGAAGGTGACTTTGGATTGTTCCTTGGTGGCCAGGCGGTGGCGGCTGCGCCCGAAGTTGCCCAGGATTCCGCCTGCGCCCCCGGCTGCACCGAGCCGGCGGAACAGAAAGAACCAGATCAGCACGAACACGCCGACCATCAGCAGCAGGTGCGGCAAGACGCCGGACCACCAGCCCTCCTGCGGATAGAAAATCTGCGGGCGGTGGCCGGTCTGCTTGGCCCCGGCGTCGAGGCGTTTTTCCAGCTCGGCCGGGAAGCCCTCGTCGGCACGGTAGTCGTAGTCGACGTAAAACTTCGATGCCTGGTCCTTTTTCGTCAGGGCCTCTTCGGCGACCTGCCCGCGAATGCGAGACGACTCGACGTTCAGCTCGCCGGTGAGCTGGCCGTTGTCGACGTAGGTCCAGAACTCGGTCATACTGATCTTGCGTTCGCCGTCGAGCTGCTGCATCAGCGTGGTGGCCACGAAGATGCCCACGCCGATGAGGATCACCCAGCCGAAGATGCTCCGGTTGAGCCGGGGCGGCTGGGGACCTTGGTTGCCCGGGTCAGGCCGGGGCGGCGGAGGCGGTTGGTTGCCCGGTTGATTACTCATAGCGAGGGGTTCCTGTGGCGGTGGGAATGCGGGCCACACGCTGCGGCGGGTCGGTATGAAACCCGGCAGCGGGGGCGTGGTTGCGGCGCGGGATCAATACTGACCCCAGTCGGCCTCCATGCTTTCGACGATCCGCCGGGCCAGGCGGTCCATGAGATCTTCGCTGCCGCGGAAGAAGTCTTCGTTGTACGGATCGCTGGGCAGGTAGACGCAGGAATAGCGGTAGCGTTTCCGCTCGGCCAGCATCTGTCCGCTGCGGAGGTCTTTCCAGGTCCAGGTCACCAGGAAGGTGATCTGGATTTCGCGAGGCTGGCCGGTATCGGTGTTCATCGAGAGCGTCGACTGGGTGATCTGGTCGATCGTGCCGGTGAGGATCGAGTCGGCCCGGTCTTTCAGCGTGACCTTGTAGGGCGTATCGAGTTCGATGCGTTTGATCAGCGCCTCGGTCAGGCGGGTTTCCAGGTCGCGCCGGTAGACCTCCTTGCCGCGTTTCCACATGGGCACGGCGACGGTCTGCACGCCGGTGCGGTACTGGTTCTGGGCGGTGTAGCCCATCAGGGTTGCGTTGGAATCGCACCCGGCCAGAATGCAGAGCATGGCCAGGGCCGAACATGCCACAGCGAGTTTCGTACGATCGTTCATGGTCGTCCTCTAGGGCGTGGGGAAGGGCTGATTGGGCAGGTCTTCGAGGTTGATGGTTTGGGGACGGGTGTCCCTGGGTTCGTCGGGCTCGTCGGCGACGGCCTGGTCGGTCGATGTCGTATCGCCCGCGGCGGGGGTGTCGGTCGCTACGGGGTCCGGGGCTGTGTCGACCGGCGGGGCCGGTGCGTCCTCGGGGGCCAGGGGCTCGTAGCCGGTGAGCTGGTCGAGCTTGTCCTGGGCCGAGCCGGCCCAGTGGGTATCGCCATACTGGGCGATGACCTGGCGGTAGTAGTAGACCGCCGCACGGGGGTGGTTGGTCCGCTGGTAGAACTGGCCGGCATGGAAGACCTTGTGGGCCAGCGAAAGGCGGATGTCTTCCAGGATGCCGGGGATGTTTTCCTTCTGCCCGGCGCGGGGGTAGGCCTGGGCGAAGACGCGGAACCGCTCGGCCGCTTCGAGCAGCGGCGTTTCGTCGTACCGTACGCCGCGGTAGTCCAGCAGGTTGCCCCGGGCGGCCTGGAGCATGGCGTAGGCGCGGCGCGTGGAGGAGGGATTCTGCTTGACGAACTCGTCGTAGACTTTGATCGCCTCGGGGTACTGCTGGTGGTTGAAGTGATGATCCGCCACACGCAGCAGGGCTCGCTCGCCCAACTCCGTGCCCGGGGCGTGGGTGGCGATTCGCATGAGGATGTCGATGCCCTCATCGATGGCTGAGAGGCGGAGGATTTTGAACGCCCGCCGCTTGCGGCCTTTGAGGAACGCATCGCCGATGATGAACTCGCGGTCGAGGGCCCGCTCGAAGAACGGCCCGTTGGGGTAGCTGGCGACCTGGCGTTCGAACCACTTGTAGGCGTCCCAGTAGTGGCCGCGATTGATCGCGGCCTGGCCGGCGAGGCAGAGGGCCTCTTCGCACAGCGGGCTGTCGGCATGCTTGATGAGGAACTCCTCGGCCAGCTCGACAGCCTGTTCGTTAGCGCCGTCGTTGACGTGCTGGCGGATCGTCTGCAGGGCGAAGGCGGCCGTGCCCGGCTCGGGCGGCTTGGGCTGGACCCACTTGCTGCCGTCCCAGACCATCTCCGCGCAGAGCCCGCCTGGGCCGATGAGAATCATCAGCAGGACAGCCCAGAGTCGTGTTCGCTTGGTCATACCGTCTTTCCGCAGGGTCGGCGCAGAATCACACCGCCAACTCTTCAATCCGTCGATTATACACCTCTGCCCGGGCGGTTCAAGCGAACTGTGAGTCAGGGACGAGGGCGTCAGGATCGCCGGCGGGGCATCTTTCGACCGCAGGTGGGGCAAGGCTGGCCCGGGGCGGGACAGTCGGGGAACTGCCGGGCCTGGCGGGCTAGGGCTTTCTGCTCGGCGGCGACAAGTTTTTCCGCCCGGGCCAGAGCGGCCCGCCGGCTGGTGAGCGTCTCGTCGAGCTGGAGGTCGTAGAGCTTGCGATGGACCTTGCCCAGGGCAGGCCCTTCGTCCAGGCCGAGGGTTTTGAGGTCGGCCCCGGTGACGTAGGGCTTGGGGGCGATTTTATTCGGGTCGATCGAGCCGATCCGCCGGGCGATGCGGCGGGCCTGGGTCTGCTCGGCGGTTTCGATCTCCTCGCGGACGGACCACAGCGTCCGCAGGCGGTCGACGTGTGGCCCGGCCAGGATGCGCTTCAGCGAGGCGAGGTTCATCTCCGCAGCCGACCGCCACGCATGGCGGTGCGTGCTGAAGTACAGCAGCGCGTCGCGCAGCTCGTTGGAAGCGCCCCATCGCTTAACCAGCGTGCGGATGGCTGTGGCTGAGAGGTTCATCAGCAGCGCCCCGAAGGTGAGGATCGGGTCTTTCTTCGGCGCGACCGCGTTGACGCGACGCAGCGCGATGGGCCAGACGTCGTTGCTGGCGAAGAATTCCGGCAGGACCTCGCGCGCCAGCCGAAGCTCGCGCATCAGCTCCAGGGCAGCCCCGGCGGTTTCCTCGGCGAGCATGCGGGTCATCTCATCGGCGATGCGCTCGCCGGAGATTTCCGCGATGCGCGGGGCGGTGCGCCGGATGGCGGCGGCAGTATCGGCCTCGAGGCGAAAGCCCAGCCTCGTTGCGAACCGCACGGCCCGGAGCATGCGGAGGTAGTCCTCGGCGAAGCGCTGCTTCGGCGAGCCGATGGTGCGGATGATGCCCGCAGCCAGGTCGCCGCGCCCGCCGACGTAGTCGATGACCTCCTCGCCCAGCGGATCGTAGAACATCCCGTTGATCGTGAAGTCGCGCCGCTCGGCGTCGTCGCGCGGCGTCGAGTAGACGACCTGGTCGGGCCGGCGGCCGTCGCTGTAGGAGACGTCGGAGCGGAAGGTGGCGACCTCGACCATGCGGCCGCGAAGCAGCACGACGGCCACGCCGAACTTCGCCCCGACCATCAGCGTGCGGTCGAACAGCTCGGCCACCTGCTGGGGGGTCGCGTCGGTGGCGATGTCATAATCCTTGGGGCGCGTCTCCAGGAGCATGTCGCGCACGCACCCGCCAGCGAAGAGGGCCTGGTAGCCCGCATCACGCAACTGTCGCAGCACCGCCAGGGCGGTCGATTTGTCGGCTTCCTTGGCCATGGGCCCATTGTAGCGACTCGACGCGCGGGGGCAAAGCACTGCGATGCGTTCCGAGCGAAACTTCGGCCGCCGCGTGAATTGTTTTGGAATCTCGCCGTGCTGGCCGATAAGGTTACTCTCACATGGCTGCTGCGTGGCGGCCGAGGACTACGAAAGGAATACCCGATGGCGACCTACAAGAAACCGGCGGACGTAAAAATTGGCGTGATTGGCTATGGCGGAGCATTCAACATGGGGCGGATTCACCTCAACGCCCTCCAGGCGGCCGGGGCTGTGCCCACGGCGGTGTGTGACATGGACAAGGCCCGGCTGAAGACGGCCGAGGAGGAGTTCCCCGGCATTGAGACGTACACCTCCGTCGCGACGATGCTCAAGAACTCCGAGGCGAACTTCATCGTCATCATCACGCCGCACGACACGCACGCCAAGCTCGCCCTGCAGTGCCTCCGGGCCGGGCGCCATGTCTGCTGCGAAAAGCCCCTGGCCATCACCACCGCCGAGTGCGACCGCATGATCGCCGAGGCGAAGAAGCGCAAGCTCGTGCTGACGACCTACCACAACCGCCACTGGGATGGCATTATCCTCGAAGCCCTCAAGCAGATCAAAACCAAGGGCGTCATCGGCGAGATTGTCCGCATCGAGGTGCACATGGGCAGCTACGGCCAGCCGAAGGACTGGTGGCGGTCGAGCAAGTCGATCTCCGGCGGCATTTTGTACGACTGGGGCGTACACCTGCTGGAATACGCCCTGCAGCTGATCGACTCGGATATCACCGAAGTCTCCGCCTTCGCGCACAAGGGCTTCTGGGCACCGAAACTCAAGTGGAAAAAGGATTCCAACGAAGACGACGCGACCGCCATCGTCCGCTTTGCCTCGGGACAGATGCTCTCGCTGAACATCACGCAGCTCGACGCCAATGCCAAGCAGGCCGACCGCGGCACAATGGAAGTCACCGGCACGAAGGGCACGTACATCGGCGACCAGGTCGGCTGGAAGACCATTGTACCCAAGGCCGGCGGCAAGGTCGTCACCACCACCGGCAAGAACACCGCCAGCGACTGGAACGCCATTTACCAGAACGTCGTGGATCATCTCGTCAAGGGCAGCAAGCTGGTGATTACGCCGGAGTGGTCCCGCCGGCCGATCCACATTCTGGACCTCGCCGATCAGTCCATCAAGAAGAACAAGGCCCTGCCGGCCAAGTACAAATAGGACACCACCATGAACGCATTGATCGTATACGGAGGGTGGGAAGGTCACGAGCCCGAGCCCGTCGCGAAGATTTTTCAGCGGGAGCTGAAGAAGCGCAAGGTCACCGTCGAGATGTCGACCGATCTCAATGACCTGACCAAGACGAAGCTCAAGGGCTTTGACGTGGTGATTCCGCACTGGACGATGGGCGAGCTGCCGGCCCGGGCGTGGGAGGCGCTCGACCAGGCCGTCCGCGGCGGCATGGGCGTGGCTGGCTGTCACGGCGGCGCGGGCGATGCCTTCCGCGGCAGCCTGGGCTTCCAGTGGATGATCGGCGGGCAGTTCGTCGGCCATCCGCTCGTCGGCAAGTACGAGGTCCACCTCACCGAGACGACCAACCCCATCACCGCCTGCCTCCCGACCAGCTGGACGTATGACTCCGAGCAGTATTATCAGTTGGTCGACCCGGGCGTGAACGTGCTGGCTGAGACGGTGTACGACTACGACGGCCATAAGGTAGTCCACCCGGTGATCTGGACCAAGAGCTGGGGCAAGGGACGGGTGTTCTACTCGGCCCTGGGGCACGCCGCCAAGGAGTTCAAGACCTACCCCAAGGTCCTGGAGATGACCATCAACGGGTTGCTCTGGGCGGCTGAGGGCAAGGCGGCCTCGCGAAAGAAAATCACCCGACGAAAATAGCAGCCCAGCCAACGATCACTATTTCCCCGGCCGATATTTTTTGCATATTGGCCCAACACAGGCCGACCGGCAACGCACGCTATTTCCCCGGCCGATATTTTTTGCATA